>JAAVDJ010000014.1 GCA_014801875.1 Bacteroides sp. | reverse complement strand
TTGATTAGCCCATTGTGTCTACTTGAAATGAGCTGATTTAGATAGTAGTCGCGTTTTATAATCATTGTTTACTCCCAAAAAGTGGTCAATTGGTCAACTTTCTGGACTGCAAAATTAATGATAAGATTTTGAACCCACAAGTTCTTCACTCCAAAAACACGGTCAAATGACCACATTTTTGGAGAGGTACTAAATCCTACCACATGTCACTTTCTTTCTTCGACATGGAGGCGATTTCGTCGGCTATCTCTTCGGAGGAGAGCTTGATGTAGTCCATGAAGGTCTTTTGGGCCTTATGCCCGCTGACGTGCATCATCTGGAGGATTGTAAATTTATGGGAGAGATACATGTTGGTTATACCACTACGACGGACTGTATAGGTGGTAACGCAATCGCAACAGGGCATCAGGACTTCACCTTTGTCATTGCGTTCAACTACCATTTCGCCAAGGCCCTCTTTTTTCTTTTGTTTCATCGTCAGTTTTGTGGGGACTTTAACTGCTAATGTGGACACTGTTTCAGAGTAAGCACTAACTCAAGTACACCTTTTAGAGGTTGCAGTTAGGTTGTTATTTTGCATCGCAAGGTTGCACTAATTGCAACCTCCAATTTTATGACAAAGTTAGAGTTTAAAGATCTACAATCCAGAGCGGCATCAAGTGGGATGTCTCTTAAGGATGGACGACTCAAACTTGATAATAACCTTGCCGAGAACGAGATCCGTCCAATAACGCTTGGCCGCAAGAACTATCTATTCTGTGGAAACCATGAATCGGCGGAGAATATGTGTGTGATACAGTCGTTGCTGGTTACCTGTCGGAATCATGACATCAATGCGCGTCTATATCTGAACTCCGTCATAGAGGCGATGCCTCGGTTTGAAAAGGCTACGGAAGAAGAGCTACAGGTTCTACTGCCTCATAAGTGGAAAGGCTTCCATCCGGAAGCGATCATGAGTACCCCGGTGCGACAGTTAGTAAAATAGTAACTTCAAATAAAACTCAACATCGGCTACAACTTAATAGGGTTGTAGCCGATGTTGCTATATTATGAACTTCAACTTACCACGAGGTCTAGTTGAGTTAATGCTTACACTTATCGCGAGGTGTAGTTAAGTTAATGCTTACAGATCAACCTTATCCCTGTTATCTTTTATATTCTGACTGAAGGCTGTCTCCCAGTCTACTTTCTTACACCACTTCCGGTAATGTTTGAAAACAGTAATGAAAGACGGAGATTCTCCAGTAAAAAGATGGCCATCGGAAGCAGACGCCACTGGCAGCCACTTTTCAGTTTATAAAGAATGGCATTGACTACTTCAACAAGGTCGAATTGGCTGGTATATCCACGTTTTGCCAGACTAAGATAGGGCATAATCCGATTTTTAATTGTATCTTTGTCAAGTACGGCGTATTCTGGTATTGGTTCAATATATTACAGATTGGCGACCATAATGTAGTGCATTCTTTACGGAATGCGCTGTATTTTAATTGTTTTACATCAAATTAACATCCATCAATTAGTAGAACCAACTTCAATAATTAGAGCCCAGAAGAGGGTTTGAGTGTTTAAAACAACTTTTTATTTTGCAACTATGTATTATAGTATAACTGACAGTCAAGAGTTGACAAAACTAAAAGATAGACTTATCGGTCTACCTTTTCATGAGATTGGAATGGAACAATTGTTTATTAACAATAGAGAAATCGTTGGTCATGTGGATTATAGCTATTTCATTTGCCAAGAAATAAAGGAGAATCGTTTAGGATTATCAATTCCATTTCATGGAGTGATAGACAAGCACGGGAATATAATAGTTCCTTTTGAATATGGTGTAATTCAACATTTTCACGACAACATATTTAAGATTAATCGATTCATTCAAGAGAATCACACTCGAAAATGGGGAATAATAAAATGCGATGGAGAAATCATCTGTCCTATCGAATATGATTTTATAGGACGAGTGAAAGAGGGTGTTTTTGCTATTGTAAAAGATAATAAGTTGGGGTTTATGGATTTAACGGGTAACCTAAGAATCCCCGTAATTTATGATGCCGAGGATTTGAATAATAAGGTGTTACCTGCTCGTTATGAATTTAACGATGGATACGTTTGCGTATGTATTGATGGAAAATTTGGATTTATCGATCATTATAATAATTCGTTAACAGATTTTATATTTGAACATTATTGCGAATTCCAAAACGGAGTAGCAAAAGTATGCATCTACAAGGAGACCTTTACTTGTAAGCAAAGTGATTCATATGCATTGGACTTAGAGGGGAATATGAAGTATATAGATGGCTGGATTGATGAATTTGAACAAGAACCAATTGTGCCGATTGATGATTTAGATGCATACGAAGGTAATTCTTTAAATATATGGAATACAGACTAAACGAGACAAAGGCAGTTATGGTTATATATAAGGGGTAAAATGATAGAAAATGGCAGGAAAAATGCGTAAATTTGCGCTATGGAAAGTACTGAATATTACATACAAAAAGGAAAGAAGGATTCTCTAATGAACAATTCTATAGAATTGGAGTATGCCGTTTTGCTATAGGGTATTCATATTTTACAGGATTAGTCATTACGGAAACATCGGTATCATTTTATTCTGATTGTCTGTTAGGTTTTGGCAATCCCAAGAAAGGTGTTAAAATACCTATAGAAATTTATCACAATACAATTCAGGAATATGCACAGGATTTGGCTGTATGTGCCCGACCACTCTTCGACGGAAAAATATTTCTCTCCGATGCTGAACTTGCCCGAAGATTAAGGATCAGTCGCTCCACTCTCTCCAACTATCGTATCAAGGGCGTTTTTGGATATTATTCCCTCGGTGGTAAAATCCTATATGCCGACCGCGAGATTGAGGAGTACCTCAAAGAAAACTATCATCCCCCATACAGATGACGCCATTACACACCAGCCCCGATAATCCACACTGTGATTATCGGGGCTGGTGCCGTTTTGTCGGATTATTTACGTAGAAAAACCGACAAAGTTTGATCTATCTATTGTCTTTGGTCGAGTTTAATCTATCATTTATTCTATCATTTAATCTATCACCGCTGATGCTTAGAGTCATCAAGACACCATGTGATATACTTCGTTATTCTTACCTTGCAAGGCTAAACTAATCACATAAACAGGTATATAATATACCTGTTAGTATACAAATACAACTCGTTCCACCTACTTTGGGGAAATTCTAATACAACTCTTGATTATTCGGATTCTACATAGACACAATCTTTTTAGTGAGTCATTTAATGTGTCAACAAAGGCACATTATTTTACGTCTTATCGCCACTCCAAAAAGTTGACATAAATGCTAATTTTTGGGAGTAGTAAAATGATTCAGCAATATACTTTACAAATATTGTGAAGCTCAATTGATAATTTTAATTCATATATAACATTTCCATATCTCACGGATTTTTCGTAGATTTGCAGTCTGAAACCCAACAAATCAGTATGATAGCTAAAGAAGAGGTATTGGACTTGTTGAAGTCCACAGAATCATATCGAGTGGAACGCACCACGAGTACAGGCAACATGGACAAGTTCTGTGAGGCCATTTGTGCGTTTGCCAATGATATGCCTGCGTCCAGAAAGAACGGCTATCTGATTATTGGTGCTTATGATGACGGATCTATCGCCGGAATGAAGGTGGATGATGCTCTTCTGAAAAAGATTGCCGGAATACGCTCTGACGGCAATATCCTTCCATTACCGACAATGTCTGTTGAACGGTTCTCTTATCCCGAAGGCGATTTGTTGGTTGCTGAGGTGCGTCCTTCTGATTTGCCGCCTGTCCGCTATCGTGGCAGAGTATTTATCCGTATTGGGCCAAGACGAGACATCGCTACCGAAGCTGAAGAAAGAATACTTGCTGAACGTCGTTGCTCATTCATGGCAACCTTTGATGCTACACCATGCCTTAGTGCAAAACTGGAGGATTTGGATGTGGATTACATCAAAAGTAACTACCTCCCGATGGCATTTGATGAGGAGACTCTTGCGAACGATAAACGCGACATAAAGGAGCAACTTGCCTCTATCCATTTATATGATCGGGATAATGATTGCCCGACATACGCCGGAATAATTCTTTTCGGCAAAAATCCCAAGTATTTTCTTTTAGGTGATTATGTGCAGTTCGTACGTTTTGCTGGAAAAGATAAGGGAGGGGACATTCTCAATGAGCGTCAGTTTGCCGGTCCTCTTTATAAGATGTTACCTACACTGGAATCCTTTGTTCGTGACGGCATAATAACTCAGCGTCCCGTGCCGGAAACTCTGTTTCGAGAAAGGACTGTCTGGAATTATCCTGAAGGCGCAATCCGCGAATTGCTGATGAACGCCTGTATGCATAGGGATTATCAAGCCAATATGCCAATCCGGTTATATCAGTTTGATGACTACATTGAAGTGATGAATGCCGGAGGTCTTTATGGTGAAGCTCGTCCAGAGAATTTCCCATCGGTTAATGATTACCGCAATCCTCTTGTGGCTGAAGCCATGAGAATGATGAAGTATGTCAATAAATTCAACCGAGGCGTTACTCGTGTTCAGGAGATGCTTAAGGATAACGGCAATCCTCCCGCAGAATTTGACGTAAACGCCATCACCGCATTCCGTGTCAATGTCCACGCCACAAATGAGTCCGACTTGATGGATTCGCACAAGTCAACGCACAAGTCAGTGCACAAGTCGAACACAAGTCAAACAGAAAATACCATTGAGGAAAAAATAATTGAATTCTGCAACCAACCACGCTCGTTGTCTGAAATAGCTGCTTATTGTGGCTTTAAAAATAATAGAAATTTTAGAGAACGTTATCTAAATCCTCTCATAGGAAGGAGAATCCAAATGACCATTCCTGAAAAACCAACTAGTAGGCTGCAAAAATATGTAAAATTTGAAGATACATTATGAGGTCCAACCTTACCACCTTTGATAGAAGTTTTTGGATATATTTCTGTATTGCAATTATTTTAATAATTGCAATAGGCTTTCTTCCATATCTCTTGACATCTACAAGTTTTTGCTTAATAGACTTTTCTGACAGTGGGCAGGTAGGGGATACCATCGGTGGTATAATGGGCCCTTTTATTGCAATTGTTGCTTCATTATTGACGTTCTTAGCTTTTTGGGTTCAATTCAAGGCAAATCAGCAACAGCGGTATGATATTGCTGTGGAAAGATTTGAAAGTAACTTATTCCAAATGCTCCAAATGCAGGAAAGTATTGTGAATGGTTTGCATTATTCTCCTATTGATGGGGCAGATAGAAATTATGGAGAATCATTTCAAGGAAGGAATGTCTTTTATGCTATTTACGAACTTAAAGGTTGGAATCCAGATTGGGGATTAAAGGATTTAATTAAGAATGAAGGTTATAGTGCATACGAAAAGGATAAGGAAATAATAATTTTAGATCACTACTTTCGACATCTTTATCGTATCTTTAAATACATAGAGGATTCAGAACTTTTTACAGAGGAGGAAAAATATCAATACGCCAGTATGGCGAGATCTAGTCTTTCCCCATATGAGTTAGTATTGTTATTCTATAATTGCCTATCGACTAATGGTAAAGAAAAATTCAAGCCTCTGATTGAAACTTTTGCACTATTTAATAATCTTCGACTTGATTTATTAATCCCAAAAGATCAAGCAATATATAAAGAATGCCTTGAAAAGGATTTTAATCAGGAAAATCAAAATTTCCTCTATAAAAGAGGCGCCTTTATATATGATAAACAATAGAGTCTCTATGTCTATTCATAGACAGGAGACTTTAATAAATACACAAGGATAATTTACTCAGAATACTTCGAATTTTACGCCGTTGACGATTGCATCTATCTCGGCGGCGATTTCGTCGGAGGAGAGTTTGATGTAGTCTATAAATATCTTTTTGGTTTTGTGGTCGCTGAAGTGTATCACCCGGTAGAAGGTGTATTTGTGGGTGAGGTTCATGTTGGTTATGCCACTGCGTCGGGCTGTGTGGGTGGAGACACCATTATAGCGGGGCATCAAGACTTCGTCTCTGTCGTTCGTCTCTGTCGTTACGCTCTATGGCCATTTATTCGCCAAACTCCTCCTTTTATCAAAATAATTTTGTAACTTTACATTCGTAATCTCGGTTGGCCAGGAGATAAAGGGATTCAATTATTTTCCGGTCACTACCTAATGAAAATTTTTATAGAATATAAAAAATAAAGATGGTGAAAATGAAACCACAGTTTGTACTCTCTTTTGTGATAGGTTTACTGTTCTCTGCTTGCAGTGTTTCCAATCAAACGACGGGCAGTGTCGCCAATGATGGAATAACGAAGTTGGACGAGGGTATTGATTCGATAAAAGTTGAAGTGTCAACAAAGGTTGGTGGCACGCGCTGTATAGTATTGAAAGACAACGCTAAGGCTGTAGCGCGTTTTGAGAACAAACCTGACAGCACACTGTCCTCTACGACAACAGAAGAATTAACAGCGCTTGCCGACTCTCTGTTTGTGGAGAAGAACACTAAGATAATTCTTTCACAGAAGGATGCCGAAGGGCGGACCGATTATCCCATTTTCACAGTATCTCTCTATAAAGACGGTCAAGGGGAAACTACACGCTACGATATGGGGACCCAGGAGGGAAATATTACTCACTGTACCACTTGCGATATCCAATACAGTCAGGCATTCAGGCAGTTCATATCCAAGGTGTTTGAAATATTAAATTAAGACCCAATCCCACAGGAAATGATAGAAACCCCTCGTTTGATACTCAGGCCATGGCGGGAAGATGATGCTGAATGTCTTTTCAAATATGCGCGGGATCCTGACGTCGGTCCCGTAGCAGGGTGGCCTCCGCATACATCTGTGGAAAATAGTCGGGAAATAATCCGGACAGTGTTTTCTGCTCCGGAAACGTATGCCGTTGTTCTAAAAGAGACAAATGAGGCTATCGGCTGTTGCGGAATAATGTCGTTCAATTCCCTCCACGCGACAGATATGAATAATGGTGAGGCAGAGATAGGGTATTGGGTTGGTAAGCCGTATTGGGGTCAAGGACTGATTCCTGAGGCGGTTAAAGCTTTGCTTTCGCGCTGTTTTAATGAATTGAGCATTGATGTGGTGTGGTGTGCCCATTACGACGGCAACTTCAAATCAAAACGTGTCTGCGAAAAAAGCGGATTCAAATTTCATCATACAAACACGGGCGTAACCTCACCGCTTGGAGATAAACGAACGGAACATTTTTATTTAATGACCAAGAACGACTACACTACCTTATAAAGTTGTTTAAACTTTTTCTTTGTCAGGATGTAGCCGGATTTCGGAGGTGTTTTTTTAGCTCTCATCGGTCGTTTAGCTCGCTAAACGACCGATGAGAGCTAAAAAAGTATCCTGAAAGATGGATGAAGACGGGCAAATAGGTCTCCTTTTGAGTGAGTTGTAGTAGTTTTAGGGGGCTGTGATTGTGTCTGGGTTGTCTATGACTGCGAAACGTATTCCATTTCGGCGTCCGCATACGTAAATGCCGGATTGCACACCTTCATGCACGAGATCCTCAAGATAAAGTGGCTCTCCTGACATGAAGACCGAACAACGGAAAGTGTCACCGGGTATGAGACGCGTGCTCTCAGATTTTATAACTTCCCATTTGCAATCCCCCAGATATTTCACTATGCAAATTCTCGACGGATTCCACATCAGTTTTACGAAACATCCCTTTTTCAGGTCGTTGCGGGCAGAGAGGATCTTTACATCCACATATCCGCTTTCGATTTCAGGATAATTCCCGGTAGTGAACTCGTCGAAGTTATGCCATCCACAATATTGGGCGAGGAGATCCAAGGTAGACTTACGTGTGACGGTAGATTCCTTGAGGTACCCCCAGATTCTTTTCAGAGTAGTAGGGCTAAGCAGAGAGCCGGTGCGATCAAAAATCTTGATTGCAAGGCGCTCGAAGTCTTTTGATTTGACCACCGCCATTGCGGCAGTCTCTTCAACTTTCTTACATAAATTCCTTATTTGAATTTCTTGCTCGTTCATATAGTCGGTTGTGGGATGCTACTCCCATTTGCAAATTTACGAAAAAATATCTGTTCTCCTTTCATTTTCCTATTTTAGAGTATGTTCTCTCAATTTTTGGATTGGTTTACGAGTAAAGATACTCTTGGCAGGTGAAGTCGGAAAGTAGGGGAGAAGGAATAGAAAAGGTGCCGGGGGTTGAAGGCCGGCACCTAATGAATATCACTGAAATAGTTTTATTTTACAGAAATCTTCATCGGTCGTTTAGCCCGCTAAACTTCCTCTTCGAGCTAAAAAATCACCTCCGAAATCCGGCAAAATCCAGACAAAGAAAAAATTTAAACAACTTCAATTGATTCCAATGCAAATTTAGGTAGATTATAGTATTATAAAAAAGTCCTTTTATGTCCTTTTTTTGTATGTAGATGTCGTTTGCGATCTTTTTTACTGACGCCAAGGGGAAATGTGAAGGAAAGTGAGAAGCGTGATTTCTTCGAGAGAATAAAATTATTCATATGGATTGAAAGATTATATAGAAATTTACTTAATTTTGTAGTTGAGAAGTTGTACATCGGTATGGCTTGAAAATACTAATATCTCATTAGCAGTGTTTTATAAATGAATAAATATTTTAACCCCGATAATACTTCGGAATCAGGTTATTTAGGGGAATTTGATGGTTCGGTGGTGAGCGGGGGGATTACTGATGTCGAGATTCTCCGGATTACAGACCGCAATGTCATTGCGCGATGCCGACGCTTTGGCCGGCTATGGCTCTTGAAGGGGGTCGCTCCCGATGTGAAGGATTCAATAGAAGAACAATTCCGACTTCAGAAAGAGTTTGAGCTGCACTCCCGTATTGCCGGATATGGAGTGGCGCAGGCATCGGGCTTCGAGGAGGTGGAAGGTCTGGGTCCTTGCATAGTGGAGGAGTGGGTGGAGGGAAAGACCCTCTCCGAACTTCTTAAGGAGGGGAAGCTCGGAAAGGAGGAACGTCGCCGGATAATGCAAGATATTGTAAAGAGAGTGGGCGAGATACATATCAAAGGGGTGAATCTCGGCAACCTTAGCCTTGATAATATCATGGTGCGCGACATCGGTGGCGACGTGGTGATCACAGACTTAAGCGAAGCCTGCAGAGAGGAGGAAAGAGATGATTTAAAGAGCATCGCCTCGATAATGAGCCAGCTATGTCCGGAATATCGCCGTATAGCACGAAGTTGCGAGGGTGTGGAAAAAAGTGAGCCTGCTGACTACAATCGGTTGCTGAAGTTGATGAATCGCTGCGACAAGCGCCCTAAGCGGTTGATGTCGATCTGTGGATTGGCTCTTCTTGGTCTGCTATGCACGGGCACATTGATATATGTTTGGTCAATGAGGAGTATTACTGACGAGACCTATTCGAAGGTGGGTGAAATGCAGGAGATAATTAAGACGCAAGAGGGGTATATCGCTGACCTCTCCGATTCCGTTAAGAACGTTTCCGAGAGAATGCGAAGTTTGACTGATGATCTTGGCAAGAGAAAGAATGGCGACGAAACGCGAAAGCGCGCATACTTGGAGGCATGCAGTAAGGCTGACCGAACTATTGAAGATTTCCATAGGAACGTGTTTTCACGCTTCGATTTAATCGAGGCTGATTGGTACGACTGTATATTTAATCTGACCACAAAATTGCAGAAAATAGGAGATGAAGCCTATAATCGCCGTAGATTTCCTGAACTGAGGGATGAGGACAAGAAACAACTTTATTCTGATGTGGAGGCGTATTACTTGGGAAGATACTGCCATTATCGCTCCCATTGGGATATGATTTTATTCAGCAGAGAGGTGAAAGCAAACGGCGATCCACCGACTTGGCCACCGAAAAGGGTAAAAGAGGAGCGGAAGAGAAGGGCAGCGGAAAAAACAGAAGCGAGCATGAAAGAGAAATAGAGGAGCGAATGAAATATATGCGTCATGGAGGATAACGAAAAATACAATAACGATATATATAATAATCATCATCAGGAGTCGGAGATCAAATCGGAGGGGAGTTCCGAATTTGAGGTGAACACAAAATTCAGGGATATTGAAATACTGGCTCTGAATGACGACGACGAAATTCTTATTGCGCGAGGCCGACGCTACGGCAGGATGTGGCTTCTTAAAGGGGTCAGACCGGATGCACAAGACAGTGAAGGAGCCAGGGCGAGATTGCTTAATGAGTATGAGGTGCTCTCGCGTTTTCATGACCCGGGAGTGGTAAGCGCGGTAGGTGTCGAAGAAATCGAGGGGTTGGGACTTTGCATAGTGGAGGAATGGGTGGAAGGGACCGGCCTCGATGATTTGATCCGCAATTCCAATCTCACTCCTAAGGTGAAAGCCGGGCTTATGCATGATATAATCAGGAATGTGGAATATGTCAACGACAGAGGTGTTGAGCATGGAAAAATTAATCTTTCCAATGTGATTGTTCGTCAATCCGACGGGAGTGTGGTGTTGATGGGGTTCGGGAGTTCGAAGCTCACCACCGATTTCCGCAATGATGTGGCAGGGCTTGGAGAAATTATGCAGCAGTTAGGTGTTGATAACAAGAAACTTGCAAGCCGATGCCTGAGTTTGTCAGATACGGACAGGCCCAAAGATGCCTCTGAGGTAAGGAGAATGTATGATCGGCGTAAACGTTACTCCTCGGTATTGGCAGGCATCATGGGGGGCATTCTTGTAGTGGTGTTGGTTATGCTTGGCGGGACATTGGCGATACGAACAAAGGAAGCTTCCACAGTGGCCAAAGAGCAACTGGCAAGCTTGGAAAGGAAAAATATTAAAGAGCAAGACCATATCATGCAGCTTCAGGAAGAGTTGCAGAGAATGGGGGAGATGGAAGATTCTTTGAATAACAGCTTGGAGTTTGACAGGAAATACAGCGAAAAGCTGCAATCCGCTTACTCGGAGGGATGCCGGCAGATTGATAAGGCGATTGAGGATTACGACAAAAATGTTTTTCCTAAGTTTGAAAAGAACAATGCGGATTTCTATGAGTCGGTTGTTTCTCTTCAGAAAAAATTGATGGAGATTAACAATCGGGCCGCCTATCCAAAAGATTTTAAGGAAATCAGAGAGGAAGACGCACACAAGCTGCGGGTTGAACTTATAGACCATGAGATTTTAAAAGTATCGGAATTCTATAGGGGATGGCTGCAAAAGTTGAATAGCAGGGAGAGTGAATCTGCCGAGGAATGAAGGGAGAGATTAGATGATGTGTAATTTATTTTCAGAAATAGAGATACTTCATAAATCGGGAGTAAATGTCGTGGCTCGCGGAAAGCGTTATGGACGTTTTTGGCTTCTAAAAGGGTTGCGTAGGGAGCTAATGCAATCCGGCCAATCCCGTAGGAGGCAGCAGAAGGAGTTTGAGATCCACTCCCGTCTTCTCCATCCCGGAGTGGTGAAGGTCGTGGGAGTTGAGGAAGTGGATAACCTCGGCAGCTGCATCGTGGAGGAATGGGTGGAAGGGAAGACTCTGTCTGCTCTTCTTAATGAAGGGAGTTTGGATAAGGAGGAACGTCGGAGAATATTACGAGAAATCATAGAAGCTGTGGCTTATATCCACAGCAGAGGTGTGGTTCATCGTGACCTCAAACCGACCAACATCATGGTGCGGGAGGGAAGTGGCAATGTGGTGATTATAGATTTCGGCTTGGCCGATACGGGCGACTATACCGAATTGAAGCAAGGGGCGGGCACTAAGGGATATATCTCGCCGGAACAGCAAAGCAGCCACGGGGCGAGGGAGACTGACGATATCTATAGCCTCGGGGTCATAATAAAAGAATTATGTCCGGAATATGAGAGGATAGCAAGGAGCTGCACCGGATCTTTGGATAGGCGCCCCAAGGATTGCGAGGCTCTGTTGAGGAGCATCAAACGCCATGCCGGCAGGCCAAAGATCTTTTGGAGGATGGCCGGAGTGATTGCGTTGATATGTCTGGGCATTACAGCAGGATTTCATTTTCACTCATTACATAGTGCTGCTTCCCATGTTAATAAAGGAGTGGAGGTCATGCTCGGGGAGGCGAGGGGGACAGAGAGAAAGCTCAATCTGATGGGTGATTCCCTCAAGGGTATGGCAGGAACTGTGAGGAAATCGGAGATTGAAATTGAAAGCGGGAAGCAGCAAAAGGATAGGCTAATAGAGATATATAAGAATGGATGCAAGAGACTGGACGAGGAGATGGATGATTTCGAAAAGAGGATTTTGCCAATGTTTGATAAGCCGAATCAATGTTACTACGATTCGATTTCATCACTTGAGATGAGATTGCAGAAAATATGTGATATTATCTGTAAACCGGAGCGATATCCTGAGCTGCAAAGAGAAGAACTCATATCCTTGTATGATGACTTGACCGGGTATTTCTGGGTCACGAGTTCGGTCAGAGGGCACGAGTGGGGGAAGAAACTCGGAAGGCATTCCGATGTTCGGGTGGGGTTCAGGTGATAGTATTATCCTGAATGAAACGCCCGGTTATACTGTGTGGATTGGCAGCTACCTCGGCAGGAGTCCCATGAGCAACGACAGTGCCGCCATAGTTACCACCGCCGGGTCCCATATCGATAATATAATCGGCATTGCGTATCACGTCGAGGTCATGCTCAATCACGATGACAGTAGCTCCCAGGTCTAACAGTTTCTGAAATACTTCAATAAGCTTTATCACGTCGAGAGGATGCAGACCGATAGTCGGTTCGTCGAATACAAACAATGTATCATTCTGTTCGCGACCCATCTCGGATGCCAGCTTCAATCTCTGAGCCTCACCGCCGGAAAGGCTTGGAGTAGCTTCACCAAGAGTAAGATAGCCAAGGCCAAGATTGTCGAGGGTTGCAAGACGTGAGGCAACGCTCTTATGAGCCGAACATTCCTCCATCGCAACTTCCACATCATCGTCCATCAGTTCGGGTAGTGACACGTCATGTCCGGACGCACCGGGAATCTTTATCAACCATGCCTTCTTACTGTAGCGTGAACCCTTACACTCGGGGCAAGGGATATCGACATCAGGAAGAAATTGCACGTCGAGACTTACCGTGCCCGTTCCGTCACATACCGGGCATCTCAGGCTACCTGTATTATAAGAAAAATCTCCGGCCTTAAGTCCTTCAGTCTTGGCGTTGGAAGACCGACCGAATATCTTCCGTAATTCATCGTGAATGTTGGCATAAGTGGCAACCGTAGATCTTACATTCGCACCGATAGGAGTTGAATCGATGAGTTTTACATGCTTGATGCCCGGAGCAACAACCGATATGACATGCTCAGGCAAACGCTTTCCCTCCACAGCTGCCTGCATAGCCGGGACCAGACTTTCAAGCACCATAGTGGTCTTTCCCGACCCTGAGACACCTGTCACGACGGTGAGACGACCCTTTGGAACTCTAATCTCAAGAGGTTTCACCGTATGGATAGACGAAGTGGACATTTCGATATATCCTTGTTCAAACATCTTGTCCGGTTGAATCAGAGGTCTTACCCTGCGTTCAGCATTACCGGACAGGAAAGGACCGATACGGGAGTCCGGTTTTTGCTCAATTTGTTTAATCGTACCCTCAGCTACGACACATCCTCCATTCGCACCAGCTCCAGGACCCATCTCTATCAACCAATCGGCATCTCTAAGAATCTGAGTATCATGATCCACAAGTATTATTGAGTTTCCGTCGGCTATCAAGTCATGCATAACATCTTTCAGACCATTAATATTAGCCGGATGCAGCCCGATCGACGGCTCATCAAGGACGTATAGGATGCCTGTGGTGCGATTGCGAACAACTCTTGCAAGCTGCATACGCTGCCGCTCGCCCGTGGAAAGAGTGGATGACGCACGATCAAGACTGAGATAGCCAAGGCCAAGATCTATCAGCCTGCGGGCAGTGAGGAGAAATGATTCACAAATATTTATAGCCATCTGTTTCATCTCCACAGGGAGAGTGTCAGGCACAGACTTTACCCATTCGATAGCATCGCCGAGTGTTTTGGCGGTGGCTTGATCCAGGCCAATTCCGTCAATTCGCGGAGCTCGGGCAGCTTCCGAGAGGCGAGTTCCGTGGCAAGATGGGCAAACTTCACTTTTCAGGAACTTCTCCACACGCTTCATCCCCTTCTCATCCGTTACTTTAGAGAGGGCATTTTCGACGGTGTAGACGGCATTATAATAGGTAAAATCGAGTTCAGCGGCGGTCTCACTCTTTTTGGCTTTATACAGAATTGTTTTCTTTACAGCCGGACCATTGAACACTATGTCACGTTCTTTATCTGTGAGCTGATTGAAAGGTACGTCAGTCCGCACCCCCATGGCGCGACAGACATCGGTCATTAACGACCACATAAGAGAGCCCCAGGGAGCTACCGCCCCCTCGTCGATGGAGAGAGTCTCGTCAGGCACGAGAGTGGAGCGGTCAACAGTCATAACGACTCCTGTGCCCCCACACTTCTCGCAGGCCCCTGTGCTGTTGAATGCGAGATCCTCAGCGCCGGGTCCATAGAAATTGGCGCCGCAATTTTCACATACCAGTTCCTTTTCCGCAGCCACATCAAGAGTTGGCTTGTGATAATGTCCGCAATTGGGACAACGGTGGCTTGCAAGGCGTGAGAACATGAGCCGCAAACTATTCAGGAGTTCGGTGCCTGTGCCGAATGTACTTCTAACACCCGGCACACCCGGACGCTGATGAAGGGCAACGGCAGCGGGCACATGCAATATTTCTTCAACGTCGGCTCGTGTGGACTGGGTTATTCTCCTTCGCGTATATGTGGAAAGAGCTTCGAGGTAGCGTCGAGAACCTTCAGCGTAAAGCACACCCAATGCGAGAGAAGACTTGCCCGAACCTGACACACCGGCAATTCCAACAATCTTTCCGAGAGGGATATCAACATTGATATTCTTGAGGTTATGAACCTTAGCACCACGAATAATGATCTTATCGTTCTCCATCTGTATTTAATCAATTTAAAGAGTATCAATCTTCGGCTCGCGAGGTAGGGAGGCAGGGACTCGCATCCTGGCACGGTCTAAGCAAAGCGCAATCGAGTCTTGTGAAGTGAAAGAAAGGCGTGTCTCGCAAAAGACACGCCTCATATTAATACAAGTTTATTCAGGCTTTGTTCTTGATTATCAATACCTCGATGATCTGAACAGCAGTTTGCTCAGGCACTTTGAGAGCTTCAGCGAGCTGATTGATAATTTCCTTTTCTTCCTCTTCCACAACTCCGTCGGCAAGGGCGATGTCTACGGCGCAGGCGAATGCGGTGAGTTTCAGATCCTCGGGGAGCCCCTCTACGGCAGCTGACACGAGAGCGGAAGGACCCTGGTTCTTTAGAATACGGAAAATCTTATCGAACATCTTATCGAATGCCGGACCGGAATAGTTGTCGTAAAGACGAAGGCGGCAGATATAGTTGACGATACCATCCCATTCAGATTGAGCGATACTTCCGTCAGCGCCGGCCATAGCCAAGGCGATACCGGCGAAAGCCTCCTGAGCATTCAGCGGCTCAGCTTGAGGAGCTTTGGAGAAAACTTTATCAAATAATCCCATTTGCAAAATTATTTAGGTTAGAAATTAGTATTGATTGGAGATACAAAGATAAATAATAATCCGTATATTTCCCTATATCATTATATGATCTTAACAGAAATTTAAATGATATTAACGTCAGATAGGGGATTATTGCTTGAAATAACCGACGGGGGCGTTCATCAGAGGAATCTGAGTTTCGGTCAGCCCGAGAGCCTGCCGAAGTTTATCACTCTCCATCGAAGCACGCGGCACCGTAGCCAATCCGAGTCCGGCTGCGGCTATACAGGCATTTTCCGTCACGATACCTGCATCAATCGCGGCCATAGTCATCGAACGGGAGTCGGTATTCCCAAACTTATCCATATCGGCAACCATCAGCAGAGAGACAGGTGCATTAGTCACGAAATCCTGCTGCCCTGCCACCATTTGACGCAAATCACCTTCAGCAACCTGATGTAAGCTATGCGAAAGAGGGATATACTCGTAAGCGCCATTCGCGGTTATTACAAAAAGACGTATCTCCTGCAAGTTACGACAGGAAGGAGCGGTCAGTTTATTGTCCTGACGGTTGATTCCCATGGTAGCCCAAAGTAGATTCGACATATCCTGCAACGTTAATTCCTTGGAATCGAACTCTCTGGTGGATCTGCGTTGATTAAACGCCTGCATGACATTGACCCCTTTGCCGGTTTCCGGAGCAAGCAATGCGATATCCTGTGCAGACAGGGTAAAGGCAGCCAAAGTCATCAAAAATACAAATATCTTTCTCATATATTAATTTTTAGAGTAACGATTGCAAAATTAAGAATTAAATTTTATACTTCCTCATAAGAGAAGAAGATAAAGGCGCCGGAACGAATATTTTGTGGTAAATTAAAGAGATAAAAAAATATCGTACCATAGGGATACGATATTTTCAGAGAGAATATAAATATTAATTACTTCTTGATGGTGTTGGAATTTTGGTTGTATGCTTTAGCCACACATTTCCATTCTCCATTAAGTTTAAGGAGGAGGAGGAAATCGGTGAAGTCTATTCTGTCGCCCCAGCCTTCTTCAAGCACTCTGACCACGGCTACAGTCTCCTCGACAGCGAGCACATCCACTCGAGCTTTGAAATTATCGCCAGCGCCTACAGTGTCGACATTATGATAGAACTGTTCGATGGATCCATGTTCCAAGACTCCGTCAAGCATACCGAAAAGCACGGCATCGGAGGTGAAAAGTTGTTTGGCATATTCGCTGTTGCCTTCCGCTACGCTTTTGACAAATTTCAGAGCAGCTTCTTCCACAGCTGCATATTCCTTGATTTTATCTCTCATATAATTTTGAATTTTAATTGTTTTAATCTTTTGCAAAATTATATATGGCCGTCTATAGAAGCAATAACCGAAAAATTATTCCATATAGGAAAATTTTTTCGGTATTCTGATTATCAATAATTTTATCTAACTTTGTTGAAAAATATACTTATGGCATACGAGAAAAAGATACCGATAGATCTTGATTGTCCGTTGCGCTTGACAATGAGTTTGATAGAATCAAAGTGGAAGTCATGTATTCTGGATGAGTTGCGATCAGGAAAAGAGATGCGTCCGAGTGAGATTCATCGTTTATTGCCGGAGGCAACTCCGCGTGTGCTTGACATGCAGATGAAAGAGATGGTGGCTGATGGTCTTATCTCCAAAACTGTTTATGCCGAACTCCCCCCTCACGCTGAATATCGGATAACCGACCTTGGTAAGTCATTACTCCCGATTATAGACCTTATGTTGAAATGGGGCGAAGAACATTTTGAAATTTTTGAAAAGAAATATGGAAGAAATTGAATAAAAGTTTAAACTTCAATAAAACAGTATTTCCTAAACACAAAATAATAAAACTATGGCATTTTATACAAGTGAGGTTATGACAGGTGCTCCGGAGAGCTACAAGTCTGAAACCCAGAAAATGATATACGAGAAACTGGAGGAATCCAAAATTCCTTACACAAGAATAGAGAGTGATCCGGGAATATCAATGGACGACTGCCTGAACATAGACAAGGCTTTCGGTATAGACACGGTAAAGACCATCCTGCTGACCAATCGGCAGAAAAACAAATTCTGGCTCTATGTGACCCATGCGAGGAAGGCTTTCATCACAAAAGAATTCGGAGCCTCGCTGCAAATTCCGAGAGTGTCGTTTGCTCAGGAAGACCTAATGAAGGAGATTCTCGGTACATCCCACGGGGCAGCAACCCCTTTCGGTCTCTTGAGGAATGAGGCAGCTGATGTTATATTTGTCATGGACAAGGATGTAGCGGCTCGTGATAAAATCGTCATAACTGATGGCGACCCTTGTGGATTCATAGCTATCTCAAATCAAGATCTATTCAGATTGCTGGGGAAAGAACCTATACTTATAGAAAATCCAGCCGAGATAGAACCCTCCTGATTTCCTAAGGAATATCTTTACCGAATGAAGTAGCCCCGCACTTTTGATATGATGTCAAGGAGTGTGGGGCTGCGTTTGCCACATTTGAATCTCTTTTCTATACGAATGCGAGTACAAGCAGGGATGAACAGAGATTGCGGAGGCTCATGAATTGGCAGAGCGGCGAGGCCGGATGGGGAAATAGTTGTGGTCAAAGAGGATTGAAATTTTCCTGCCGAACTGCGCGGGAGTCCTTTTTCAAGGGAAAAGATTAGAAAATATATATTGACAGAGTTTTGATAAAATTAGGAAAGGATGATTGATTATCAGATAATTATATTTTGAAAATCTTTATTGGATGTCATAAGGAGCAGGAAAGGTTTTTATTCAGGAAATATAAGGCTAATTTTGCCTCAGTAAAAATTTTATAACGTTGACCTTATGAAAAAACGATTCCTACTATCTATCGCTCTTGGCATGGCAGGCATGGCCACCAACGCCGACGTACACAACATCTATGTGGCCAATCTCTCCGACTGGGGTGACGATGTTGCTCTCTATTCATGGGGAGATTCCGAGATTTTCGGAGTATGGCCTGGAGCCACACCCTCCGAGACTGTGACTCTCAATGATGTCAAATATAATCTATTTACCATAGATGGTCATGACGGAGAAGTGATACATCCCATCTTCAATAATAATAACAACGGGCAGCAGATTGATCTTCCGATGTTGACATTGGACGAGGAAAACTATTACTTCGCCACCAACGGTATAATGGTGAATCAGTATGCGGATCCAGCCGACCCAGATATTGATTTCGGGGAAGTCACGACGTTCGTATATGCCATTGACAACACCGGCTGGGATAATCTCTACGTATATGCATGGTCAGATGGGCAACCTGAAGTATTCGGAGGCTGGCCGGGAACCAAGTTGGAGGAAGAGGTGGAGATAGACGGACAGAAATACAAGAAGGCACCTTTCCCCGGCAACGGCACCATTGAATACAATCTGATATTCAACAATGGCGATGCAGACCAGTATGACGGACCGAGTATCCCTTCCGGACAAAATGTNTATCTTTCTCTTGATGCAAGCAGCTTCGAGATTCTTCCGACTCCCGCTGCCAAGCTTTACAACATCTATATCGAGGATCATACTAATTGGGATGCCCTCTATCTGTATGCGTATGTAGGAGNGTCTCCTTCGATATTTGGCGCNTGGCCCGGGAAAGAGGTGACCGAGACAGAGACAATAGANGGTGTCGATTACAAGGTNATAAAAGACGTNGAGGCAACTGATGTGGCGCAGATTTTCATTCTGAATGACAATGCAGGCAATCAGGTGGATGTGACGGGAGAATATCCTATCACAGAGAATATCTTCCTTTATGCTACAGACAAGGAGGTCACTTCCGGAGTGGAAGGTGTCTTTACNGAGGATGANAGTGAGATTGAATACTATACACTTCAGGGTATACGTGTGGCGGCCCCTTCAAAAGGAATATACATCTGCAAGAGAGGTTCCAAGGTTACTAAAGTGGTAAGATGATATGANGCGGCTTCATTCATTTATAGGCTGCATCGTCACATTGATGGCAATGATGGTTCCCTGCTCCTTCTCAGCAGGGGCCATCTCTCATCAACCTGAAAACAGAGTTATCTATGAGGTGTTTGTGAGGAATTTCTCGCAAGAGGGAAATTTCAAAGGAGTTGAGGCTCAGATTCCCCGACTGAAGGAGCTTGGTGTGGATGTAGTGTGGCTGATGCCAATCTATACACCCGGCGAGGAAGGTAGGTGGGGCACTTACTCCAGTCCATATGCAGTACGTGATTACAAAGGTCTTGATCCTGACTACGGCACGNCTGCCGACTTCCGTTCATTGGTCAATGCCATCCATGAAAATGGAATGGAAATATGGCTTGACTGGGTTGCCAACCATACATCAAAGGATAATGTATGGACAAAGTCAAATCCCGGTTTCTATGGAAGCAGTTTTGTAAGCCCCAACGGATGGAATGATGTTTACCAGCTTGATTTTTCCAATTCCGCCATGCATGACGCGATGATTGACGCAATGCAATANTGGGTGGATGAGTTTGATGTCGACGGTTTCCGTTGCGANTATGCTTCCGGGCCNACATCGGAATTCTGGAGNAAGGCTACTCAGCGTGTATTGAAGAANGGAGAAAGAGTCGCATGGCTTGCCGAGGATGATTCAAAACCGGAGCTTGTAAGCAACGGATGGTTTGATTATAACTATGCATGGTATTTCCATGACCGCCTTCTTGATTTCGCNCGCGGAGGAACAGTAGACAATCTTCGTAATGAATGCCTTAACCTTCACAATGAAGAGGCTTACAGAGGACGTTCAAGAATGGTCTATCTTTCCAATCATGATGTGGTTCAGGATAAGGGAGGTACGGAAGTNACCTTATTCCATAAATATNTAAGGCCTTTGACTGTGCTTGAATTCACAGTTTTCGGTATGCCCCTTATCTACAATGGTCAGGAGATAGGTTATAACCCGGGTGGCAGCGTCTCTCTTGCAGAAAAGACTCCGATTGACTGGTCGAATCCGGATAGCCGAACCNCAGAACTGATCCGTACTCTAAGCAACCTCAAGCATACCCAGCNGGCCTTGAACACCGGCCACACCACCGGCACTTTGATAAACCATACAGCTACAGACCCTAATGTNTATGTGTATGAGAGAAGACAGGGAGATGAATCGGTAGTAGTGATGCTGAATTTCAATGACAGTCAGAAAACATTCTCTATTTCAGGTAATCTTCCCGGTTTTACAGGAAAAGATGCATTTACCGGCAATACCGGGAGAATGGCAGCTGGAGAATCCTTTACTCTCCCGGCTCAGGGATATGCAGTGTATGTTAAAGATGGGGAAGGGGGAGACCTCCCGATTGTCACAATTCCTGACACCTACAACATCTACATCAAGGATGAAACGGGATGGAACGATCTTTACCTGTATGCCTACGTAGACGGCGCACCATCGATTTTCGGCGAATGGCCGGGTNTTAAGGTNNCNGANACNGAAGTNGTNNANGGAGTTTCCTACAAGGTCATAAGAAATGTAAGCGCTACGGATATNGAGCAGACTTTCATAGCGAATGACAACAATGGAAATCAGGTTGACATAGCCGGGTTATACACCATAACAGAGAATGTTTATNTGACTGTCGGGGGCACACAGCCCGAGGAACCGANANCCTCAGCCTACAACATNTACATCAAGGATGAGACAGGATGGAACGACCTTTACCTGTATGCTTATGTAGAAGATNCGCCCTCGATTTTCGGCGAATGGCCGGGTGTAAAAGTGACGGACACCGAAGTCATTGATGGTATCACCTATAAAGTGATTAAGAATATAACGACAACCGAAGTTC
Source organism: Bacteroides sp. (assembly GCA_014801875.1). Taxonomy (GTDB): domain Bacteria; phylum Bacteroidota; class Bacteroidia; order Bacteroidales; family Muribaculaceae; genus Lepagella. The sequence continues at coordinate 12,199 of JAAVDJ010000014.1, read as the reverse complement.
CGCAAAACCTCATTGTGAATAATAATGCAGGAGAACAGATTGACCTTCCGGGCGCATACACGATAACAGAAAATATTTTCGTAAGTACAAGGCATCCCGCTATCTACCTCCTTGATAATTCAGGTTGGGACAATCTTTACCTTTATGCGTGGGGAGCCGGCATACCGGAGATGTTCGGTGGTTGGCCCGGTGTCGAAGCAACCGAGAAAGTCGGTATCGATGGTGTGGAATATCTGAAAGTTTCCTTCCCTGAGGAAGCTGCCATGCCTTCCAATCTGATTTTCAATAACGGCGACGGAGTTCAGTTTGATGGCCCGACATTGGATCATATCGGAAGCATATATATCAAAGTGGAGGGAGACAGCTTCATAGTTTCTGATGTTCCTTTCCCCGTTTACAATATCTATATCGAGGATAAAACAGGTTGGGACCGACTTTATCTGTATGCGTATTCCAACGAAGAGGCTTCGTTGTTCGGAGAGTGGCCCGGTGTGGAAGTTTCCGAAACGGTGACTATTGGCGATACCAGGTTTAAGGTTGTAAGGAATCTCCCGGCGTCGGATACTGAGCACTCCTTCATAATCCACAACAATAGCGGAGAGCAGCAGGATATTGATGGCATACACACATTGACGAAACATCTCTATTTCGCCTCTGTATCCGGTGTTGATTCCGTGGAAAGCTCGGATGACGTGGTAGTGGAATACTACAATCTGCAAGGAATGAGAATCCTAAATCCCGGTAAAGGAATCTATATTTGCAGAAAGGGTAACAAGGTGTTTAAGGTAGTTCGTTAAAAAACTTTCAGATAAAATCCTTTTAACTCCCATATAAAGAGGGACAGCCCACAACGGCCGTCCCTCTTATTCTTTTGTTGCGGGCTGGATTTCCTGTCCCCGTCAATGATTGTCAATTGTTGGTTAGATTCCGGCTTTTCTTAATTCTTGAGAAAGGAGAGAGACACAATCATTGTGGCAAGCGGAAGAGGGGTCATAAGAAGGCCGGTGGTGATCTCAGAAAAGCCAAAAATGTTGAGGAAAAAGAATGGCAGAGAAATCATGACGAAATTCTGTGTGATAAACGAACAAACGGAAGTGGCTATGCTAAGGGAATAGAGGCGAATCCTGAACAAATAGATTTAGTTGAGTGTGAGGAGGACAATCTGAGGATATGCGCCAAAGCGGAAGGCAATGTTTTCTCCGATACCGGTGCTGACATATAACTGTCGAGAGCCCTCATTATAAAGTCCTCCCCACTCCGGATAGGTCCAGGCAGAAGGAGACCAGTTTCCTATTTTAAATTGCATGGCGTGGGTGTGGCCGGAGAGGGTCAGGTCAATATCAGAGTCCGGGAGCACTTCCCGACGCCAATGTGATGGGTCGTGCGAAAGGAGAATTTTGAAGTCGTCCGGTGCTAATCCATGAATGGCTTTAGGCAAATCCGCCTGATTAGTGAATCTTTTCCCACCAGCATTGTCTACTCCAATCAGAGAAATTGAGTCGTTCCCTCGGGTAATGCTGACCGATTCATTTCGTAGCAAGCGCCATCCCATTTCAGACTCTGTGGCGACTACCTTCGCCAACTGCTTATCAGGGGAGTCAGGAGCGGTATATTCGCGATAGAGGCAATAGTCGTGGTTGCCGAGTACGGAATAGACCCCGTCCTTGGCATTGAGACGGCTCAGTAGGTTCTTGAATTGATTGAGTTCCTCAGATGAGGAGTTGACAAGGTCGCCGGTGAATACAATCAGGTCAGGGTGGAGGGAGTTTACCTTATCCACGATTTCATTGACAGTATGAGGAGAGTCGGCATACGTGCCGATATGGAAGTCGGAGAGCTGGACAATACGATACCCTTTGAAGGCTTCCGGAATTTTTTGAGAGGTGATTGAAACTTCCTCAACCGTCACCCTTTTCCAACCGAATAAAATGCCGTAAAGGGATATCCCTAACCATATCAAGGCGAAAAAAAGACCTATGATATTTAAAATTGTGGATCCAGAACTCCAGAATAAACCTATTCCTTTTCCGATAAAGGAGAAGATGCAGAAAATAAGGATTGTGAAGACAACACATAGAGTCAACCAGAAGAGCCAGTTGAGCATCGATTGCCGCATGTCGCCAATAATGATGCGAATCATGACGACCAGATAGGCTATGGAGGGAAAGAGAAAGAGGACCTTGAACCACCATTGGGCCTTTGGCATAACGCCAACGAGGATATAGGCGTCAAGAAGTCCTAAGATAGCGGCAATGATAATGAAAATTATGACCATTGTGGATAATGTTTATCTATATAACAACGAAACACGGTCTGTTTTCTTACAGATGTACTAACTTTTCATGGACTTTTTCGCGATGCGCAATTAGATTGCGCACGTGGATTTTAATTTTGCACTGTAAAACATAAAACGAACGGATTATGAAAAGCGATATGATATTTTTTTCACCCGATGGGCACGGTCTTACTGCTACATCAGCCAATTATATAGCTAATCTGGCTAAGGAGATGATACGCACGGAAGAATCGGCACTGGATGGGTTGGTGTTTTTCTCTTCATCAGTGGCGTTGATAGGAACGTCTGCATCCGAAAGGTTGACCCTCGGTTCCACAGAGAAAGACCTGGCGACAGTTCCTGACAGACTTCATACCATAGCCAAGGCCAAGTCTCTAATAGCATGGCTTCGGGAGGCTATAAAGGCAAAAGAGAGATTGTGCAAAGAGACAGATCAGTTGCTTTTGGAGGAATATGCCAAACAGCAGAAACTGACTTTGCCTGAAAAGCCAATAAAAGAGACAGCACTTACTGACGACGATTATTACGCCTCACTTTCTCTTGATGAGAGGAACAGATATTACCAGACAGAGACTTTGGCGGCTGTGCTCGGCAAGGCGATTCATCCCGGGGGAAGTCTGGCGGAGGCGCGGGAAGCACTTGATCTTCATATCCGTCAGCAACGGGAAGTGAAGGGAGAGGGACGCGACACATTGATTTATACCTTTGAGCCTACAGTAGAACAGGGGAGTGTTGATAATATCTATTTCAAACTTCAGAAGCAATATCGTGAGGCACAGGCTAAGGTGAACTCTTTCAAACATGACTGTAGTAAGGCTGTGACGGCTTCGCAGACTTTGGTGAATGCGGATTATGTAAGCCGGATGAATGAGTATAACAGAGAGATGGGGCTTTTGGAGGCGAAGCTTGTGGAATATAAGAAGCTACGTCTTGCTGAAATTGAAGGTTTAAGGATTCTGGTTCCTCAGTCGCTGAAGGGAATCTATGATAAAGTGGCTGATTTAGGGAAGAAAAAAGAATAGTGCCCATTCATCGAGTGGTTCATTATTCGGATATGGTAAGGCTTCGGCTTCCCATTTGAGGGGTTTGAAGCCTGCATGCCGACGAGGGACGACCCTTTCAGTCGGCAGTAAGCCGGCAACTATTCGGGAATGCAAGTAAAGCAACTTTTTGAGGGGTAAAACCCTTGATATATTTGTTATGTTGTCCGAATCCGCAAGTATAAGTTAGCCTGTGAAGACTTGACTGTTGGAGGCTGTTTTTGTTCTTGAAGCGGATTCCGGGTTTTGGTTTTTGCATTCGTTATTGATTATTCAGTCGCCCCCTCGTGTGGCAGCCATATCTTCAGGGGAAAGGATTTTGTCCTTTCCCCCTTTTCATATCTGATCTGAACTGCGGTATCGCAGGATGACAGGCACACTTTAATCAAGGATAAAAAAAGCCCTGAAAGGATTCAGGGCGGATATGATTTCAATCATATTGATGATTTGTCTCGTATTGCGGCGACAATTATTACGACTGCTGTATAAGGTCATAATTCTCGGTGAGTCGGTAAGTATGGGAATCTAAAGTATTTTGGTTTGTGATTTCATACATACAGTCTTCCGGTTTTACAATCAAGGCTGCATTCGCAAGAGCGATTCGCACAGCCTCCTCAACAGAAGTATATCCGGAGTTGGTAGACTGATACAGTCTGGAATTTTCAGGTCCCCATATTGTGACAGTGATTTCATCAGAGGGATTGAGAGCATTAAATTTTTCCATAATCAATTAGGGTTAAGGTGTTTTATGATTATAATCAGGATATGCGGTGTGTGCTTATTCCCACGAAGACTCGCGACACTTCGCTTGCACCACATCAATTAAACGTATGGAAGAGGAGTAAGGTTGACCTCAACGGCTGAAATCAGACCAGAAAAGATATACGGTCCGGATACATAGGATTTGGGTCAGGCATCAAGGAATCGTTTTCAAAAACCTTGATTTTTTCGAGCGTGTTAAGTCGGTGTGTTATTATGTTGCGGAGGAGTTTTCCACGGAGCGCCTTCAACCTCCCTGCATGTGGAGTGCGGATGTTTTCTCCATCTGTTTGGCGGAAATCCACTTTCCACACTTTAGCAAATCGTTTGACCAGTTTCCAGTCAATACACTTTGCAGCATCCCCCGGGAGAAGATCAAGAATGGTATTTTCGCCGGCTTCCTGAATAGTCTTGACAAGTCGGATTGTTACTTTACTTCTCCAATAAGATGCCAAGGGTGTGTCGTCAGGCGAAACAGGCGACGAGTAGTCAAGACGATAAGGTTTGATGATGTCGTCAGGGCGTAGCCAACCGTAAAGTGAAGATATGATTCTTATATTGAGCGCTGCCCACTCCTTATCATCGGGAGAAAGCGAACTGAAATCGAGATTATTGAAGACCACCCCTGTGAACGCATCCATAGCGGTAAGACCGATTTCCTTTAAAGGAAACTCATAAGCCATTCTTTTAAGCTCGGTTGCCATCTTGAGACTTATCTTTACAGTAGAAGAGATCTCAACGGGAGACATTTCAGAAAGACGGTGCATTATTACAGACGCCTCTTCTTCCCCGGCGGGAGTGTGGAGGTGGTAAAAATCAGGAGAGAAGACTCTCTCATTCTTTTCCATTGTCTTTGACTCAGCTATCAGGATGAGCATAATATCCGTATCTTAAATTTTTAATCTATTGTATAAGGCGTTGAAAAAGATTGTTGAATTTTTCATCAAGTAAATCTGTAATCTCTTTCCTTGATATCGGGGAGGAAAGGGGAATAATCCCGGGATGAGAGGGTGAGGTCTGTATTATGGCGCTTTTTACGGCAGCCAACCAGCGATAGCGTTCCTCGACAGTCAAGTCAGGGAAAGGAACGTCATTTCGGCTGAAGACACTGAGTTGTATGCGCAGACGGTCTATATCGGGATTACGGAACATGGCGGAAATTCGCTGTTCATTGATATATAATTCACACCGCATCCAGCGATACTGTTTGGACATCATCATTAGTCCGACATTGACAAACTCCTCACGTTCCACGTCCGGGACATAACGGAGCAGACAGTATTCGTATATGATTTTCTCCTCCATCGTCATTTCAGCATATTTCTTTGGCGGATTGCCTCTTGTGTAAAGATATTGCTCTCAGCGAGTCTTTTGATCAGGAACATGCGGTAGCCTTCTCTCCTTTGGGCAGCGGAAATTTCACTATCCTCTTCCTCCAGCCATTCTTCAGGAATAAGATCCACAATCTTGTTGAGAGTGCGGGGAGTAATTGCTTGGCGCATTAATGCATCAGCCTCTTCGAGACGAGTGGCGAAGGGAAGCAGGGCATGTCGGCTTATGTAAGGGAATGGGTCAAGAGCCGCCTTTTCAGGGTCTTTCCATGAGTGATGAAAATATAAAGATGCTCCATGATCAATAAGCCACAGTTCGTTGTGCCAAATCATCATGTTTGGGTTAAGGCGTGTGCGGTCTACGTTAGTGAGGAATGCATCAAGCCATACCAGTTTGGAGGCAGTAAGCTCATCAATCTGATTGACCGCGGGATCGAATGTCGCAGCCCCGTCAAGGAAGTGCATACCGAGATTAAGTCCCTCCGATTTGCGAAGGAGCTCCTGCACTTCCTCGTCCGGCTCTGTAATTCCGAAAGCTGAATCCAGATTCAGGAGCACAAGTTCCGGAGTCTTGAATTTGAAAGCTTTGGCCACGAGTCCACCCACCAATTCAGATATGAGTGCTTTTTTACCATGTCCGGCTCCACGCATCTTAATCACGTATCTGAATCCGTCAGCAGCCTCCCCGAGCAAAGGGAGAGAGCCTCCTTCCCTCATGGGGAGGATATATCGGGTGAGTTCTTCTTCTCTCAATTCCATATTTTTTCTGAACTTTAAATCCGTTGCAATGCATGTTCTTTAATTATTATAACACTCAATAGACTGAGATGATTAACGACCGAGTATTTTATTGTGGCTTTTACGGAGAATGATATTATTTATTATATCGCATTATTTCAATATTTTATCTTGCTAATTTCCAAAGATGGCGTGATTTCGTTTTATTTTCTTTGGAGGGAGTATTTTTTATACATTGATTGCTGAAGATATTTGATTTCAAGAGGAGAGATACAATTAACAATTATTAACTACAAAGAATAGTTATAACTATAAATTATAGTTGTAACTTTGCGAATAAATAAAAATCGATTTACTGAAAACATATAAAGACATGGATAGACTTACAGCTAAAGAGGAAGAAATAATGAATATCTTCTGGAAACACGGAGCGATGTGTGTACGGGAGATTGTGGAAATGTATGAAGAGCCGAGACCACATTTCAATACGATCTCCACGATGGTGCGTGCTTTGGAGGAGAAAGGGTATGTAGGACATAGACAACAAGGGAAGTCGTACCAGTATTATCCTCTGATAGCGGAGGAGGAGATGGGTAAGCAGAGTCTCTCAACAATAATAGGGAGATATTTCAAAAATTCTTATCTGAAGGTGGTCTCAGCCTTTGTAGAGGATGGCAATATACCGGTGGAGGAACTTCGTTCGCTCCTTGAGGAAGTAGAGAAACAAAACAAAATGAAGGAGAAATAAATATGGGTGGATTATTATCATATTCATTAATGGCATCATTGTTCCTGCTGTTGCTCTATCCTGTGATGCAGCAGTTGGTGGCACGAAGCACGAATTTTAGATTCAACCGTTATTCACTTCTTGCAGGAATGGGTTTGTCTCTTATGCTCCCACTAATGGGGATTTTATGCGGAGGTGTGTTTAAAACCGTGATTACTTCTGATCATACTGCCGCTATGACTCAGACATTAATTGAAAACATATCAGGTGAGACAGAAAAAAGCACACCTGAAGGGCTTCCGTATATGGCGATTGCAGTAGGGGTATATGCCTTAGGTGTGATTGCTCTGGCGCTTCGTGAAGTCTTTTCATTCATCAGGCTGTTTATAATTATTAACCGGGCAGAGAAAATCAACGAGGGAAAATATACAATCTGTCTTCTCAAAGACAAAGAAATCGCACCTTTTAGTTGGAAAAGATATATATTCCTCAATGAGTATTCCGGAAATATTGAAACTGACGGAATATTTATTCATGAGAAATCGCATGTCGAGTATCGCCACTGGGTAGACGTACTCTTTTCCGATATATTCTGTATATTGTTGTGGTATCATCCCTTCGCATGGAAACTGCGGCACCTTGTCAAACTCAACCATGAATTTCAGGCGGACAGCAATGTGATAGAATCAGGGATAGAGCCTTACGTCTACCAGCGGCTGATTCTTGAAACCGCAATGGACAGAACAATGCTCGGGATAGCAAATTGCTTCGGCTCCAATAAAAAGGGGTTCCGGAAGAGGGTTCTTGCTATAGGTCGGACTCCATCCTCAAGAAAGACATTACTCCTTTCATTGTATGCGTTGCCGGCGGCTATCGTAGGTATAATGCTCATTTCCTTCTCAGCGTCATCACATTTTCTTGGAGAAGTGGCTTCGACTTCTTTAATCACCCAGTCTACACTCCGGGAGAACGGCGACGAGGAATCTTCATCTTATGCCGGTGAAGACAGGGCAATGGCAGAATTCGAAGGGGGAATGTCAGACCTCTATAATTTTCTTGGGGAGAATACGAAGTATCCTGAAGTGCCCGATGAGGAAGTCAATGTCAAACATAAGGTGGTGGTTTGTTTTGACGTGGATGAGAAAGGTGATGTTGGGAATGTTCATGTTAAGAAATCTACCGGGGATGTGTATGAGAAGGAGTCAATAAGGGTAATAACCCTAACCAGCGGGAAGTGGAAACCGGCAGTAAAGGATGGCCGACCAGTAAAAAGTAGCCTCAGTCTCCCGTTCTATTTCACCATAAAGGAATAGAAGCAGGCTCATTTGCCCCCTCCCTTTATATTCCGGATAAAATCGTATATCATCATGAGAACGTATTTAGTAATTATACCTCCATTGCTTTTCCTCTGGTTTTCCCTATCGGGTCAGACCAGGAAAGAGAATCTTGACTCGGTGGTGAAGAGTCTGAAGTTGAAAGAAGTGGTAGTATCAGCAAGAAAAATCAAGCAGAGAGGAGATACCATCTCTTATTCAGCCGCTACCTACCGGAGCAAGAATGACCGAACCTTGAGCGACCTTTTACGCAAGATGCCCGGTCTGGAGGTAAAGGAAAACGGGCAGGTGACATATAATGGGCAATGGGTAAAGGAGTTGTATATAGAGGGAATGAATATGCTCGGCGATAATTATGGTGTGGCTACTAACAATATAGATGCAAAATCAATAGGGACTGTGGAGGTGATGGAGAATCATCAGAGTGTCAAAATGCTTCAGGGAGTTGAGAAGGGGACAGCCCCGGCCATAAATATTAAATTGAAAGAGGATGCCAAAGGGGTATGGACAGCCAATGCTGAAGGAGCGGTGGGTTGTCAGCCTGAATTTTCGTGGGATTTCACAGTGAATCTAATGAATTTCAGGAGAAAGGCTCAGAATATATCAGTCTATAAAACCGATAATGTGGGAAGTGATCTGCGCAAAGAGATAGGAGCCCCCCAGACTTTTACCTCATCCTTGGGCGTATCTCTGCTTTCTCCCGGGAAACCCTCTCTTGATAACCGTCTGTCATATCGAAATACATCGCACAGTCTGACTGTCAACCAGTTGTTTCGCGTGCGTGAGAATAATTTCTTGACTTTCAATGTCAATTATCTCTATGACAGGGAGAAGCGAGATACGGAAAATGTGACCACGTATCTGACAGACAGTGTGTCGCGTTATGTATTTAGCGAATTGAACACAGCTTCTATCCGCCAACATTTCATAGGATTAAATTCAGGATATAAGATAAATGGCGATAATACATACCTAAAAAATACACTGACAGCCAACATATCTTTCCCCAAGGGGGAGGGGATGATAGGGGAAGAATTGCACCAGTCTCTGTCAGGCCACTCCATATCTCTCAGAGACGTATTTGAATTCAAGCATAGAAGGATAGGAGGAGGAATAGGGGATGCGACAGCACGTTTCACGTATAATGAGCGTGACGGAATGCTGAGAGTGCCGGAACATTTGTTATCTCAACGACTGAGGCAGCGTAACCTTGTATTTGGAGGCAGCACCTCTTTGATGGCCTTCTCTGTGCCGCATGTGATGTTTAACTTGAATTTCGGCTTTGATATAGACCATCAGAATATTCGTGCCTTGCTTGATAAGGGGGGATCGGCCGAGGATGGAGGAGTCTGTACATGGAAAGTTCTGGCAAATCTCAGGCCGAGGATACTTGTGCATAACGGGCAGAGTTTCCAATGGTCTCTTAATCTTCCGATAGGAATCATACATTATAAATCGTCAGAATGGGACTGGAAATATAATAGGAGCTATCTGTCGTTGAAACCATCGACCTATATCTCATACAAACTTTCTGACAGATGGTCAATTACGGCTATAGCGAATCTGGAGGAAGAACTGCCCTCTGCGCTATTCCTTTTAGCGGAAAAATATTATACAAACTATCGGACCACCATGTCAAATCCCCGCCACGTGGAGATGAAACCCGACAGAAAATTAAAGGGATCATTATCGGCAGGATATAAAAGTGTGCTTGACATGATGTTCGGAAATATATCCCTTAGTTATGCTCTTTGCCGCTACGGGACAAGTTCCGGATATGAGATATTGGACGGGATTGTTAATTATGAGAGGATTCCTGAATCTACAAGGACTTCGTTGATTCAATTTGACCAGACATTCTCGAAAGGCTTCTTTCGTGGAAACTCAAAGATAAGCGAGGAATTGAGTGTCACGTCAACCTCCGGCACCTATTATGTAAAAGAAAGTCTTCACACCGGAAGAAACATATATTTGAGAGGAAAATTGGGATATAGATCCTCATTTACAGCCTGGATAAGTTTTGACACTTCCAACGAGCTCACCTTGACGAAGACTTATACTGATGGTATCAGCGAGGGAAAAATTCGGAATACGTTTACCAATATCACTTCATTGATTGTTTGGCCCTTGAAAAATTTGAGTGTTCAGCCCTCAGTAATGTATTATCACAATAACTATTACCCTACTTATCGTGATAACGTTTTCCTGAACTGCAAGATTGAATATAGTCTGAGAGAAGTGGTGTTTTCGATCCATACCACGAATCTCTTGGATAATAGAGTATTCAGAAGATTTTCCGATAATGGCATAGTCAGTAGGTCGAATGAATACCGACTTCGGGGAAGAACTGTCATGTTTGGAGTGCGTCTGCGACTATTTTAATTAATCAAACAATACAATTATGAAAAAGTCAATTATTGTATCTTTTATTGTTCTTGCTCTTTCCGCGGTTGGGGTGTCGGCACAAATGAAGATAGCATTCGGGCTTGAAAGTCCTGAGTTCGCTCTTGCGCCTGTGAGTACAGATAAGTATCAGACATTAGATTCCTGTTATCTGACTGTATCTTACACTTTCCGTTCGAAGAGTGGAGAGAGGGATGATTCGCTGACACGAGAAAATCTGATGGAGCTTCAGATGGGGAATGCTTATAATGCGTTCTTCAACCGGGATTTGCGAGATCTTGATATTTCCAACACAAAGGAGATGAAGGAAAAAATGGTTTTCTCCTTTATACCTTCCGGCTATATAGGATGGGACATATTGAAAGATAACAAAGCGAACAAAGAGACTGTAACCAATCGTCTGCCGTTCTCAGAACAGGTTATTGAATACGAGGAGATTGTCCCTGAATTGACTTTTAGGCCTACAGAAGAAACAGATAGTGTGATGGGTTATTTTTGCAAGAGTGCCGTGTGTGAGTATGGCGGACGGTCGTGGAAAGTGTATTATACTGAAGAGATACCGTTACCCTATGGGCCGTGGAAACTAAATGGAGCTGACGGGCTTATACTGAAGGCACTTGACACTGAAAACAATTTTGTATTTGAGGCTGTTGGTATGACGCAACAACAGCAGCCGGTCATCCGTTATTCGTGGAATCGCAAAAGTATGGACAAAGAAGAATGGGCCCGTTTTGAGGAGGATATGTATAGGAATGCCGGAGTCTTTGTCAGGGGATCAGGAGCTATAGTGCTGATAATGGACGATAGTGAAAAAGGTTCCCATCGACTTAAGGAAGACTGGTCAGAATACTATAATCCACTTGAACGGAAATAGAAGTTAGCATATTGTTTCGCCCGGGCATTTTACTCGGGTATTGAAGTTAGCATATTGTTTCGCCCGGGCATTCGGCAAATGCCCTTGGTACCTTATTTAGCGGGGAGGTTTGGGGCGAAGGGGTGTGTGACGCGGCGAGTGCTGGAGGGTAATTTTATGGAAAGGAAAAGGGTGAGCAAAATAAGGAGTTTAGGGCATTCGCCGAATGCCCGGGCAATGCTGGAGGGTATTCATTCGGGAATTGAAGTTAGCATATTGTTTCGCCCGGGCATTCGGCGAATGCCCTTGGTACCCTATTTAACGGGGATGCTTGGGGCGCCGGGGTGTGCGATTCCGCTGGTAGGGGCAGAATAAAAAGAAACCATCCGGAGTAGGATGGTTTCTTTTTGTCTCTTCCGCGTGGCGGGTTAAATGATGTTGCCTTGCGGGGAGCGCTTGTTTTAAAGATTAAAGAGTTTTTTAGCTTTTATCTTCAGGTAATCATAACGCATTTAAATTTAAGTTAATAATAAATTAATTCATAGTGAAAAGAAAAGAGATAGTTGAAAAGATGGAGATTCGATAGATTTTTCAAATTTGGAGATTACTTTCTTACGCGGACTGTCTTGGCGTATGTTCCGAGAGCAGGAGCGTTTGCGGGAATCTGGGAAGCGTCTTTCACCACTACGAGGGGGATGTTAACTGACATACCGGTCAG
>JAAVDJ010000013.1:16652-26268 GCA_014801875.1 Bacteroides sp. | reverse complement strand
AGAAGTTGTTTAAACTTTTTACGGGGTTGTTTATTTTTATAAAGATTTCTTTAAAAAGGAGACCTCTTTGCCCGTCTTCAGCCATCTTTCGGGATGCTTTTTCATCTCTCATCGGTCGTTTAGCCCGCTAAACTTCCTCTTCGAGCTAAAAAATCATCTCCGAAATCCGGCTAACTCCTGACAAAGAAAAAGTTTAAACAACTTTTTAAAGAATAGACAAAATTACAAATAAAAATGGATTAGGAGACATGATTTGGAATTTTTCAAAATTTTTTTTGTAATTTTGGAGTCAAAACCGAAAAGAACGGCATATGCTTTCCAGAATGACAACGAGGCCGCTCTGAAAAATCATGATATTATGAGTAAGTTTACGAAAATAGTAGCGACGATTTCCGATAAACGGTGTGACACGGAGTTTATCCGCGACCTTTATGCCGCAGGGCTTAATGTGGTGAGAATGAATTCAGCTCATTTGAGCTATGAAGGATTCGAGAAGATAGTGAGAAATACTCGAGCGGCTTCAGAATCACTGGCAGTGATGATGGACACGAAGGGTCCAGAGATACGCACGACCGTCACAGTCGATGGGGAAAAAATACATTTCACCACAGGAGACCGTGTGCGGGTTGTAGGAAATCCGGAGGGGGAGACCTCACACGAGGAAATCTGCCTTTCATATCCCAAGATTGCGCAGGTGCTTGAGCCCGGAAACCGTATCCTTATCGATGACGGTGAGGTAGGATTCAGGGTTATCTCTGTCCGGGGAGACGTCGTGGAGGCAGAAGCGGAGAATGATGGAGAATTGGGTTCGCGTAAAAGCGTCAACCTTCCGGGAGTAAGCGTAGACCTTCCGGCAGTGACTGAGCGCGACAGAACCAACATAGGGTATGCCGCCAAACTGGGTGTTGATTTCATCGCACATTCCTTCGTACGCTCAGCAGCCGATGTCAGAGAAGTACAGGATATCCTTTCGAGCTATGGAGCGAACACAAAGATAATATCCAAGATAGAGAATCAGGAGGGTATTGATAATTTCGACGAGATTCTTGAAGCGAGCTATGGCATAATGGTGGCTCGCGGTGACCTTGGCATAGAGGTGTCGGCGGAGAAGATTCCGGGCATTCAGGCCATGATGATCAACAAGTGTATCACGGCGCATAAGCCGGTTATTGTAGCCACCCAGATGCTTCACACCATGATAGAGCATCCGCGTCCGACTCGCGCAGAAGTGTCGGATGTGGCGAATGCTGTCTATCAGCGTGCAGACGCCATGATGCTCTCCGGGGAAACTGCCTACGGCAAATATCCCGTGGAGGCAGTCAAGGTTATGACGAGTGTTGCGATCGAGGTAGAGGCGGCTCAGAGGAAGGTGCTTGATGTTCCGCCGTTGAGGGATGGGGCGATCCGCTCATTCCTCTCTCACGAAGCGGTCATGTCGCAGAATATTTTAGGAACAAAAGCAATCCTTACGGATGCCTACAAGGGAATGTCGGCGCGTTACATAGCATCTTTCCGAGGCAATATTCCAACTTTTGCGATTTGTCATAATCCGAGTGTGCTCCGTTGGCTGGCTTTGAGCTATGGAGTGACAGCGTATGCATCGCAACAGCAGGGTCTCCATGCCAACCGCCATTCCGTTGAGGCAGTGAGAAGAATTGTGGCAGACGGACATCTGGCGTATGACGACCGATTCGCATATCTAACCGGGACGCGCCGCGGTCCTCGTGCTCTCGAGATTCTTACGCCGGTGGAGATTTTCGAAGAGGCGGCAGGTCAAGAATGATAAAACTGATAAACTATACTCTAAATTTTTATTATTATGGATAACGTTAATATTCCAAATCCTCCGCAGGTGCCGCCGACCAACTATCTTGTGTTCGCTATCCTGACAACCCTCTTTTGCTTCCTTCCGACAGGAATCGTGGCCATCATCTATTCCACAAAGGTCAACACCCTCTGGCATGCTCAGGCTTATGGCGAAGCTTACGACGCTTCCCGCAAGGCTAAGAACTGGTGTATCATTTCGGCTGCCGTTGGTGCACTGATCTGGATTGTTTACGCTCTCTTGGGTGTGGCTTTCGCAGGCGATCTTGCCAAAGCAGGATATTAAATTTTCCTGAATAAGGAAAAATGGAGGATAACAGAAGACTCCCCGTAAAAGGAATCACTGCCGCTGTTTTGGTGGCAGTGATTCTTATTGTGTGGTTATATGGAAGTTTTGACCCGTCAAGTCCGGATGTGGGGCGTTTCTTCCCGAAATGTTTGCTGAAACTTATTACAGGGCTTGACTGCCCGTCGTGCGGGATGCAGCGTTCACTCCATGCGCTGATAAATGGTGATGTCGTGGCAGCCTTGCGTTATAATTGGTTTGCCGTCTTCTCCCTGAGCTATCTTTTTGGGGTATTGCTGACGGGGTGGCTGTGTGCTCCTGACGCTCGGTTGAGGCGCATAGTCCGTGGGCGCACAGTCGCTTTGACCTATGTGGTGCTCTACTTCGCCTGGTTTGTCGTGCGCAACCTCTTCGGTTTATGAAACATTGGGAGTAATAACGACCATTACCCCTTGATCTTTTCCAATTGTTCCGGGGTGAGAACAGTGTGTTTCTTCCCTATGCGGATATTGTTAAGTTGAAGAGGTTTTAACTCCACGGCGGATTCAAGCGAAGGCTTCGGAATATTTTTGGGATTATACATTTTCTTCAGAGGATTTAGGATTGGCATTTTCGATTAAGGGCATCACTGCGTTGAGACCGAGCATGACAGCAATGTAAGCGGCTCCGAGGGGAAGGATGCTCCAAGACAGATGCAACCCATCCTTTAACCAACCGCCGAAGCAGTAGCAGAAGAAAAGCAGCCAGAGCGAACATTGCACACAGACGCAAAGCGTACACCAACGATGGGCACGGAAGCGTTGATACCATATGCTCCACACTGTGAACGGGAGGCAGATGAGATTACAAACGGCCAGTTCCGGAAGCATACCCGGAAGAAGCAAGAGTGTAATTAGGCTGACCGAAAAATAGGCGAAACCAACTTCGCTCCATCCGAATATCCCGAAAAATTTGGATGCCTTTAGCGACAGAATGTTGTCACAACCTCCGGCTTGCAACACACCGCAGACACGATCGGCGGCGGGATTATGGATATTGACTGATTTCTGCACAAGGAGATATGTGAAGTACAGACCCGCCAGGTCGATGAGGATAAGCCCTACAGTAGACCATCTCATGTACAGACCGTTGGCTATGACGAGCCATAGAAGAAGGAAAATGGCTGCCGCGGCGAGCACCCATTTCTTGGCTTTTATAAAGAAATCAAGGCGGGAGTGTGTGGCGAAGTCCGGCTCGGAAGCATTCTTTTCAGGGAATGAGAGCAGGACGTTTCCGTCAAAGGCCTCGGTGAATTTCATGAAATCCATCTTTTCTTCCACACCCTGAGAAAGATAGGTGATAGTCTCCGGGGTCAGGGATGTCACGATGACCACTCCTGCGGGAGTGTCAGCGAGAAAAGGGGGTGTTATCTTTTGGAGTTCTGATTTATCCGATAGATTATAGCCCACGGATTTCACATTGTATTCCTGCAGGAGTTTGGAAAGACCGAAAAGAGTCTGAAACGGCATGGAGTTTTGCCGTTTCAGGGAATATGAATCGGTATGGGGCACTCCGAGTTCGGTCAGATAGTCTGCGAGCAGGGAGTGGGTGTGTTTATCCGTTGCCATTACTGAAATGGATTAAATGAACGATTGGATTTTCTGAAGAAGATATTGTCCTTCCATTTCTCCGCTCTCGCGCCACACTTCCTTTCCATCACGATAGATGACGAAAGTCGGGGTTGCAGAAATTGATTCAATATCTGCGAGTTTTTCGTTGAGGTCGATGTCAAGCTGATAGATGTTTACCACACCGTCAAGGAGTTCCTTGATCTGGTCTATGACCGGCATCATACGCTTGCAATGAGGACACCATGTTGCATAGAATTCAACGAGCACTACGGGAGACGATTTGATAGCTTCTGTGTATTCCATAATATATAAGATTTAATGTTTTTCAGCAATAAAACAATTTTAAGAATGAAAGGGTTTATCACTCAATAAAACGAGCCGTATGAGAAAGAATTTATGTATTATGCTGTCTGCAGTTCTAATGTTGACGGCCGGATGTGGATGCGGGAATGATAGGGGGATAGAAAAGAGGAATGTTCTTGTCGGAAAGGAGCATCTGACGGAGGCAATCAATGAAATAATAAAGAATGCCCCCGGCACTGTCGGGGTAGCGTATGTCTCGTCCAAAGATACAGTGTTGATTAATAATGGGGTGAGGTATCCAATGATGAGCGTCTTCAAGCTGCATGAAGCTTTGTCTGTGGCCGACTTCCTGAGGAGAAATGATAGAGGGGTTGATTCGGTCCTTGTAGTGGAAGAGAGGGATCTTGATAGAAATACATGGAGTCCGATGCTTGAAGAGGCGAGATATGCTACGACCCCTTTCAAGGTGTCGGTCGGCGAACTGATGAGGTATGCGCTTACCTCAAGCGACAATAATGCAAGCAATATTCTTTTTGAAAGAATAGTCAGCCCGAAGGAAACGGATGCCTATATTCGCAGGATAGCTCCTGATACTGCATTTTCCATCGCATGGTCTGAGAGAGATATGAAACGTGCTCATGAGCTGGCCTATGAAAACTATACTTCACCTTTGTCAGCGGCATTATTGATAAAGGAAGTGTATTCTGATGAAAGATATACTGACGAAATCGGAAATTTTATCAAAAAGGCTCTCTCGGAGGTTACGACAGGAGAAGATCGTCTTGGTTCGGGGGTATCAGAGGAGGAAGGTGTATATTTTGCTCATAAGACCGGAAGCGGTTATCGCAACCACCGTGGAGAACTTTCCGCCCACAATGATGTGGGGTATTTCCGTCTGGCTGATGGCCGCGATTATGCGCTTGCAGTGTTTGTACGCGATTTCAGAGGCACAGAAGAGGAGGCCTCTGAAATCATAGCTTCCATTTCGAAAGCTGTCAGGAAATCATTTAACTGACAATCACCCCGATTATTTCCGATTATTCAGGAGTAAGGTTTGTGAGGGATATGGTGTAAGGGAGCCGGAGGAGGGAGGTGAGGAGGCGAAGAGTCTTGACTTTATCTTCGGTCCTCCCTTTTATGTTTAGCCATAAGCCATCCTCCAGAGATTTATAATTGGCCGGATAGCGTTTGTTGATTTGACGGACCACGAGATTCTCTTTCATATGCATTACGTTCAAAGACATTGCTTTGCGGATTCCGATGTCGGTTATGACAAACTCCATGGCCTCTGTTCCGGACATTATTTTTTCAGAAGAGTCAGGAAAAACGATTTTCACATACCGAGCTGTAGCCTTGGCTTTGCTGCGAGTTTTAGGCTGGAGGAGTTCTTCAATCTTTAATTTCCAATCCTCATCAGTCATTTCAGGAAGCATGGAGCGATAGAAATCCTTAGCCACATTCACCGCCTCGTCTGCTTCGAGGGGCCACGTCTGCCTAAAAGGAATAAGTTTCTTTATGAGCAAAGGATTGGCGATTATAGTGAGTTTGCCATCCTTTATATAAGGTTTGGCATATTCAGTGAAGTCGCTTTCCGGGATACACCTGAAATCCTCGGGCGTCTCAAGCCCTTCAATATTTAGAGAAGGATCCAACGCATTGGCGGAATGAAGAAAATGAAGATATCGGAGGAAATATTTAGGCATCTCCTTATATTCGAAATGGTCTTTCCAGAGGGAATTGAAAAGATGGTCAAGTTTCTCCTTAAATTCAGTTTCGGTTTCGCATTCAAGCAGCACTTGATAATAATGGATTCCCTTAATACGTGAAAGATAAGTGCCGAATTGGCGGTAAAGACGGTCAATTTCAGAAATTTTTCTACCTTCGGCCAAGAGATAGCGTTTGAGACCGGAGCGGAGTGAAAGGTTGTAGTAAGCTTCGAATATTTTCATGATAATGCTTTAATCTATAAATGAAGTTGTTTAACCTTTTTACGGGCTTGTTTATTATTATAAAGATTTCTTTAAAAAGGAGACCTCTTTGCCAGTCTTCAGCCATCTTTCGGGATGCTTTTTCATCTCTCATCGGTCGTTTAGCTCGCTAAACTTCCTCTTCGAGCTAAAAAATCATCTCCGAAATCCGGCTAAATCCTGACAAAGAAAAAGTTTAAACAACTTCATTCTACAAATTTAATAAAAAAAGAACGAAACCATAAAATTTGCAATGATATTTGTTAAAAATTTAATCAAATGTAATTGAGTAGGCTCTATCTCAGAAAAATTATCATATTTTCTTGCAGGAGAGTAAGGTTTTATATAATTTTGCAGTGTATTATAACACTAATACACGAACTAACTAATTAAAGCCTACAAAGGATGATAAAGCTGACTGATGTCCATAAGACATATCCGGGGGCAGTGCCGTTGCATGTGCTGAAAGGAATCAACCTTGAAATCGGTAAAGGTGAACTCGTCTCCATAATGGGTGCATCCGGTTCCGGAAAATCCACTTTGCTCAATATCCTCGGTATTCTGGATAATTATGACTCCGGGGAATATATTCTTGATGGCACCCTCATAAAAGATTTGAGTGAAAACCGCGCTGCTGATTATCGCAACCGGATGATAGGATTCGTTTTCCAATCGTTTAATCTCATAAACTATAAGAATGCTCTGGAGAATGTCGCGTTGCCACTTTTCTATCAGGGAGTGTCGCGCAAGAAACGCAACAAACTCGCAATGGAGCAGCTTGAGCGGATGGGTTTGGCTGACCGTGCGCATCATCTCCCTTCTGAAATGTCGGGCGGACAGAAGCAGAGAGTGGCTATAGCAAGGGCTATGATTACTGACCCATCGATCATCCTTGCCGACGAACCTACAGGAGCTCTTGACAGCAAGACTTCACATGACGTCATGGGTATTTTTAAAGAACTCAACCGGGAGCAGGGAAAGACAGTTGTCATAGTCACTCATGATCCGGGAGTGGCGGCACAGACTGATCGCCTCATCCGCATTTCCGACGGTTTGATAGTGCCTGATTCCAATATCCTCACTCCCAAAGAGCCAATACCCCATGACTGATTTGTTTCGAGAAATAGCTCAGGTGCTTAGCCACAACAAGCTTCGAACAGCCCTGACCGGAATAGCCGTGACCTGGGGCATATTCATGCTTATCGTGCTTCTGAGCATGGCGAGGGGCGTAACCAACTCATTTCAGGAGAATATGGCCTCACGCAATATGTCCATCATCCGGATATGGGGTGGAAACACGACCATCCCTTACAAAGGAAATCGTGAGGGGAGACGCATACGCTTTAAAGACGGAGACTTGAAACGCCTGGCAGCAGATAATCCAAGATATGTTGCGGAGGTCTCTTCCCGTATTGACGGGCAGGGGACTATTTCAACTTCCGGCGCTCATATCGACCAAAGTTATTCCGGGGTGTTTCCCTCGATAAAGGAGCAATCGAATGTAGGAGACATGGTGGAGGGGCGCTTCATAAATTCGCGAGACATGGATGAGAAAGCGAAAGTGATGGTGATTCCGCAATATTATGCGTCCCAGCTTTTCCCTCCCGAGGGTAAAGGGGCATTAGGGGGGAGAGTGAATTGTGCCGGTTTGTCATTTCTGGTAGTGGGGGTTTATGAGAGCGAATGGAATCGTGATATTTATATCCCTTTCACAACGGCAAGGATGATGTCGGCAGACCGAGAGAACTTAGGCACGCTGACAGTCTCCCTAAAGAATGTCACCAATGAGAAGGAGGGTGAGGAGGCGGAAGCCGGAGTGAAGAAGACTCTTTCGAATATCCATAACTTCGACCCTACGGATGAAAACGCTGTCTATATCTCCAATTATTATACCAACGCACTTTCGGCAAATTCAGCAATGGGAATACTTGATGTCAGCGTATGGGTGTTGGGAATATTGACACTCCTGACGGGAATCGTTGGGGTGAGCAATATTATGTTTGTGACTGTAAGGGAACGCACCCATGAAATAGGGATACGCCGGGCTATCGGAGCCAAACCGAGAAAAATCCTTACTCAGGTTATCACGGAGTCAGTGGCCATAACATTGCTGTTCGGCTATATCGGTATAGTCTTGGGTATGATAGTCAGCCAGATTATAGCTGTGGCATTCGGAAGCATGCTTGTCAATCCTACAGTCAGTTTTTCCATCGCTTTCGAGGTGATGGGAGTGTTGGTCGTGGCAGGTGCTCTTGCGGGTCTTTTCCCGGCTCTGAAGGCATTGAAAGTGAAACCGGTCGAGGCACTGCGCGACGAATAAACCTAAAGATATGAAACTTGCAATATTCGATTCAGACAATTGGAAAGAGATAATTTCAACTCTTTCGCGCAATAAGACTCGCACATTCCTGACCGGATTTGGCATATTCTGGGGTGTGGCAATGCTTGCCATGCTTATGGGGGGCGCGCAGGGAGGAGAAGGACTTCTTAAAAGGAATTTCGCCGGGTTTGCAACAAACAGCGGGGGAATGATTCCAAACCGCACCACAATGCCTTATCATGGCTATCAGAAAGGGAGGGGCTGGAATCTGGACGTCACGGACGTGGAGATTATCCGTCAGGCCTGTCCCGAACTCAAGGAAGTCATCCCAACTTTCTCAAAATGGGGAGTGTCATTCCGCAAAGGGAAAAACACTTATTCGGGTCAAATAATAGGCGCGGAACCCAACTATACCACTATGCTGATGCCCAGGCTATATTCGGGTCGATTCATAAATGAGGCAGATGTAGTGGGGGAGAGGCGTGTGGCTGTAATAGGGAAAAAAGTAGCCGCCCGGCTCTTCCCCGGCGAAGACTCTCCCTTGGGAAAGATCATTGAAGCTGACGGCTCCGCCTATTCAGTGGTGGGTGTGGTCGGGGATGCTTCTGAAATTCATTTGAACGGCAGTCTGGATGAAAGTGTGGTGCTTCCGGCTTCGACATTCCGAAGAGCCAACGGATATGGGAATAATGTTGATTTTATCATGATGGTAGCCCACGACGACCAGCGCCTTGCAGACATCATTCCCAAAATGAGGAGAATCCTCTACCGACGCCATGACATTCATCCCAATGATGAAGGGGCGATGTGGGTGATAAACATAGCTGAGAATTTCGAACAACTGGATGTGCTCTTTAACGGCATTGACCTTCTTGCTCTCTTTATCGGCCTTTCCACGCTACTCGCCGGAGTGATCGGAATCGGCAACATAATGTGGGTAATAGTGAAAGAGCGCACGCAGGAAATAGGAATCAGGAGAGCGATAGGAGCAAAGCCCCGGGATATAATAGTGCAGGTGCTTTGTGAGGGAGCGGTGCTTACTACGGTGTCAGGAATAGCCGGGTTGTGTTTCGCCACATTAGTGCTCGGGGTGATGCAATATGCGACAAATCCTGCCGATGCGCTCTCCGTGGCTCAGTTTCAGATGAGTTTCTCCGCCGCGATGGGTATTCTTTCCCTGTTTGTCATTCTTGGCATCCTTGCCGGGCTCATACCGTCGATAAAGGCCATGCGCATCAAACCTGTTGAGGCTCTTAATTCAAAATAGGAAAATAAATTAACTACTGACTGATATGAAGAAATTTTT
>JAAVDJ010000013.1:0-16647 GCA_014801875.1 Bacteroides sp. | reverse complement strand
TNNTNCTCTGGGTGANAGTCGGGGTCATTTTCGTCGGGACCTTCGTCTATCTTTTTATCAATTCCAAAGGGAAGACNGACGTCTATGAGATTGAATATCCCAAGACCGAGTCCATCGAACGAACAACGGTNCTGACGGGAAAAGTGGAGCCACGCGATGAGATTGACATAAAACCTCAGATTTCAGGCATCATCAGCGAGATTCTCGTAGAGGCCGGAGACCACGTCAACAACGGCGATATTATTGCCAAAATCAAGGTAATTCCTGAAGAAGCACAGCTTTCGCAGGCAGAAAACCGAGTGGCTGTGGCTGAGATTTCTCTCGAGGAGGCACGTCTCGCCTTCGACCGCACTTCGCAGCTTTATGAAAAGAAATATGAGAGCAGAGAGAAGTATGAGACGGATAAGGCAAATCTCGAGAGNGCGAAACGTGAGCTTGCCCAGGCACGCGACCAACTGACAATCGTAAGAGACGGAGTCTCCGCTGCAAATGCGCAAGGCTCCAACACTCTTGTCCGTTCTACAGTCACAGGTGTGGTGCTGGAAGTCCCGGTTAAAGTCGGTTCTTCCGTCATTCAGGCCAATACTTTCAACGATGGCACGACAATAGCCAAAGTGGCTGATATGACAGACCTCATTTTCAAAGGAAAGGTAGACGAGACGGAAGTTGACCTTCTGAAGGAGGGTATGGGGGTCAGGATAAGTGTGGGGGCAATCGCAGGTTCAGACTTCGAGGCGGTCATAGAGAAAATAGCTCCGATGGCGAGCGATGACAACGGCACAAATACATTCGAGGTGAAGGCTGCTTTGAAAACCGGAGATGTGGCCAATCTCCGTGCCGGTTACAGTGCAAATGCCAATGTTGTGCTCGAAAGGGCAGAAGATGTGCTCGTGGTGCCTGAGAGTGTTGTTGAATATGAGGGAGACAAGGCCTTCGTCAATGTGCTGACCGATTCCGTTCCGTCTCAGAAATTTGAGCGCAAAGAGTTCACAGCCGGGCTTTCAGACGGCATCAATGTGCAGGTAAAGGGTGGAGAGATAAAGAAAAACACTCCGCTGAGAGGGAATATCTTGAAAAAGTAAAGGAGACGGAAATGAAAAAGAAAAGCGCAACTTTATGGCTGGCACTGGCTCTCGNNGCNGCCGACGCCTCGGCTCAACAGTGGACTCTCGACAGCTGTGTGGCTTATGCTGTTGACCATAATATGGAGATACGCCAACAGGCATTGAGAGTAAGGGACGGAGAACTTTCCATCACTGAGGCGAAAGACCGCTTCCTTCCTAATGTGGATGCGAGTGCTTCNCAATCGTTCAATTTCGGACGNGGCTTGACGGCGGAAAANACGTATGCCAACCGNAACACATCGAGCACACAGTGGAATGTAGGTTTCAATCTTCCCCTGTTTCAAGGTTTGTCGGAATACAGCCGTTTGAAAGCCGCTCGTCTTTCATTGAAGCAATATCTTCTGGAGACGGAATCCGCCAAAGACAATCTGACACTCAATATTATCTCTCAATATCTTCAGGTGTTATATAATAAGGAGATAGCCAGGAGCGCACGCTCGCAGGCGGAGCTTTCCGAATTTGAGGTGGAGAGGCAGAAAGCTATGGTTGAGGCTGGAAAAGTGGCNGAGGCCACCCTCTATGATGTGGAGTCTGTGGCAGCCCAGGATNGTCTGCAGGTGGTGACAGCCGACAACGACATTCAGACAGCGCTCGTGACACTTGCAAACATGATGCATCTTGACAGAATCGACGGGTTTGANGTCGCACCACTGGAGGGGGACGACGGAATNCTTCCGACCCCGGATGATGTCTACCGCTCGGCTCTGGGCATCAACAACTCTTTACTGGGATTGCGTCAGGCGGTAAAAGTGGCTGAGGAGAATATCTTTCTTGCCAAAACCGGGTATATACCTACACTCAGTTTCAACGGAGGGTTAGGATCAAGCTATTATACTGTTGCCGGAATACCCTCGGAAGGATTTGCCGGACAGATGCGACATAATTTTTCCACATACCTCGGATTTTCGCTCAGAATCCCTATCTTCGACTCNTTNTCAACACGCAACAGTGTCCGGAGGGCTAAGATACAAAAANTAAATGCCGAACTTCAGCTTGAGCAACGTGAAACTGACCTCTATAAGGATATCCGCCTTGCCTATTATCAGGCCACGGGCGCGAAGGAACGCTGGCTCACCTCCGGAGAGACGCTTGAAAANGCCCGCCTTTCTTTTGAGGCAACCCGTGAGAGATTTAATCTCGGAAGGGCNACACAAGCGGACTATGAGCAGGCAAAAAATAATCTCTTCAAGACTGAGACTGCCGGAATACANGCTCACTACGAATACCTTATAAGGAAAAGAATATTGTTGTTCTATTCCACACCCTCAGAGCGATGACAGTCTNATAGACAACAAATCCCGCCGGAGAAATCTCTCGCCGGCGGGATCTTTTCTAACATACCTTTTCAATACTACTCTCAATTATTTTTTCTTGTCAGGGCCTTGTTTCCCATCCTTTTGATGCTTGCCGGGTTTATGCCCTTTTGAATCTTTGCCATCTTTATGGCTCATTTTCATGGCTTTCCCTTTCTGTGGNGCACCAACATAATAGTTTTCAAGGAAAACGATATATTGNTCTGGTCCGACGATTTCCTTCACCTCCTCNAGATATTGGAGACGGTCTGCCTGANCNGCTGCGTTGCGAACGGAATCGTTGCGCTGCTTCTCTGCTTTGAGAGCCTCCATTTTTTTCTGTTTCTCAGCTTTNCGNTTTGCATCNAGCTGTTGGAGCTGGGCTTTCTGAGCGTCGGTGAGATTCAGACCCTCGTAGGGATTCTTNNGAGTCTTTTTTATTTTCTGGCCACAATCCTGACCGGCTACGCATTGTCCCTGCGGAGCATTGCAGGATGAGGCGGGGCTTTGGGCAAAACTGCCGAGGCTTGTGAGCGACATTGCTATCAGGGCGAGGCTTAAGATTTTCTTTTTCATCTGTAATTCAATTTAAATTTATATGTTTCTCAATTTTGTTTGCATTTTTGACAGATATAACAACCGAACGTTTACTATCCTACCTCTCTTTAACTAATATTTAACCACTTGGAGGTCGAAAAGATAATTTTATAAAAAAATGGAAAATTTTTTGTAACTTTGCAGTGCGATTCACAAAGAATTGCCTCATAATGAACTATACACAGAAAACGATTTTACGTAAGAATCCTGCGGTAAGAAACTGGGGTTATCTCGAAAACTGGAAAAGCACCGGGNCAATATGACACACTCGGGAAACGGGGGGTATGTTTGAACCTTCCGGAAAAAAGCAAGCTTAATCAACATTATTAATTTCCATACTACTACATTTTTTTATGAACAATCTTCGATTGCTCGCGGGAGTGCTGTGTGCATTTCTGCCGGGCGGCGGAGTGTGTGCCTGTGCTCAGTCAGTGGTGACCCTGGAAGAAATTTTCCAAACCGCTGAAGCCTCAAGTNTGCAGCTCCGACCCTCATTTTCTGCAGAAGCGGAGGCTGAGAAGGAGATAAGCGAGGCTCGNGCCGCGCGACTTCCTGACATAAACGCCTCCCTGTCGCTGAGTTATATAGGCGACGGATTCATCACCAANCGCAATTTTAAAGACTATCANAAAGCCGAGATACCACATCTCGGCACCGGTCTCTCCCTTGCAGTGAACCAGCCTGTATATACAGGAGGGGCGATCACCGGCGCCATCGGCATGGCAGAACTTAAATCTACTGCCTCAAGATTCGCCACAGACCTGAAGAGGNACAATATACGGTTTCAGCTTACGGGTTTTTATCTTGACATATATAAATGTCATAACCTGAAGAGGGTGGTNGAGAGCAATATTGAATCAGCCAAGAAGGTGCTGGAAGAAATGAAGGCAAGATACGAACAGGGTACTGCTTTGCAGAACGANATCACCAGATATGAGCTGCTGCTCTCCAATCTCCAACTCCAGCTTATCAAGATAGACAACACTCTTGAAATCCTCAACACTAATCTTGTGACTGTTGCGGGAATGGCTCCGGAGACAAAAATTATCCCTGACACCACGATACTCGTCCGGTCTCTCCCGATGGAGAGTGAGGAGTGGTGGCAGCAGGAGGCGACTGACAATTCCCCTTCGTTGAAACTTGCCAGGAATGGGGTGGANATAAGCAGACAGGCTGAAAAACTTGTTCGTTCGGACAGGTATCCGAAGATNGGNCTGCAGGCAGCNTGGACNATGGACGGCCCTATCCTTGTGGAGATTCCCCCGATTAACAGAAACCTAAGCTATTGGTATGTCGGGGTNGGNGTNAGTTATAACGTNGCTTCCCTCTATAAGACCAACAAATCCCTTTCAAGAAGCCGAAGCGCAATCCGGAAAGCAGAGGATGACCTCGCGGCTACTGCTGAAAGCATAGGACTGGGGGTAAGAGCGGAGCATGTGCGCTATCTCGAGGCCTATGAAGAGTTGAAGACTCAGGAAAAGAGTGTGGAACTGGCGGAGAGGAATTACCGCACCACCTTCACACGCTACTCCGAAGGGATGGCTCTCATCACGGATATGCTCGATGCAGCCGATTCCCGTCTGAATGCGCAGCAGCAGCTTGTAAACGCCCGAATCAACATAATCTATTATTATTACAAACTTTTGTTTATCTCAGGAAAGATATGACACACCGCACAAAGAAAATCCTTTCATATATATTGTCNATAATCGTGGTTGCCGTCGCGGCAGTATGGGTCGGCAGCAAGTTCGTCCACTTTGGAGATGTTGAGTTTACGGACAACGCCATGATACATCAGCAGATTGTCCCGGTCAACAGCAGAGTGCAGGGTTACATAAAGGAAATCCGTTTCAAAGAGTATCAGAAGGTTCGGAAGGGAGACACTCTGGTTGTCATAGACGATGCAGACATGCGTCTTAATGTAGCCCGTGCGAAAGCGGATTATGCCAACGCGCTTGCCGGAAAGAGCGTTGCCGGCAGAGCCGTGACGTCTGCCACAGCCAATGTGGCCGTAAGCGAGGCTTCAATAGAGGAGGCGAAGGTGGTTATGGATATGGCCGCAACCGATCTGGCTCGTTATGAGAAGTTGTTGGAGAAGGATGCGGTGACACGTCAGCAATATGATGCCGCCCGCACGGACTATGAGGCAAAGAAAGCGCGTTATCAGATGCTTGCCCGCCAGAGAAGCGCCACCTCCACAGTCGTGGATGTTTCGCGCGAACGCATCTCGCAATCGGAAGCCGGGATAGAACTTGCCAAAGCNTTGCTGGAGACAGCAGAACTGAATCTCAGCTACACAGTCATAANAGCGCCCTGCGACGGCTATACCTCCCGCAAGGAGATTCAGGAGGGACAACTCGTGCAACCGGGACAGACNTTGGTCGATATTGTGGATTCAAGCGATATATGGGTTACTGCAAACTATAAAGAGACTCAGCTTCAGCATATTNTCCCCGGAAGCAGNGTGGAGATTGAAGTGGATGCAGTGCCNGGTGTGAAGTTCAAGGGCACAGTNTCTGCNATNTCNACNGCAACCGGCTCAAGTCTCTCTCTTCTNCCGCAGGATAACTCGGCAGGTAATTTCGTGAAAGTCCGTCAGAGGATTCCTGTGCGTATTGAGTTTGATAAAGACAATNCCACCGCGGAGATGAATAAACTGCGCGCNGGAATGAATGTGGAGTGCTGCATAAAATACTGATATGGCAGACTGGCACGCACCCCAGGGTCCGTTTGACATACCGGACGTCAGGAATATCATACCGCGTCGGTTGAAACCCTGGCTNTTTATATTTTTTGTACTGATAGTGCAGTTCTCGGGAGGACTGTATCTTGCGGCAGCCTCCGATATGGTNGGCACGACAGCCTTGATGCAGGAGGATNTCCTTATGGCNGGATATGCATCGCTTGTAGGACTGGCGATAAACTTCGCGGTCATGTTCAGGATAAAATTCCGTTTCTCCAACAGGACNCAGCTGATTGTGTGCGGGATTGTCCTGATAGTAGCCAATATNNTATGCGCCTACACGACGAGTGTGCCCGTGCTTGTAGCCACATGTTTTGTGGCAGGATGGTTCAGGATGCAGGCT
The DNA here is from genome assembly GCA_014801875.1 of Bacteroides sp. Classification (GTDB taxonomy): domain Bacteria; phylum Bacteroidota; class Bacteroidia; order Bacteroidales; family Muribaculaceae; genus Lepagella. The sequence goes on along the minus strand of JAAVDJ010000013.1, from coordinate 10,548 downwards.
ACTTTCGCGTGCAACTCAACCATACAGCTCTGGCTGACCCCTGTGCGCGATATGGCNATTTTCTTCTGCTATGTCTATATAATAGTAGACAGTGTCATTCAGCTGAGTGGAATAGCCACTATCTANACCATATTTTTCTCACAGTGGGAATATATGCATTGGATTATGATTGCCCTCCTCGCTCTNATGGTCTTGATGGTGGCCTTTATCCTGAAACCGGTTCGCGCTCCTCTCTTTATNCCGCTTCTCGGGATAGACTGGATAGGCTCCTTGCTCTGGGCAGGCTTCATGTTGAGCTTTGTGTTCATCTGTGTTTACGGNAATTATCTTGACTGGTGGGAGAGCTACGAGATATGTGGAGCGACTTGCCTCNGTCTTCTCTTNCTCGGGATTAATCTCTGGCGGGCCACTTTCCTTCATCATCCCTATATCTCCTTGATGGCGATTAAAAACAGGAATGTGATTCGGGCGACAATGGTCTATCTGGTGTTTTTCACTCTTCTTGCGACAGAGCATGTCTTCGAGCATACATANGCGGCGGCCATATTAGGTTTTGACGAGACNAACCTGATTGATCTCAACTGGTATGTATTCGCGGGCATAATTGTCGGATGCGCGTTTACTTACTTCACTTTCGCNCTTCGGAAATGGACCTACAAGACCATGACGGCAATCGGTTTTGCGCTTGCCACGTTCTATCTTGCGTGGTTTTATTTCAGGATAGATTATGGAGTGGAGAAGGAGGCGTTATTTCTTCCCCTTTTCGTCAGAGGTATGGCTTCTGTCATTATCTCAATAGTGTTCCTTACCTCTATAGTGCAGAGTGGCCTTCCTTTTACAGTCTTTCCGCAAGCCTTGACGATAAATGGTTTTACGGGAGCTGTGATGGGAGCCGCATTCGGGCCGGCCGTCGTCGGGGAATTTCTTCGTCATACTATGGCGAAGAATGCNGCNCTTCTTGGTCTCCGTATAGTGGATTTCAATCCTGACGTGGCTCATATCCCGTTGGGAGAGCTCTACGGCATGGTTCAGCTTCAGGCTATGGTGGTGTCGATGAAGGAAATTTACGGATGGCTGCTGATGGTAGGAATAGTTTCCCTCGTCTTGATTCTTATCGGATATGGACCTATCCGACCATGGGCAATATTCCCGAAATGGAGCACGATACGTCGCGGAATAAAGCATCTCGCAAGGGCTTCTGAGAAAGCAAGATTGTCGCACCATTTTTCTCGTTGAGAGTCAAAAAAAGGAATTATGTTAAAGATAGCAGGAATAATGGTAAAGTAATAATCTTGATTCATTTGTTTTATAAGGGCAGGCAGTAATGTGCCTGCCCTTAATTTGTATATTATATTAAAAATAATAGTTTATGGAAATTGATTTGTCTAAGATTCGTTCTCCTAAGGATATAAAGGGGATGAGTCTGGATCAGCTTGAGCTCCTTAGCGATGAGCTCCGCGCAGCTCTTATCAAGAAATTGGCAGTACATGGTGGCCATGTCGGTCCGAATCTTGGTGTCGTGGAGGCGACAGTGGCTCTTCATTATGTTTTTGATGCTCCGAAAGATGAGATTGTCTTTGACGTGTCACATCAGAGCTATGTCCACAAGATGTTGACCGGACGTATAGATGCATTCATAGATCCGGCGCGTTATGATGAGGTGACCGGTTTCACATCACCTCACGAGAGTGAATATGACCTTTTCGAAATAGGACACACCTCCACTTCTATCTCCCTGGCAACCGGTCTTGCCAAAGCGCGCGACCTGAAGGGTGGGAAACAGAATGTCATAGCTTTCATCGGTGATGCTTCGCTTGGTGGCGGCATGGCGCTCGAGGGGCTTGACTATGCTCCTGAACTCGGCTCGAATTTCATCGTAGTGCTTAACGACAATCAGATGTCGATTGCAGAAAATCATGGCGAGCTATACAATCATCTTGCCGAACTCCGTAAGACTAATGGCGAGGCTCCTAATAATATCTTCAAGGCGCTTGGTTATGAGTATGTCTATGTCGAGGAGGGAAATGATATCCGCCACCTTATAAAAGCATTCGAACAAGTCAAGAACTCCGACCATGCGGTGCTTGTGCATATAAACACAATGAAAGGTATGGGTTTGCCTGTGGCAGAGGCAAACAAGGAAGAGTTCCACTTCAACGGGCCGTTTGACGCCAAGACAGGGGCTCCGACCATACAGTATCCGGCAGAAGATTACGGTGATATTTTCGCCACAAAGATGTTGGAGATGATGGAGGGAAATAAGGATGTAGTCACATTGACAGCAGGTACCCCCTCAGCTTTCGGTTTTTCGGAAGAGCGTCGTAAGGCGGCCGGAAAACAGTTTGTCGATGTAGGTATCGCTGAGCAGGATTGCGTCACAATGGCGGCCGGGCTTGCCAAAGGGGGCACACGTCCTGTCATGGGAGTGGTTTCTACTTTCCTTCAGCGTGCATACGATCAGTTGAGCCATGATGTGGCCATAAACAATCTTCCGGCAGTGTTTGTAGATTTTTATCCGGGAGTTTTCGGCATGAATGATGTGACGCATCTCGGTCTTTTCGATGTAGCGATGGTCTCCAACATTCCCAACATAGTGATGCTTTCCGCTACGAACGCTGAGGAATATCTCGGCATGATAGAAATGGCCGTGAAGCAGACGGAGCATCCGATTGTAATACGTACTCCGGGTGGTCGTGTAAGTCATTCGGAACGCCCTGTAAATACTGATTTCTTCCATTATGAAGTGGTTGAAGAGGGAAGTGACGTAGCCATTATNGGAGANGGAGCGATGTTTGCGACCGCAATGAAGGCTGCTGCGCTCCTCAAGGAAAAGGGTATGACTCCGACGGTCATCAATCCCAGGATNTTGTCTTCTATAGATAAGGANTGTCTTGACCGCCTTGCAGGTTACCGTAAGGTCATCACNATTGACGANGGTATAATCGACGGTGGTTTCGGCGAGAAGGTAGCTNCCTATCTTTCCGCAAAGGGTACGAAGGTNGTNTGNCTNGGTCTNAAGAAAGAATTCATGGATCGCTACAANGTNAAGGAAGTNCTTGAAGCCAACGGNATGACTCCGGAACAGATAGCCGAGCTTGCACTNTCCTGATANCGGGATGTTGAGGTAATTAACCTGNAAGGGATTAACNACCCCCAAAGNTAAAATGACTTTATAAAAAACAGAAGGAGAACCTTTAAAGAGGGTTCTCCTTTTTTCGTCATTACNGAGAGGGAATATTTTGCGCTTAGATGAATTTTTGTTATCTTTGGGAGCCTTTAGCGTATGATTGCGGAAGGATTGAATCTTTTATTTCAACCAAACTCTAAAACGATGATAATGAAAAGAGATGGGTTAAGGCTTTTATATTCCTCAGCCATTGGNAGGTCAACTTTGCAAAGAACTCTTGGAGCCATTGTCATGGCTGCNGCAGGATTGTTGATNTCNTTTNCTTGTNNGGGNGAGNNGNGCNCAGAAGCGAGGACTGTGTTGGGATGAGGCGAAATTGAAGTTGGGGGAGTATCAGGCTTCTTTATTGGNGCCCGGGGTGAGCTGGGTGTATAACTGGGGCCCGTCTCCTGCGAATGAAGGAGTGTATTCAGAGGAGTTCTGCTTTGTGCCGATGGCTTGGAATGGAAGTTACGATGNCGGTAAAATCAAATCATGGNTGAAAAATCATCCNGAGACACGGTATCTGTTGGGTTTCAACGAACCTAATTTTGCNAGTCAGGCTAAGATGACCCCTTCGCAAGCTGCNTCTGCNTGGCCCGGACTTGAGGCAATCGCCAAGGAATTCGNGGTGAAACTTGTGGCTCCGGCGCTTAANTTTTCTGATTCTTCCGTNGGNGGNAANGTGTGGGGGATNTANGANTGGTATGANGAGTTTTTCCGNTTNTATCCNGANGCTNAGGTNGANTGTCTGGCCTTGCATTGCTATATGAACTGGAGCTCCGCNACNACTTGGTTTGCGACAGAATACATCTACAAGGANTTATACACNGCATCGAACAAGAGNAAATATCCCAATCTTGTAAGATTCCTTGATAATTNTAAAGAGGCCAACGGGCATTTTCCCNGGATGATGCTGACGGAGTTTTGCGGTTGGGAATATGATTATCTCCCGGATGTNTATTTCCAGATTGACCAGATGACGCAGAAAGTGCAAAANCTTGAACAGAGTGATTTAATCGAGGGGTATGCGTGGTTCATTGGGAATAATACCGGTGGNGCTTCNTCATTTCCGTATATGAGTGTGTTGCAAACGAACAGCGCGACGAGTCAATTGTCAGACCTTGGGAAAGTGTATGTGAATATGTCGAGCTTCGATAAGACACATTACTANCAACCNGANGAAATGATTATGGCGAAGGATTATGTCGATGCATCAATGGATAACCGGCAGGTGAAGGTGCGCCCAAACACAGAAACAGGTTCCTCTATTCCATTACAGANAGAGTTACCCTCACAGGGAGAATGTGAATATCTGGTGGANGTCTCTTCAGCCGGGGATTATGTATTTACTATCCATATGAAATCCGATTCCAATCCGACTCTCTCATTGTCTGTNGACAACANGATTGAAAGCGAGACAACAGGAGAGAAGGGGAAGGGAGTCTGGGAAGACTTACTGATAGACTCTAAACTCACTGCGGGACGACACTCGGTAAAGNTACGCAATAAAGGAACTTCCACNATAATCCTTAATTCNCTAAGTTTTAAATCCGGATCTGCCGGCATTGAAATGATGGAAATGAATAGGGGAGGGAAGAGGANAGTTTTCAATATTCAGGGAATAGACCTCGGGGATTGTGATTACGATAATTTAGCACCGGGGTTATACCTTGTAAAGAAAGAGAACGGAGAGACAGAGAAACTACTGAAATAACGGGCAAAACATCAGGTGTGGGAGGGTGTCTGGAATATGATTCATAGAAAAGGGAAATCAACCGAATGAAAGTTGATTTCCCTTTAGATTGTTTACAATGCAAAATGCGGTTTTACACAAGGATATACTGAATCAATCCGGAATGTTTTCCACAATCTTATATGCAGCAAGACTGCCGAGGTCAGCTCCCTTTCGAGCATATTCATCCGCTTTTTTTGAATCTTTCTGCACACCGGTTCCGTCACGATAGATTTGCGCCAGACGTTCATACACTAAGGCCATTGCCGGCGCGGGCAGCCCTCCGAGCTGAACGATTGGTTCGTAGCATTTTGTCACGAAGTCGTCTTTCCGTTTTAGAAACTCGTTATTGTAGCTTAGGCTCCCAAGATAGAATAGCGACCAGACGTCTCCTGTGTCAGCAGCTTTGATTCGAGGCTCAAGTCCGGCCACGTAACCTTCCTTATATATAGGTTCTGAGGTGATCGGATGTCCGTATTGGTCGTTCCAGGCATTTCCTAAAGTCATGGCATTCCTTACAAAAGCGGTTTGAGTGTCATCGCCGAAACGCTCACCGCGCAATGGGAGCATAAGGTTTGAGCGAGAGAAGTCATCGCCCAATTCTCCGGCAACGTATGTCCAGAAGAATGCGTCAGGCATATTGACTTTTCCATACCATTTGCGCTGAAGAGAAGCGCCGTATTTTTCAGCCCCATCAGCATCTCCTTTCAGGGCGGCTCGACGATAATATTCAAGGGCTTTGGCGCGATCTTTTTTTACGCCCTTGCCATCGTCATACAATCTCCCGATTTTTGTGAGAGCTTGAGGAATGTTGTCAGGACCGGCGGCGTTGAAATATTTCCAGGCGTTTTTGTAATCATTTTTCCCATTATAATAGATACCGAGGTAATCGGAAGCTTTTTTATCCCCTTTCCCGGCAGCCTCCTGAAGAAGACGGACCCCTTCGTTTTCCTTTCCCGGGAAGAGGTATGCAGTCTTGAAGTAGGTGTAGAGATAGCCAAGTTCCGCCTTGGCGCGCGTGTTCTTGTCAGAGACGAGGAGAAGACATTTCTCCGCAAGCTCCGGACTCCACACATTATTATAAAGGGCTTTCTCCACAACTGCGTCATCCGAGAGTTTTCCTTGAGAATAATCTTTCTTTACAGATTCATATATTTCGTTGGCTTTTTGCTTGGCGGCAGGGGAAACAGTGACGTGTACCTCCTGAGGTGTGATGTATCTTCTCTGTGTCTTCTTTGATGCGGCCTCCGCAGAGACAGCAATCATAAGAACTGATAAAATAATTAGAATCTTTTTCATATTCAGATAGTTTATTGGGTGGAATGTAATAAGTAAACACACTCTATCTCCGGATTGTTTATGTGGCTGTTGAATTTGCACGGTTATTCTGAGAGGCCGTGCGACAAGCACCCTTCAATTGAAATTTTTCCATAGAACTGTTTACCATTTCATTTTTCGAGGTATCTATCATTGTAAGTTAAACAATAAAAGTATGGAAAAGTGATATCTTGGACATTAATGATTGATTATTATTTGCGCAATCCATATACGACTGTCTCGTTACTCCTAATCTGGTGCGTGATATTTATTTTGAAGCGTCATTCCTTTCGTCAGTGGTGCGACAGGTCATTCATGTTATAAGTTGATTTCATCAACTGGTTCAATCGTTTTGGAGAAAATTATATTTTTAATTCAGTTATCATTTATGGGAAACGGTCTTAGATTACAAATATTCTTAGTCATGGGATGTATATTTATCCTAATGGCTTGTCATAAGAGTGCGGAGATTGTATTGTTTGAAAATTACGCAAATAGAGAGAACACAACTCATACAATGTTAGATCTATTTTATGGGATGAATCAAGACTCATTAGGCAATTACTATGATTCAGAATTAGATAGAATAGATAATCTTCTCTATAAAGAGTATCGCTCAGAGTGGAAAAATTCTGAGGATACTACATCATTCATAATGAGTATTGGTTTATATATTGATAAGGAGTTTCCATGCGATGTCGCCAAAAGGATTATGCTTGCAAAAGTGGATTCTGTTTTAACTGAGGGTATGACTTATGACCTTCCGGAAAAGGAACTAATTAGTCTCAAATCGCAGATGATCACAATACCCGATTCTGTTTCACTATTTCTTAAATTATGGAATTATAACTTCAATCGCTGTACTAAAATCTATAATATGAATTCTCCCGCCATTGAATATCATCCTATCTTGAATTCCCGTGGTTGTGTGGTATGCCATCGTATTTATGAAGATGCGAAATTGGTAACTTATATATTGGAAAGTAGTGTCAGTTATCACGGATCGTCAGGGTGTCCAAGTGTAGCAGATTACATAACTATAAATAAACACACTGGACACATTCTTTCTAAAGATGATATTCTTCACGAAAGCAAATTAAAGACTGTATATAATCAGTTGCCGTTCGTATATGTAGATAACGCAAAGAGAAAAGGATTTACTCCCCATACGGCATACGAGGGAGAGGAATTGCTAAGAAGAGCGGATGGAGTAGCATTGATAAATTAGGGGCTATTAGTATATTATCATCCGTATAATCTTGGTTGTGGAGCCGAGGGACAATATAATCTTATCGTGCCGTTAAATTGATGATATTATTTATAATAAAGCCGCTTGTGGCGGTCAAATTTTGAGTAAAAAGAGGATAGCGATGAGATTATGGGGTCTTACCGCTATCTTCTGTTATTATGCCTATGGGTTAGGCTGTCTGTCGCTCGGCAATCATCTTCTTGTTGGAGTTGATGATGTTGGGGTAGATAATTATACCCATAAGGGTATTAAATATAATTGAATTCAGTATTTTATACCTTTTAAGGTATAACTTCGCGGTTCTTGGTTATCTTTGCACCCTAAAAGGTATAATATGACTAAGAAAATATAAAAAGTGTAAAACATATTAGTTAATCGTCCTCAAATCTGTCAACACTTTTCAGGGATAGTCAGGATAGTCAGTAATACTGACAAAACTGCGCGAACAAATACAACCTTTAAGTTGTATTAATAAAAAATAATTAGTATCTTTGCATCGTGTCTGACAGATGTTTTGGACATAACGTAATGAAGGTGTTTAAACTTTTTACGGGCTTGTTGATTTTTATAAAGATTTCTTTAAAAAGGAGACCTCTTTGCCCGTCTTCAGTCATCTTTCGGGATGCTTTTTTCATCTCCGAAATCCGGCTAAATCCTGACAAATAAAAAGTTTAAACGACTTCAATTGAAACTTTTTAGCTTATCCTTAAATATGAATTTTGATCTCATAACAGAAAATGGCAACCTCTGGGCAGTTCGATATGATAACTGTCTCGACAATGTTCTTGACACCATACTTGACCAATGGAATGATGTGGTGTGGTTGCGTTCTTTTTTCAAGCAAAACATAAACGACTTAGCTTCATATTTCAAGATAACAGACGTTAATCAAGCCATATATGATACGATTGAGGATAGCGATAGGCTACAGTGCCTGATTTTGGATATTTCTCCTGATGCTAACTTAGATGAGATATTCAGACCTTTGGATAATGGGCGAATTTCAGAGATTTTTCTTGGTAAAGAGAAAGCACGTTTACGAAATACCCCTCGCCATGCCTCATGGTTACGTATTTATGCCATCAAATTAGAACCGGGTATCTATATAATTACGGGAGGAACTATAAAACTGACTCGCACCATGCAGGAACGTGAACACACATTAGTTGAATTAGCTCGTATGGAAAAAGTTAGAAATTTCCTGCTTGAGAATGATATTGTAGATTTGGATTCATTTAATGATTATCGTAAGGAGATTAGATAAGAAAGGAGGCAGAAATGAGGACACGAGAAGAAATTATATCTAAGTTGAATGCAAATTCAGGCGACACCCCTTCGAAGTGGAGGGAGAAGGCGGAGTGGCGTAATGCAAATAAGTCGTGGCTTAGATATTCGCAACAAATCGCTATGATGATGCTTGACAAAATGGAGGAGCTTGGATTAACACAGAAATCCTTGGCGGAACGTATGGGTTGTTCTCAGCAATATGTTTCAAAAGTATTGAAAGGAACAGAAAACCTTTCTATTGAAACCATTTCAAAAATTGAGTTGGCTCTTGAACTTGAAATTCTTGAGCCTGCATTTGCTCCTCGCTGAATAAGCACTGCATAAATTCAATCTTGGAATAGTTAACAATTGATCGAGAAAGAGTTAAAACTAACCCTCGCTCTTGCGCTGGACCACGGATATTTTGTAATATGCAAAAGATGGCGGAGAGAGATTTCACTCCGCCATCTTCATCTAAGGATAACTACTTACGTGGACGATTTCCTCGCTGTCCGCCTCGGTTCCCTGTGAAAGGTTTGGCATCTTCGGTCAGTTTGAGTTCCGTTCCGTTAGAGAGCTCAATTTCGTATCCACCACGTTTGCGTGATATTTCAACGATTGTCCGGCCTGCATAGTTTGTGGAAACGTATTTCGATATGGCGGCAGGGATTATGGCAGCCGGGACAGCTTTGCCTCTTGCGGCTTTTACCTCTTTCCACTCGCCATTTTCCCGGAATTCCACTTCGGCACCGCTGACAAGATCCACTTCGTATTCAGCGCCGTGGCGACCTTGATCCTTTTCGGCTTTTCTTACATTATCACCCGGAAAGTGTTTGCTGAGAAAGGTCTGGGCAGCTTTAGGAATTTCAGACTGTTTGATTGGTGTTCCGGCGAACACAAACGCCGAAAACGATGCTGTGATTGCAACAAGCATCATTGTAATGATTCTTTTCATTTACTCTTATCGTTTTGTTGGAAAATATTATAGAGATTGTTAAAAGCTTCAGTATAAGTTCGGCCGACAGGAATATGGCTGTCGATATTTTTAAGGAATATCTGCCGGTTGGAGAATTTTTCAATTCCCCGTAGTGACACTATAAAAGAACGATGAACCCTGATAAAGCGGTCGGAAGGCAACAGTGCTTCCATTTCTTTCATAGTAATCTGAGATATTATCGTTGGTAAACCGTATCTGTAAACCTTGACATAATTGTCCATTGCTTCGATATAGGAAATGTCATCAACATCAACAACCACAGTCTTGTATTCAACTTTCAATGTTATGGTGTCCTGTCGCTTGCCGTTGCTCCCTCTGGCATTGAGCAGCACAATAGCTTTTTTCATTGCGTGTTCAAACCGCGGATAGAAAAAGGGCTTATGCAGGAAGTCAACGGCATCGACATTGAAACCGTCAAGAGCATACTGAGAATAGGCAGTAGTGAATATTATACATGTACCCTCCGGCATCTCTTTTGCAAGCTGCAGACCGTTGTGGGAATTCATCTCTATGTCAATAAAAACTATGTCAGGGTGTGTGGCTTTGACACAAGCCATCCCCTCAATCGGCGAAGTGAAACATTGCAGATCAATTTCACCGTATCGTCGACAATACTCTTGTATTATGCTAAGAGCTATCGGCTCATCATCTATTGCGACGCATTTAATCATGAATTCAGTTGGATTTTAAGCGATACATTGTAGATGTCGCTATTGTTGTTTATTGTCAGTTCATATTTTCCGGGATAAAGCAATTCAAGGCGTTTGCGGCAGTTTTCGATGCCCATGTGTTCGCCAATTCTTTTTACCGGAAATATT
>JAAVDJ010000012.1 GCA_014801875.1 Bacteroides sp. | reverse complement strand
TATAAGGATTGTGTCGGCCCATTCGTCTATCGGTTAGGACGAGAGATTTTCATTCTCTAAAGAGCAGTTCGACTCTGCTATGGGCTACCTCCCTAAATCCATCCTATCCCCAGAGGCCGGTTACTGTTCCCCAGTGCCGGCCTCACCTTTTATTTTCATCCTCGGATGGGCGTAGAAGGGGGAATTTTGTTTCACCAGGCGTGATTCGCGCCATTAATTCGCCTATCATGAAAACAGCCGTTCTTGCTAATTCCGTGTTCGATGAGTCTGTCAAAAGATATCATCTCGACGATAACATCGACCTACAATGCCCTAACCCTTACGAGCCTCAGTCGCTCGAAGGAATTTTGTTTGCTAAAAACTGGGTCGACGCTGTCCAATGGCATCTCGAAGATATTATTCGCGACCCCAACATTGACCCCGTCGAGGCGCTCGCGCTCAAACGCCGAATAGATGCCTCAAATCAGGTCCGTACTGACATGGTGGAGGAAATCGATTCTTGGTTCCGTGATAAATTCGCTGACATAAACCCGCTCCCGGGTGCTTCCATAAACACAGAATCACCCGCTTGGGCTCTCGACAGACTCTCCATTCTCGCTCTTAAGATTTGGCACATGAAAGAACAAGTGGACCGCAAGGATGCCGACGCCGAACACATTGCCAAGTGTCAGGCTAAGCTCGATGTCCTCCTTGAGCAGAGAAAAGACCTGACTGAAGCTATCGACACCCTCCTTGACGATATTGCCGCCGGTAAGAAATACATGAAGGTCTACCGACAGATGAAGATGTATAACGACCCGGCAACCAACCCGGTGCTGTATGGCAAGAAAGACTGATAATAAAAGTGGGGTGCTCGCTGTCCGTTTCTCCGCTCTCGGAGATGTCGCCCTCGCTCTCCCCGTAATATACCAAGCCTGCCGGGAAAATCCCGGCAGGCAATTCATATTCCTTACGCGTAAACTCCCGGCCAAACTCTTCATAAATCCCCCGGAAAACCTTACCGTAGTCGGAATCGACACTTCCCTTTACAATGGACCGGCAGGTGTCCGCAGACTCTTCAACGAACTGAGACGCAAATACGATTTCGACACGCTCGTCGACCTCCACGACGTGCTCCGGACATCCCTACTCCGCCTTTACGCACGCATCGCCGGGATGAAAGTGGCGAAAATACATAAAGGGCGCATGGAGAAAAGAGCCCTCACGAGAAAGAACGCCAAGAAACTCGTGGAGCTAACCCATTCCTCCGAAAGATACCGTCAGACTTTCCGACGGGCCGGGATAGATGTATCCGACGCTTTCTCCACAATATTCTCCACCTGCCCGGCTGACCCGGCTCTTTTCGCCGCTGCCTCCCTTCCGCCGAAGGAGGGGGAAAGATGGCTCGCTGTCGCTCCCTTCGCTGCCCACAAAGGGAAAGCCTATCCCATGCAGCTGATGGCGCAGGTGGTCGACCATTATGCCGCCCTCCCCGACACGAAGATATTCATCTTCGGCGCAGGGAAAGAGGAGCAGCGCATGATCGACTCCCTCACAAAAGGAAGGGGCAACGTCGTGAATATGGCTGAGAAAAAAATCGGTATGGCCGGAGAACTCGCCCTCATGAGCCGATGCGAAACAATGCTCGCCATGGACTCCGCCAATATGCACCTCGCTTCCCTCGTCGGACTGCGCACAGTCAGTGTCTGGGGAGCCACACACCCTTTCTCCGGGTTCTACGGTCTTGGGCAAGACCGCGCAGACGCTGTGCAACTCGACATGGTCTGCCGCCCCTGTTCCGTCTTCGGAAACAAGCCTTGCCGAAGGGGTGACTACTTCTGCCTCAACGGCATCAATCCTCAACTCATCATCTCGCGTATCGACGCGAAGTCATCATCAATCAAAGATAATGAAGATTAACCTCTCATTCCCGCGCCGTTTGGCCGCCGGCAGTGCTTTGGCCATTTTACTCCTTACCGCCCCCATTGGCTCATCCGCGACAGACCGCCTGCGCGAAAACAGGCTCAGTCCGCTCGCAGCAGGATACGTGGAAAGGGCAAGACTTATGCTCTCCGAGGGTAACTATGCCGGAGTCATCGACCAGCTTAAACATCTCGACACTCAAGGCGTGTCTCTTTCCGAACAGGACAAGGAAGACTGCACATATCTTCTCGCAATCGCAATGTATGAGCGTGCAGACGCTGATTGCGTTGATCTTCTGCGCAGTTTCGCGGAGACTTATCCCGCTTCTTCTCTTGCTCTCCCGGCAAGACTCGCCGCCGCCGATTATTTCTTCTTCGGAGCCCACTATGCCAACGCCCTCGCTGCTTACAATGACATCGATTACTCCAGGATACAGCCCGGCGACAGACCCCTGTATCTATACAGAAAAGCTCTCTCGATGGTGAAGACCGGACAATATGCCGACGCCCGAAATATTCTCGAAGGGCTCCTCGGCAACCGGGAGTTTGCCAACCCTGCAAAATACTATATCGCTTTCTGCGACTATTCGGAAGGGAAACTGAATGAGGCTTATGACGCCTTTTCCGAAGTGCAGCAGAGTCTGAAGGGGAAGAAAGTGGATGGTCTTGCTCCGGCATACTATCTGGCGCAGATTGACTATACGCGCGGAGAATATGACAAGGTTATCGCCGAGGCGCCTGCTCTGCTGGGGCGCGATGCTGTCGAGCAGCTTGTCCCCGAGACTCAGCGTATCCTCGGCCTATCTTATTTCAAAACCGGAGACTACACAGCGGCTCAGGACATTCTCTTCAAGTATGCCCGCACCCCGGACGTCACTACCGCTGCCGATGCTGAATATGCACTCGGCGTCATTGCCTACCGCGACGGTGACCTCTCGGAGGCGCGCAGACGTTTCGCCTCCCTCACTGACCTGAACAACGAGCTGGCTCAGAGCGCTTATCTATATCTCGGCCAGATTGCCGTAAAGGAGGGAGACAGCAACGCCGCGGCAATATCTTTCGAGAAAGCTTCAAGAATGAATTTCGACAGGAATGTGACCGAAGCGGCCTTATATAATTACATCGCAGCCCGCACACACGGCGGAAACATCCCTTTCAGTTCCTCAATACCCCTCATCAACGGCTTCCTGCGTGAATTCCCTCGCTCCGGCTATGCCTCCGAAGTGCGTGAATATCTCGCAAATGCCTATTTCAATGAAAAAGACTATTCCAAGGCTCTCGAAAGCATTAATGCCATTCCCAATCCCTCCAAGAAAGTTTTGGAGGCCAAGCAGAAAGTGCTTTATGAGCTGGGAATGGAGGCTATGTCAAACCATCGTCCGGCTGACGCACAACGTTTCCTCTCCGAGGCTGTCGGTATAAATGGAGACGCCACTGTGAAGGCTCAGGCTTATCTCTGGCTGGGCGACGCTTATTATGCCCTTGAAAAATACGCCGATGCGGAAAAAGCCTATTCAGCTTATCTGCGTAGCGACCGTAGAGGTGAAAACCGTACTCTCGCAACGTATAACCTTGCCTACTCTCTGCTTCTTCAGGATAAATATCAGAAGGCTGCGTCTGCTTTCGCAGACGCGCTGAAAGCTGATCCTCTCCTTCCGAAACGCCTTTACGACGATGCGCTTATCCGTATGGCGGACGCCCAATATTACGCCGGAGATTATCGTCTGGCTCTCAAGAACTACACCTCTGCCATCGACAACGGTGCGTATGACCGAGACTATGCCACATACCGACGTGCCGTGATGTACGGGCTCGCCGGCGACATCAAGAAAAAACTCTCCGAGCTTTCCGCTATGCCCTCAGCATTCCCTGAGTCCGGTTGGCTCCCGGCTGCTTTGCTGGAAAAGGGACAGACTTACACCGGACTGGGCGATAACGTTAAGGCGAGGGAGGCTTTCGAGCAACTCCGCTCAGCACACAAAGGCTCTCCTCAGGCTCGCAAGGGGATGCTGAGTCTGGCCATTTCATATATGCAGACGGGAGACAATGGCAAGGCCGAGACTGTCTACCGTGAGGTCATATCCCGCTGGCCTTCGAGCGAGGAGGCGGCTATGGCTAACGATGACCTGCGGCGCATATATGCCTCACAGGGTCAGCTGGAGGAGTATGCGGCTTTCCTGCGCACTGTGCCCGACGCGCCACAGATGAACGCGGATGAGATGGAGAAACTCACTTTCGAGGGTGCCGAGACTGCTTTCGCTGAAGATATAAATGCCACCTCGCTTCTTGAAAAGTATGTGGAGAAATATCCAAACGGACGCTACCTCGCCCCTGCCCTTCTCGACCTCGCACGCGGTTTCAATGAGAAGGGTGACAACCGGAAAGCGCTCGATGCCCTCAACTCCCTTCTCTCCCGCCGTGGCGATTCCCCTCAGACCGGTGAGGCTCTCCTTATGAAAGCGGAAATTCTTGAAGCTTCGGGTGCGTCATCACGCAAACAGGCTCTCGAGGCTTTCCGTGAGCTTGAAAAAAAGGGGGGGACGGAATTTGCCGCCGATGCCTACGCCGGAATTATGCGCACCACTGATAAGGATGCGGAAAGAATGAAATATGCCGCCTTGGTGAAAAACAGCGCAGGCCTTTCAGCCGACCAGGTGGAGGAAGCCGAACTATACGAAGCCTCGGCAATGCTCCGCAACGGGGATGTCAAGAAAGCTGAGACCACTCTCCTGCGCCTCGCGTCAAACCCCAAAAGTGTCTCCGGGGCAAAAGCTGCCGTCACTTTGGGGGAATACTATCTCGAAAACGGAAACATCAGCGGAGCCGACAAGGTCCTCTCGGCTTTCACTGATGCCGGTTCTCCTCATGAATATTGGCTTGCACGTGGCTTCATAGCCCTGGCCGACGTATGCCATCTCCGCAACAAGGATTATCTCGCCGTGGAATATCTGAAGAGTCTCCGCGACAATTATCCCGGCACAGAACTCGACATACACGATATGATCAATTCACGTCTTGAGAAATGGAAACAATGAAATCCCGTCAACACTCCTCCATATCACGTCGCTTCATATCGGGGCGGCTCCTCCTCCCCCTTTTCCTTCTTCCGGCCGCTACCCTCTCTGCGCAGCTCCATGAGCAAATCAACGTGGAAGGTAAGTATGTCCCGGAAGTAATCAAGGCGGAAAAATTAAATACTTTCCCGAAAGCTGTGGAGCTTTCCCTCCCCTCTTCACCCTTGTCTTACGATGCGAAAGGGGTTGCCGCCTCTTTTACACCGATGCTGATGCCCCTCCCGGCAACGGGATGGAATGCCTCCCGCATAATCGACGACAAGAGAGGGTATCTTGAACTGGGTGCGGGCTCTTGGCTCAACTCGACCCTTAGCGCCGGCTATCGGATAATCGACAATAACACGACTTTGTTCGGTGTGCGCCTTCAGCACAACTCCACCTCTCTCTGGAAGCCTGAGATGAGCGATGCCTCAGACGGAGTGAAGCAGTGGAGATATGACGAATCTCTCGGCCTCTACGCCTCACACGTATTCAAGGGTGCCGGCAGGCTCGATGCGGCCATTGACTATCATTTAGGCGCTTTCGACTATTACGGCTGGTTTAACCCCGCTCCGCGCCCCGGAGAGACCCTCTCAGCCCCTTCGCAGACTCTAAACGACCTCTCGGTGCTCGTAAACTGGCGTTCGCGTTTGCGTCCGGAACCATCTTTCAGCTATGCCCTCTCTGCCGGGGTGCGTCATTTCGCATTCCGCGCTCTCCCGCTCGGTGCGGCTTCAGACCGCCCTGCCGCAAAGGGTACGCGCGAGACTGACATCAAGCTCGGAGCGAATCTGCGTATGCCCTGGGACAACGGCTCTTCAATCGGACTGGATGCCAAACTGGACATACTTCTCTACGGCGGACCGACATCGGTCTTCTACATTTCTGACGACCTGAGGCTCTCAAGACCTAACAAATATGCCGTCGGTACTCTCACCCCCTATTATCGGTTTACACGTGGATTGCTTGACATCAAGCTGGGTGCGGATATCGACGTGGCTATACGCGCCGGAGAGTCGGGACACAGGTATTCCCTCTTCCATTTCGCTCCCGATGTGAGGTTTGCCGTGCAGACAGGAAAAGTGGGCATATATCTCAACGCCCTCGGCGGCACTACCCTCAATACCCTCGCGGCTCTCCGCGAACACGATTATTACATGATGCCGGCTCTGGTCTCCACCCGACCTTCCTATACCCCTCTCGACGCTGCATTCGGCATCAATCTCGGGCCGTTCGCCGGATTCTCGATGGATGTCCACGGTGCTTTCCGCTCATCCCGCAATATCCCGCTCGGAGGATGGTACACGGCCTGGACTGACTATGGCATGAATCCCCTCCCCGCGATGCAGGAAAGTGTTACCGCAGGGGAACACCTGTTGTATTCTTTCGACAAGGAGGGGCTCGACATTCATGGCTTCAGCCTGGGTGCGAGAGTGAAGTATGAGCCTTCATCGATATTCTCTCTCAATGGAGCAATAGATTGGCAACCTCAGGACGGTAAGAAAGGTTTCTTCAACGGCTATGACCGACCGCGCCTGACCGCGCGTGCCGAAGGGTCGGTGTCTCCCATCTCCCCCCTGCGCCTGACAGTGGCTTACGACTACAGGGGTGTAAGGGAAATCTACACTCGCACCACCGAGACTATCCCTTCCGTGTCGATCAACGGCGGAGGGAAGAGTCGCCTCGTAGGGTTGAGACTCCCCGACCTGTGCGTGCTGAACTTCGCGGCTGCCTGGCAGTTCAATCCCAATTTCTCAATCTGGATGCAGGCAGACAATCTCCTCAACCGCCACGATTCCTTTCTTCCTCTCCTCCCGACGCAGGGACTGAGCATCATCGGCGGAGTCAAAATCCTCTTTTAAACCAACTCACCCTCTCAGCCGTTGATTATGATAGAGACCGCTCCGCGCCTATCAAGGAGCGGGAACATTTGTTGAATACAAAACAGCATTATACATGAGCCAACAGACTTTAACCTTGACATATCTCAATGAAGACGACCGTGCATACGGTTTGGCCGGAATGGTAATCTCCCTGGCCAGTCTTCACGCCGCAGACCGTATCGTTGAAGTGAATCTCGACTCCGACGGGCCTATGGTGGAATTCTCCCATGAATATTACTTCCCCGGAAATCCGACCCTCTCTCCGAAGGCTGTCTGGGATAATCTTGTGAATAATTTCCATATCACGACCTCCATGGTGCTTTCCAACATAATGGCTCGCTCCCTGGTGAGAATGAAGGAGGAGGCGCCGAAAGAGGTGATGTCCGAGATTTACCGCGAAGTGGAACGTGAAGGTCGCGACACTTGCGCATTGGAGGAAGATGAAATCGAACATCTCTACAACACTGCCATGATTCGGATGCGTCGCCTTTTCAACAATCCCCGACTGCATCCCGCCGTGGATGAATTCGCACGTGTGCTTTCCCGCAAGCGTGCTCTCTCCGGCCTTGAGATTCAAGACGAACTGCATCTCCTGCAGCTTCTCTGATTCCAAGACTATTCCCCCGACATTTTGATGGGGCAAAACAAAGAATAAATCTTTTTTATGACATCATGAAAGGCAAGTCTCTTTTCCCCTCCTCTTCAGTTTTGTCTCCCATCCTCGCTACGGCCGCAAACATCGTCCTGGTGTATGTGGTCTATTCCTTAGCGCGCCTGGAATTTCTCCTTGAGAACAGATCATGGTTTGCGCAAGCGTTCGCAGACAGTCGCATTCCTGATCTTTTCCTTGCCGGATTGCGTTTTGACACTCCGGGAATTTTCTATACAAACGCCCTCTACATCCTTCTGATGCTCTTTCCGATACATCTCAAGGAGCGACCCTCGTGGTATCGTTTCTGCAAGGTGGTCTTTATCGTCATAAATGCTATCGCTTTGATGGTGAACCTTGCAGACTCCGTATATTTCAATTATACGCTCAAACGGACCTCCTGGAGTGTGTTCAGCGAATTTGGCTCTGAGAATTTTGGAAAAATAATCTTGGTTGAGCTGGGGAGACATTGGTATCTCGTAATCCTCTTCATCCTCATGCTCTGGGGAATGTGGAAACTATATGTTTCCCCCAAGATGGACATAAAGCGTCAATCCCTGCCGCGCTATTATATCCTCTCCACCCTAAGCCTCATCCTTGCGGCCACAATCGCCGTCACCGGAATACGTGGAGGTCTGTTCACCCATTGGCAGAACTACATCGCGGCTTTTCCTCTCCTCTATATCGGATATCGCCTGATGAAACGCCGCAAGGAGGCGCCCGTATGGAAATGGGGGGGTATACTCTCCTTTGTCGCTGCGGCCGCTCTTCTCGTGACAGCTCCCATAGGGGGCTGGAGACACCGAGACATCCGCCCCATCGCCATCTCTAACGCCAATGCCTTCACAGAGCATCCGGTGGAGACGGCTCTCGTGCTCAACACTCCCTTCTCCATGATTCGCTCGATAGGGAATGTCCCCTTCCATCATCCCGGCTACTTCCCCTCCACTGCCGATGCGGAAAAGATATTCACCCCCCTCCATGCTCCCGTTGATTCCGTCCCCCTCCGCAAGAAAAACATCGTAATCTTCATCATCGAGAGCTTCGGCAAAGAGTATATCGGTGCGCTCAACAAAGATCTTCTCGGGAGCGATTACAAAGGGTTCACACCTTTCGTGGATTCATTGTTGAATCATTCCGCCTACTGGAAATACTCATACGACAATGGACAGAAAAGCATCGACGGAATGCCGAGCATCCTCGCCGGAATCCCGATGTTCGTGCGCCCCTTTATCGTCACTCCCCAGGCTGTCAATCATCTGCAAGGCCTCCCGGGAGCTCTTGACCGGATAGGTTATGAGACGGCTTTCTTCCATGGTGCAAGAACGGGAAGCATGGGGTTTGACGGTTTCGCGAAATCAATAGGGTTCAAACGCTATCACGGTCGTGAAGACTTCTCTTCTGATTCCCGTTTCAACGGTGATGCCGATTTCGATGGATACTGGGCAATCTGGGATGAGCCTTTCATGCAATATTTCGCTCTCCAGATGTCGGATATGAAGCAGCCTTTCATGGCGGCCATATTCACNGCCTCCAACCATCATCCCTTCAACCTCCCGGAAAAATATAAAGGGAANTTTCCACAGGGCACAATGAAGATACACCCTACTGTCGGCTACACTGACCTCGCCCTCAGGCAATTTTTCGCCACAGCAAAAAAACAACCCTGGTATGACAACACTATCTTCGTCATTACCAACGACCACACCAANATGCGCGACCATGACGAATACCGCAGCAGTATCGGTGCGTTCTACGGTCCTATCATAATCTTCGATCCGAGCGGGGAAATTGCTCCCGGCGAGCGTGATGGCATTGCTCAGCAAATCGACATAATGCCGACTCTCCTNAACCATATCGGCTACGANCGTCCATATGTCGCTTATGGCTGCGACCTGTTCTCCACCCCCTCGGTCGACACCTGGGCGGTAAACTACACAAACAATACTTACCAATACGTCAAATACGGCTATATCCTCCTTTTCGATGGAGAAAAAACCATCGGGGTCTATGANATCAACGATCATCTGATGGAGCGAAANTTATCCGGAAAAATCGAAGAGCAGAAAATCATGGAGAAGGAGCTGAAGNCCATAATTCAGTCATATATGGACCGTATGCTCGACGACCGTCTCACCCCCGATGATAATGGCTAAGATGATGATGACTAATAAAACACCCGACAAGATGGAACGCCTTTGGAACAAAAACTACAACAAGGCGATGGTNGGCAATTTCATGCTCTTCTTCTCCTTTTATATCCTCACCCCTCTCCTGCCCATTTATCTCGACGAGCAATTCAAAGCCGACAAAGATCTCATGGGTCTNGTCCTTTCCGGCTACGTCGTCGCTGCTCTCCTCGTGCGCCCTTTCAGCGGATTCATTGTCGACACTTTTGATCGTAAGCGTGTGCTCGCAATCTGTTTNTTTGTGTTCTTCATCCTCTTCACCGGATATATCGGAGCCGGAACCATCCTTCTCTTCGCNATTGTCAGNACTCTCCACGGNCTTCCCTTCGGAGCNGTGACAGTGGCCAATTCTACAGTCGCGATCGACTCCCTACCCTCTTCCCGGAGAAACGAGGGTATCGGGTTCTATGGTCTAAGCAATAACCTCGCGATGGCTTTCGCTCCTTCCGTCGGAATATGGATATACGGAGCAACCGGNAATTTCACCCTCCTCTTCTGGATTGCGCTCGCTACTGCCTGCATAGGGTTTCTCACCGTCTCTTCGATAAAACTTCCGAAACGTGAAAAAGTCAAGGAGAAACCCCCGATGAGTTTCGACCGTTTCTTCCTGACTCGNGGATGGCTGCTGGCTCTGAACATAGTCTTCTTCTCCGTCTGCTGGGGTATCATGGCAAACTACGTCGCTATTTATGGCAAGGAAGTGGTGGGCATTACTGACGGAACCGGCCTCTTCTTCATGATTCTATCGTTAGGGCTCTTCGCCTCTCGTCTGCAAGGTTCGAAAGCGCTCGCTAAGGGTAAAATAGTGGAAAATGCNGCCGTNGGGGTTCTCCTCTCTGTCGTGGGATACACACTCTTCGCGCTTGTGGAGCATCCTTGGNCATACTATACGTCCGCCCTGCTAATCGGTCTTGGNAACGGACATATGTATCCCGCTTTTCTGAATATGTTCATAAAGATTGCCCGAAATGACCAAAGAGGGACAGCCAACTCCTCAATCCTCACAGCATGGGATGTCGGGACGGGGCTCGGAATCCTTGGCGGCGGGATCCTCCTCGAATATATCTCCTATTCGGCAGCTTTCTGGGGCGCGGCNATAATGCAAACAGCCGGGGCAATCATATTTTTCCTCTTCACCCGACGTTTTTTCCAGGAACGCCGCCTCGACTTGCAATAACGATTGACTATCGAAAGATAGAGGAATCAGATTGTANGATGGTCGTCCCCCTATTGAAGTTGTTACAACTTCATTGCATAACTTTTTGATATGNCATCATGATTTTTCATGCATCTTTTTGCAATCTCATTTTTTTTGCATAATTTTGGAGCGACAACCCTATCATCAGCGGCGCGAGTCGCTATCACGATATTTCAATCCTATTTATCATGAAAAAAATTATTCTGGCGGCTCTTCTTGCTGCCACCGCCTCTCCGGTTTTTGCCGTCGCTCCCATGTGGGTCTCTGACGTCATGCTCTCNCCTGACGGNTCGAAAGTGGCCTTCGCATACAAAGGCGACATATACACCGTGCCTGTCACCGGTGGAACCGCCTTACGACTCACNGACGGAACCGCTGTTGAAGCCAAACCCGTCTGGAGCCCCGATGGCAAGACAATCGCTTTCGCCTCAGACCGCAACGGGGGATTGGATGTATATGTGATGAATGCTGATGGCTCCGGCCAGAAACGCCTCACATTCAACTCCGCAGCCCAGGTGCCGCAGAATTTCACNCCTGATGGTAAATCCATCATCTTCACAGCTGTTATCGAAGACCCCGCNCAAAGCGCGCTCGGACCNGTCAAAAGTATGTCGGAAATATACTCCGTGCCTGTGACCGGTGGAAGATATACTCAGATTGTGCCGGTGGCAGCTAATAATATCAGNACCATNCCTGCTTCTTCCAAAATCGTGTATGAGGGTGTGAANGGTGGAGAAGANAAATGGCGCAAACACCACACCTCCTCCATCACCCGCGACCTATGGACTTATGACTCCAAAGACGGAAAATTCATAAACCTCACTAACCACGCCGGAGAAGATCGTGACCCGGCTCCCTCNGCCGACGGCAACACTCTCTTCTTCTTGAGCGAACGCGACGGGGGCTCTTTCAACGTTTATGCTATGCCCGCTGCGGGGGGTGCNCCTAAAGCCCTNACCTCATTCACNACTCACCCCGTGCGCTATCTTTCAAGGGGTGGCAACGACCTTCTCGCCTTCACATANAACGGGGAGCTTTACACTATGACCCCGGGAGGGACCCCTTCCAAATTGAACATACAGATTGCTGACGCCGATATTGAAGAACCGGAGACNATCTCCTTCTCACGGGGCTCCGGAGCTGTTGTCTCNCCCGACGGAGAGCAGNTGGCTTTNACTAACCGTGGAGAAGTGTTTGTGACATCCGTCAAATACCCCTCCACAAAACAGATTACCCACACTCCCGCGATCGAAGAGGAAATCTCATGGGGTAAGGATGGAAAAACGCTCTATTATACCTCCCGTCGAAACGGCAAACAGGAAATCTTCCGTGCGAAGATAGCTCGTGGAGATGATCCCAATTTCTCCAATGCCACCCTCATTGAGGAGGAACCGATGTTCAAAGACGACGGTAANGAGCGTAACTATCCTGTCATTTCTCCCGATGGAAAGAAAATGGCATTCCTTGAAGACCGCAATATATTGAAGGTGATGGATCTTGCCTCAAAGAAGGTCACGACCCTAACCCCTGAGCCGGTCAATAACTATCGCAACGGAAACTACAATATGNCGTGGAGTCCTGACAGCCGTTGGCTCGCTCTGGAAGTGATGAACCCTCTCCATGAGCCATACACCGACATAGCTATAATCAACGCTTCTACCGCCGAGCTGATTCCTCTGACCAAAACCGGTTATTTCGACGGGGATCCGNTCTGGAGCCCTGACGGAAATGCNATCCTTTTCTCAAGCGAGCGTTTCGGCATGAGAAACCATGCTTCCTGGGGGTCGCAGAACGACGTGATGATGATTTTCCTCAACAAGGANGCGTATGACCGTTTCCGTCTTTCTGAAGAGGATTTCGCCCTCCTGAAAGATGTGGAGAAACAGCAGAAGAAAAATGCCGACNCAAAAGACAAGAATGCTGANGCGAANGGTAAGAAAGGGAAAAAGGATGATGCCAAGGNAGCCGCTCCTAAGGAAGACAAGAGCGTGAAGATTGACCGTGAGGGTATCGAAGACCGCATTGTCCGCCTCACACCCAACTCCTCCAATCTCGGAGCCTTCACCCTATCCAAAGATGGCGAGACCCTCTATTATATNGCTTCTTTTGAGAAAGGGGCTGACCTATGGAAGAAGGACCTCCGAAAGGGNGACGTTTCCCTCGTCAAGAAAATCGGTGGACGTGTCGGAAGACTCCAGAGAGACAACGACGGCAATATATTCCTTGCCGGAGCGCAAGTGCAGAAATTCGATCCAAAATCAAAGGAGTTGAAACGTGTGGATATGTCCGGGAAAATGAAACTCGACCGTGCAAAAGAGCGTGAAGCTATGCTCGACTATGTGGAGCTCGAGGCTCAGGAGCGTTTCCTTCTCCCTGAGATGCCTGTGGATTGGAAAATGTATGTNGACAACTACCGTCGTTTCCTCCCCCATATCAATAACAACTACGACTTCGGACGCCTTCTCAGCGAGCTTCTCGGCGAACTTAACGTTTCACACTCCGGCGGACGTTTCCACGCGGCTCCCGCCAAGGAGAGCACTGCGTCTCTGGGTCTTATCTTCGATCAGACCTATGAAGGNGACGGAAGAAGAGTAAGCGAGATTGTGGCCGGAGGTCCCTTCGACCGTGCGACAACNCGTCTTAAAGCCGGAGATATCNTCACCTCCATCAACGGCGAGAAGATAACCGCCGATTCAGACTGGTCTCAGCTTCTTAACGGCATCACNGGGAAGAAGACTCTCGTAGGCTTCAAGGGTGCGGCAGGTGAAAGTGAGGAAGTGATTCTTCCAATATCTTCCGGAGCAATGTCTGACCTTCTCTATGAGCGTTGGGTGAAAGGACGCGAACAGCTCGTAGACAGCCTCAGCGGTGGCCGACTCGGCTATGTGCATATCCGCTCGATGAGCGACGACAGTTTCCGCACAATATATGCCAAAGTGATGGGTGAATATATCGACAAAGACGGTATCGTCATCGACACNCGCTGGAACGGNGGTGGACGTCTCCACGAGGATATCGAGGTGCTCTTCAGCGGTGAGAAATATCTCACTCAGGAAATCCACGGACGCAAGTCNGCGGAATTCCCCTCTCGCCGTTGGAATCGTCCCAGCATAATGGTNACAGGAGAAGCAAACTACAGCAATGCCCACGGCACNCCCTGGGTCTATCAGCATAAGAAGATGGGTAAGGTGGTCGGTATGCCGGTGCCCGGAACCATGTCTTCCGTCAACTGGATTACNCTTCAGGATCCTCAGATGGTATTCGGTATTCCGGTGGTNGCCTTCCGCACAAACGAAGGTGTTGTCCTTGAAAACACTCAGCTTGAGCCGGACATCAAGGTTGACAATCTTCCCGCAGACGTAATCCGAGGAATTGACTCTCAGATNGAGACAGCCGTAAAGGAGCTTCTGAAAGACATCGATGCTAAATAAGGCTCCAAGCCTCAAGAAAATAGAAATCACAAACGGCGCGAATCGGTTGGATTCGCGCCGTTTGTGATTATATATTTCGTTTTACTTCATGTCAATAACCCTTTTCTCATAAACGCAAATAGCGCAAACTCATTCCTCGGAAATACGCCGCCCTGCGTCAACATCGACGTGAACTCGGAAACTGAAAGATGAATACTTCAAACAACACCCCTTCATAAGTGGCATATCCCAACGATATACCAGATATAGGGCATCATATAGAAAATATTTTATATAGAAAAGTTTTTCTATATAAAATATTTTCTATACCTTTGTAATAACAAACACTGTAATACTATATGGCTATATCAAATAAAGTAGGTCCACCCGTAACCGGTGAAGACTTCTATGGAAGATCCAAAGAACTCGCTCATGCTCATGAGTTCCTTGACACAAACCATTCCTTGGTTCTTTCTGCTCCAAGACGAATAGGCAAATCATCATTTGCCAAAAAACTTGTCGAGGATAAAGAGTCCACAGGATGGACTTGTGTGTATATCGACTTAGAAGGGATACAATCACAAGATGAATTTCTCAATACTCTCATCAGCAAGTTTGACAGATCTAAAATCTGGAGTCAAGCAGCCGAAGTAGCAGGTGGATTCATCAACCGCCTATTCGAGGGCGTAAAAGGGATTGGCCCCATCAAACTTGACTTCTCACGGCCAGAGGTTTCTCAAAATCTATACACCTCTTTATCCGATGCCATCGATCATACAAAGGATACTCTAATCATCATCGACGAACTTCCTCTATTCCTCAATATAATTGACAAAGAAGATCCATCCCACAAGAACGCCGGATTCCTGCTTAATTGGTTCAGAAGTCTGAGACAAGTCTCCGGAACAAAGATCAGGTGGATATTCTGTGGTTCCGTCGGACTCCACAACTTCACAAGCATGAGGAATCTATCCATGACCATAAACGATATGGTTTCCTTTGATTTTGATGCATTATCACAGGAAGAAGCAGAAGGATTGATTCTTGCTTTGTCAGATTCATTGGACATACCCATTACCGGAAATACAGTCCAATATATTCTTGACAAGACTGAATGGTACATACCATATTTCATCCAACTGCTTTTCACTACAATAAAGAATTATCCAGATGTAAAGAAAGGCATTACTGAACAGATGGTTGACTCTGCCTTTGATTATCTGGCACACACTGATGATCTAAGTACTTGGTATGAACGTCTCGCAGAGTATAACGGATTCAAAGAAGGAGCAGAATTACTTC
Organism: Bacteroides sp.; assembly: GCA_014801875.1. Classification (GTDB taxonomy): domain Bacteria; phylum Bacteroidota; class Bacteroidia; order Bacteroidales; family Muribaculaceae; genus Lepagella. The sequence continues at coordinate 54,770 of JAAVDJ010000012.1, read as the reverse complement.
TTAATGCCCTAAGTCTGTCCGACAATGGTTTATCAAGAGGGGAACTGCTTGATATGTTTGCTCAGTTCATCAATGAGCCAGTGGCTAATGCCAACACAAAGTTTAGTCTTATTCTCAATATGATTGAACATGATGGTTATATCATGCGAGTATCCGGGGGCATAAGGAGATTTCACTCTCCGTTGCTGAAAAAATGGTGGTATTCTAAATTTGTTGAATAATGGGATATAGTGTCCAACCAAACACAATTTCCTCATTCATCGCAAATTCGGATGCTTTCAATGCTATCTGCGGTGAAATTGATGGCAACATCGGATCTTCCATACCACAGCCAGTATTGGTTATTGGTCAGCAAGGATCCGGGAAGACTACATTATTCAGACGTCTGATAACAAAATACCCGACCTTACACTTTGTTTGGGTTGATGGCCGTTTCATATTCAGTTCTTCTGATATCATTGGACAAGTCTCTGGTAATTCAATACTTATCATAGATAACCTCGATTATTTTTTGAAGCGCTGTTCTTACGAGGAACAGTTCCGCCTCCGCAGGTTTCTATATAATGAAGGTGCTCCCATGATGATAGCCAATGTAAGCAAACTAATTCCTGCCTTGACGGAATATAAGGCTCCATTCTTTGAAGGTCTTAAGAAGATTCACTTACCACCAATTACTGATGGAGACTTGACCCGGATATTTAGCGATAATTATATTGACAGAGTCTCAACTATGTTTAAATTTGTTCCACCTACCATAAATTCGGTGGAAATCATATCCAATATCATTGAAGCAGGTAGTAATCCAAAGGACGATTTAGATCTTCTTCTATCATATTATTCCATTATATACAGAGACATATACAACAATCTACCTACGAACTCACAACATATTCTGAATATTCTAAGTAATTCGAAAAAAGATATGACTGTCCCAGATATCAGAGAAGCCAGCGGACTGACATCCGGTATATTGACTCCTTATCTAAAAATCCTAAAGGAAAAGGGCATCATCACAAAGGATAGCTCTGTAAAACGAAGCACAAAGTATTTTATAAAGGATCCACTGTTCAGAATATGGTTAAAGAAGGAAACTTTATAATCATTAAGACCGCTTCCCACAAAAAAGAAGAGTGGAAACCTGCCGACTTCCACTCTTCTTTTTATATTCCCTCACTCCTCACTCCTTATTCCTTATTCCTTATTCCTTACTCTCTTATACTCTTCCAGCGCGGCTTCGAGTGTGTCCATAGCTCCGGCAAGATAGTCTATCTCATGCACGTAGGCAAGACGCACCTGATTACGCCCCTCCCCGGGGGTTGTATAGAAACCGGAGGCGGGGGCCATGAATATGGTGTGGCCCTCATGGCTAAACTCATCCAGACACCATTTACAGAAATCATCCGCGTCTTCCACCGGAAGAGAAGCCACCGTATAGAATGCACCCATCGGCATCGGGGAATACACTCCGGGAATTTCGTTCAGACGCTTAATAAGAAAATTCCGCCGGCGAAGATATTCCTCATAGACATAACGCATATAGTCTTCCGGAGTGGATATGGAAGCTTCCGCCACAATCTGGCCCAACAACGGCGGAGAAAGACGTGCCTGGCAGAATTTCATCACATTTGCCCGAAGTTCCTTATGGCGAGTAACGATAGCTCCGATACGTATGCCACACTCGTTGTAGCGTTTCGATACAGAATCTATCAGCACGACATTCTCCTCAATCCCCGGCAACGACATAGCAGATATGAAGGGTTTGTCCGTATAGCAGAATTCCCGGTAAACCTCGTCAGAAAAGAGGAAAAGATTATGTTTCTTGACAATCTCGGCTATCTTCATCAGCTCCTCTTCGGAATAGATATAGCCGGTAGGATTGTTAGGATTGCAGATAAGGATACCTTTTGTGCGAGGGGTAATCAGAGCCTCGAACTCTTCGACCGGAGGCAGACGGAAACCATCCTCTATCCGGGCATTGACACTTTTTATTACAGCACCTGCGGAAATAGCAAACGCCATATAGTTGGCGTAGGCCGGTTCGGGGATGATTATTTCATCTCCCGGATCAAGACAGGCCATGAAGGCGAAAAGCACAGCCTCTGAGCCGCCGGAAGTGACGATTATCTCATCCGGACTTATCGACATTCCGAAACGGGCATAATAGTCCGACATTTTGTCGCGTAAGCTTTCTATTCCCTCAGAGGGTGAATATTCAAGCACCTTACGGTCGATATGGTGTAACGCCTCGATTGCCTGTGGAGGTGTGGGCACATCCGGCTGACCGATATTAAGACGATACACGCTCACGCCTCGGCGCTCAGCCCCTCTGGCAGCACCGACAAGTTTACGTATGGGCGATGAGGGCATCTCATACCCACGCTGTGATATTTCCGGTTTCATTTTTATCGCGTTTTCTCTGTTTTCCCACCTGACCTGAAAAAGTGGACACTGCAAAGTTACAAAAAATGTTTGATTTTCACCCCTCCCCTTGCATTTTTTCCATTTTCCTCCCCCTTTTATATCACACCCTCGTCGCAATATGCTAACTTCATACAACGGCAAATAGGGTACCAAGGGCATTCGCCGAATGCCCGAGCAGAACAATATGCTAACTCCCTCCCCGGAATAATACCTTCCAGCACATCGGGCGCTCACGGAGTGAACGCCCTCCCAGTGAGGACACGTCGAGCCCGACCCGAAGCGAATGCCCTAAGCTCCTTATTTTGCTCCGCCTTACCCTTTCCTACAATAAAAACGGAGGCTATCGATATCGATAGCCTCCGTTTTTATTGTAGATGAGAATTCTTACTTCACAAGAATCTTCTTCGTCTTATTGCCCTGACGAACGATATACATTCCTTTGGACAATTCATTTGTATCGTTTCCGACATACCTCCCTTCAAGATTATAGACCTCATAGGGTGCTGTGTAATCGATTTCAGCATTCACGATTCCGACGGATGTTGACGAATCGACCGTAACCTGACACACGGCTGTACAGGTCTCGCCGTTGCTGTCTGTTACAATACATCTTATCTCTGCTTTGCCATCCTTTAATGCCTTTACATCCCCTTCGCTGCCTACGGTCGCTACCGTGGGATCGCTGCTCTCCCACTCCACAGATACTATCTCGACATAGCTTTCGTTGCTTATTGTCGGAGTCAGCACTGCCTCATCTTCAGGAATTAGTATGAGCGACTCGCTGCTGAGAGTTACTTTTACTTCACCAATCTCCACGATGTCGTTGAACATGCTCCAGACTTCTGCCTCCGAATATTTCTCCACGGAACCCATCGGCACATAGAGAGTTGCGTTTGTAGGAACACCTGTGAAGACATTCGCCGTTATTGCCTGAGGATTGCTGTTGAGATTGATTATCCTCTTGAGTAGTCGGCAATAGAGGAATGCGCTGCTGCCGATGCTTTCAACTGAGGCGGGGATTGTGACCTCCGTCAGGTTGTAGGCACTCCCGAATCCGTTACTTGAGATGGTCTTGACCGTATTCGGGATAATGAATGCTCCGCTCATCCCGGCCGGGAATTGAACGAGAGTGTGCATCTCCTTGTCATAAAGCACGCCATTCTGTGACTTGTAGCTGTCGTTATCTTCAGCCACCTCTATATCGGTAAGCTTCAGACACCCATCAAACGCTGCCGAGCCTATTTCCGACACGGAAGCCGGAATAGTGACTGTCTCTATATTATGGCACGATTGGAATGCGTAACTACTGATGGTTGTCAGAGTTTCGGGTAGAGTGATTTCAGTCAGTGCGGCTGCGAAGAAGGCTGAGTTTCCTATTGTCTTCAACCCCTCCTGAAGTTCAACTCGGCTCAAAGAGGAACTCATGAACGCGTCAGCACCTATATTCCGGACTGATGTAGGTACACTGTAGTCACCTTTGATTCCGGCAGGACAAGTCAATAATTCTGTCTTATCCTTATTGAAGAGAACTCCCTCGGCAGAACTGTAGACACTGTTCTCCCCATTCACTTCTATCGACTCAAATGTCTTGCTTGTGCTGAAAGCTGACCGACCGATGGTTGTGACTGTCGCCGGAATAGTCAGTCCTCTCAGATTGGAGCATGAGTTGAAGCCGTAGCCGGATAGTGCAGTAACGGTATATCTCAACCCCTCATTGTCTGCCACAGCAGGTATCTCTACGTCTCCCGCAAGAGCTTCCGGATCAGCAGCGGCTACACTGACCTCAAATTCTTCGGAGGAGAGGACGGTGTAAAGGAAGTCTCCTGAGGTGAAGGTATCCCCGACTGCCGGAAGTTCCACGAAATTGCTGAATCTGTTCCAGTTTTCAGCCTGTGAATATGCCTCTTTGCTACCCTTGGCAACATACACCGTTACATCCTCAGATACGTCCTTGAACACATTCGCATCTATTGTTTGCGGTTCAATGCTATAATCTATTATCTTCTTTAAATTTTCACAATTTTTAAATACGTACCACCCGATATTGGTAACAGAAGCGGGTATTGTAATTTCTGTAAATTGTGAATGATCAAACCCATACCATTCAATTGTCGTTACCGTATTGGGAATAATGTATGAACCATCCAACTTACCTTCAGGATACTTGATGAGAGTACTCTTATCCTTATTGAAAAGGATACCATCCATTGAACTGTAATTTGCATTACTTTCCTCCACGGTAATGTCTAAGAGACTATTGCAGCCATCAAAGACTAAGTTTCCTATTTTTTTAACACCGTCCGGGATATTGATATTTACAAGATTTGAGCATATATTAAACGCATAATCTCCTATTACAGATAATGATTCCGGCAAGATAATTTCAGGGGCAACGCATCCGGCAAAGGCAGACACCTCTATTTTTGTCAAACCCTCCGGTAAGCTAACTTGATTAAGTCGTGAATGGGCAAAAGCACGTTGGCCGATTGTCAGCACAGATTCCGGAACACTGTATTCTCCTGTTCTACCGGCAGGATATAGCACCAACTCAGTTTTGTCTTTATTGAAAAGCACCCCATCTTCAGAACTAAAGTAATTGTTCTCTTCACTGACATTTATATTCTCAAAAGCGGCAACAATACTGAACGCATACTGTCCTACTGAGGTGATAGTCTCAGGAAGAGTCAAAGCTGTAAGATTTGAACATGAAGAGAATCCATCATCAGCCAAAGAAGTAACTGTGTACTCCACCCCTTCGTTGGTGACAGTCGCAGGGATTGTCACTTCTCCGGATAAGGTTTTAGGATCAGCAGCGGCTACGCTGACTTCAAAATCTTCGACGGAGAGGACTGTATAAAGAAGATCACCGGATGTGAATGTATCGCCGGCTGCCGGGAGTTCCACGAAATTGCTGAACCGGTTCCATTTATCCGCCTGTGAGTATACCTCTTTGCTTCCCTTAGGCACATAAACCGTTGCGTCTATAGGTACTCCGTCAAACACATAGCCTGTTATTGCCTGGGGTTCACTGCGCAAATCTATTATCTTCTCAAGAGCACTGCAATAACTAAAGGCACTTTCTCCAATGGATGCTACTGAACCGGGTATGGTAATCTCAGTCAACTGACTTGAACCCATAAAACTCATGCCAATTGTCGACACTGTCCCGGGAATGATGTATGTACCCCCCTTTCCTGCCGGATATTGTATAAGACTACTCTTATCCTTATTGAAAAGGACTCCATCCACTGAACTGTAATTTTCGTTTCCCTCCGCAACGTTTATATCTAAGAGAGGACAAAAGGAGAATGCAGATTTTCGGATTTCCGTAACATTTTCCGGTAGGTTGATATGTTCTACTTCACTTGATACAAATGCCTCCATACCTATTACAGATAGAGACTCCGGAAAATTAATTTCCTTTAAGGCACTCAGTGTAAAGGCAAAATCCTTAATTTCCGTCAACCCTTCCTGTAAGGTAACTTTACTGATAGAGGATCGATTGAAGGCACTTTCGCCGATTGTCAAGACTGAGGCCGGGACTTCATATTCACCCTTTTTCCCTCCAGGAACTTTTATCAACTCAGTTTTGTCTTTATTGAAAAGGACTCCATCTTCGGAACTGTAGAACCGGTTCTCTTCACTGACATTTATTGTCTCAAATGCCTCTCCTGTACTGAAAACATATTGTCCTATTGAGGTGATAGTCTCAGGAAGATTCAAACATGTAAGATTTGAACATGAAGAGAATCCTGAATCAGCCAAAGAAGTAACGGTGTAGACCACTCCGTCGTTGGTGACGGTTGCAGGGATTGTCACTTCTCCGGATAAAGTTGTGGGGTTAGCAGCGGCTACGCTGACTTCCTGGCCTGTATCTGAAAGGATAGTGTATTTAAAATCACCTACTGTAAAGCTGTCCCCTGCCCCAGGTAATTCAACGAAATTGCTGAATCTGTTCCAGTTTTCAGTCTGTGAATATGCCTCTTTGCTACCCTTGGGTACATAAACCGGTATGTCTGTCGGTACCCCGGTAAATGCATCCCCTGTTATTGCCTGAGGCTCAATGCGCAAATCTATTATCTTTTTTAAATTATCACAATACCAAAATGCTCCCCATACAATATTGGTAACAGATTCCGGTATTGTTATTTCTGTTAATTTAGAACTTACAAATACACCTTGGGCAATTGTCGTTACTGTATTAGGGATAATGTATGGACCACTCTTTCCGGCCGGGTATTGGATAAGGGTACTCTTATCCTTATTGAACAGGACACCATCAACTGAACCGTAATGTTTGTTTTCTTCTGCAACATTAATATCCAACAGGCTCATACATTCACCGAATGCAGACCCTCCTATTTCTTCAACTCCAGCCGGAATGTTGATATCTACGAGGTTCGAGCAGTTTTGAAATGCTGATACTCCTATTATAGATAACGATTCCGGAAAAATAATTTCCGTCAGATTACTATTGACAAAGGCTCCATCCTTAATTTCCCTCAGACCTTCCTGGCAAGTAACTTTACTAAGTCGGGAGGAGGCGAAAGCACTATTCTCGATTATCTGAACTGAGGACGGAACAGTGTATTCACCTGTTCTTCCGTCTGGAATTTTAACCAATGCAGTCTTATCTTTATTGAAAAGGACTCCATCTTCGGAACTGTAGAATCGGTTCTCTTCACTGACATTTATTGTCTCAAATGCCTCTCCTGTACCTGAAACAGATTGTCCTATTGAGGTAATCGTCTCAGGAAGATTCAAAGTTGTAAGATTTGAACAATCATAGAATCCATTATCAGCCAAAGAAGTAACGGTGTAGACCACTCCGTCGTTGGTGACGGTTGCAGGGATTGTCACTTCTCCGGATAAAGTTGTGGGGTTAGCAGCGGCTACGCTGACATCCTGTCCCGTATCTGAAAGGATAGTATATTTGAAATCACCTACTGTGAAGGTATCTCCCGCTCCCGGGAGTTCCACGAAATTGCTGAACCGGTTCCAGTTATCCGCCTGTGAGTATGCTTCTTTACAACCTTTGGGGACATACACTGTTGCGTCTGTAGGCACTCCATCGAATACATACTCATCTATTATCTGCGGCTCGCTGCACAAATCTATTATCTTATTTAAATTATTACAATAACCAAATGCCAGATGTACAATATTGGTAACAGATTCCGGTATTGTTATTTCTGTTAATTTAGAATTTATAAATACACCTTGGGCAATTGTCGTTACTGTATTAGGGATAATGTATGAACCACTCTTTCCGGCCGGGTATTGGATAAGGGTACTCTTATCCTTATTGAACAGGACACCATCCACTGAACTGTAATGTTTGTTTTCTTCCGCAACATTAATATCCAACAGGCTCTTGCATTGACCGAATGCTAAGTGTCCTATTTCTTCAACTCCTGCCGGTATGTTGATAGCTACAAGGTTCGAGCAGAGTTGAAATGCGTATTCTCCTATTAAAGATAACGATTCCGGTAAAATAATTTCCGTCAGATTACTATTGAGAAAGGCTCTGCCCTTAATTACCCTCAGACCTTCCTGTAAGGTAACTTTACTAAGTCTGGAGTAGAGGAAAGCATACTCCTCAATTACCTGCACTGAGGACGGAACAGTGTATTCTCCTATTCTTCCGGCTGGATATTGCACCAACTCAGTTTTATCTTTATTAAAAAGCACTCCATCTTCGGAACAGTAATACTTGTTCTCTTCACTGACATTTATAGACACAAAAGCGGCGCTCCTACTGAACGCATACTGTTCTACTGAAGTGATAGTCTCAGGAAGATTCAAACCTGTAAGATTTGAACATGAAAAGAATCCTGAATCAGCCAAAGACGTAACGGTGTAGACTACCCCGTCGTTGGTGACGGTTGCTGGGATTGTCACCTCTCCGGATAAAGTTGAGGGATTGGCAGCAGCTACACTGACTTGCTTCTCAGATTCGGAGGTGACGGTATATTTGAAATCACCCACCACAAACTCCTGCGACTGAGCCAAACCATACGTCAGCAGACAAAACGCTAAAAGAATGAGATTTCTTATGCGTATCATTGTTGATTGTTGTTAGCTGTGTCCCTGTCTCCTCACGGCGACACGATGTTAGGATAAGAAATAAAAGCGTAGGAGACTATATCTGTTCTCAATCTCTATACAGTTTACGTCCGTTCAGGTCATTATTCATTGATAAGCCTCAATTCGGACAGATTTATGGCAAGAGTAATCTGTATGGCAAGAATGTTCACGAATAACGCTTTTAATTAACTCTGGCAAGTTTACTCTCCTTATTCAATTTCCCCCTGCCTGCACCGCACCCCGGAATTCCAGCCATATAATTCTGTGGCACAACTACCTCGCAGCGAAATCGAATAGAGAAAGTCTCACTCCGCAAAGGTATGAATAATTTTACTTCCAACCAACTTTTTCCCAAAGAAAATCTCTCATTCCTTGGTATTTACTTCCTCTGCGCACTGCTACCTTCCCCTGCGCCTCACACACCGGGAGGATACACACTTCTTCGACTCAAATCTCCCTCCTTAAATATAGCACCAAGGACAAATAGGGTACCAAGGGCATTCGCCGAATGCCCGGGCGAAACAATATGCTATCTACTTCCCCGAAATAATACCTTCCAGCACACCGGGCGCTCACGGAGTGAACGCCCTCCCAGCGGCTGCACACTCCTAACTCCTAATTCCTTATCCCATTACCTTTCTTTTACTGCAAATATTTTGCAGCAAAAGAGGTTTTGTTAAGAATATTTAATGCGGTGAGTTAGAATTTAAAGCGACAAAAATTATGCGCCTACCCCTTATTTGTATTATCTTTGCAGTGCGGTTGGCATCCGGCCGTAATCAATTCGAATAATAATTAAAACTAACATACAAATGGCAAAAAAGAAATCAGCATCCGCTCCCGCGGTCGGACGTATAAGCGACCTCGACGAAAAGAGGAAAGCTTTGGAAGTAGCTATGGGGCGCCTTGAAAAAGACTTCGGAACAGGCACCGTAATGCGCCTTGGCGACGACGCTGTGCAGGATGTGGAAACTATATCTACAGGGTCCATCGGCCTTGACTTCGCTCTCGGTGTCGGTGGTCTTCCACGTGGCCGTATCACTGAAATCTACGGTCCGGAGTCATCCGGTAAAACCACTCTCGCGATACATGTCATTGCCGAAGCTCAGAAACAGGGTGGCATCTGCGCTATAGTCGACGCCGAACACGCTTTCGACCGTTTCTATGCGGAAAAGCTCGGTGTGGATGTCAACAACCTCTACATAGCCCAACCTGACAACGGCGAACAGGCCCTCGACATTGCCGAGCAGCTTATCAATTCCGGTGCTATCGACGTCCTCGTGGTCGATTCTGTGGCTGCCCTTACTCCGAAAGCCGAAATCGAAGGTGAGATGGGCGACAAGAACGTCGGTCTCCACGCGCGCCTCATGAGCCAGGCAATGAGAAAACTTACCGGCTCTATCTCACGCACACGCACCTGCTGCATCTTCATCAACCAGATTCGTGAAAAAATCGGCATGATGTTCGGAAATCCCGAAACCACTACCGGTGGTAACGCCCTGAAATTCTACGCTTCAGTGCGCCTTGACATCCGTCCGTCAACAATGCTCAAGGATGGGGATACCAACATCGGTCGACTTGCGAAAGTGAAGGTTGTAAAAAACAAAGTGGCTCCTCCGTTTATGAAAGCGGAATTCGAACTCATGTTCGGCGAAGGTATCTCCAAGGCCGGGGAAATAGTGGATCTCGGGGTGGAGCATGGCATCCTCAAGAAGAGCGGCGCCTGGTTCTCCTACAACGGCACCAAGCTCGGACAGGGGCGTGAGGCTGTGAAGAAAGTGATTAAAGAGAATGCTGAATTAGCTGCTGAACTGGAAGAGAAAATCACCGCTACCCTTAACGCCAAGCGTGAGGAGGCTCGTGCCCGCGGAGGGAATCCTTTCGCAGTGAGCGCATCAAGTTCCTCAAAATCTGATAAGGAAGACGCCGACAACTCTGACGATGACTTCGGAGCAGATCAGGATGCCGACAACGAAGATCTTTTCGGCGACGACTTCGAGGTTGAAATCGAAGAGTAAGTTGGGTGTTAGGTGTTAGAAGGTAGGCTCGGAAGAGGGTCGCTAATATGGAAATTAGGGCATTCGGCGAATGCCCGGGTGATGCAATATGCTAACTTCATACAACGAGTAATAGGGTACCAAGGGCATTCGCCGAATGCCCGGGCGCAACAATATGCTAACTTCAACCACCGAGTAAATTACCCTCCAGCATCGCCCGGGCATTCGGCGAATGCCCTATACTCCTTATTTTGCTCAGCCTAAATATAGTACCAACGGCAAATGCCCTGGGTACCCTACCGGTAAAGATGTGGCGCTCCCTCCGTGAATATCACACTCACCGGATAACTGAATAGAGAATTATAAGATTCAGGGATTAGAGATTTGGTTTATGCCTAATCTCTAATCCCTGAATCTCGTTTTTTTGGAAATCCCTACCCTTCTCTCTAAGACAGGAAAGGATGGCATCTCTACAAAGAGACACCATCCCCCCATAACCAAAATTCAAGTATTGATTCTTGAAACAAACCCCTCTGCATCTGTGGAAACAAACGCGGGAGGGATTATCTCTTCTCTTTCACAAGGGAATCGATAACGTTTCCTAAAAGCAATTATATTATCCTTTAGTTTCACAACCTGTCGAATGACCTAATCGCTTTCTCAGCAGTTATAAACTCTATATTTGTAGGTATATAAGCACTCCTTGAATTTTTGGCCTCCACAGGGATTTATTTTAACTTTCCCAATGGAATGATGCAAATTTACAAAATAATATCCCCCCTTCCTATTCCTAAGTGTTAAATCGGGAAATTCTAAATGTTAAAAATAAAATTTAGACCCTTTTACCCTTCCCCTTTTTCCAATACCTCCATTATTTCCTCTTCACTTCCCTTGAAGGGCCCGCTTCCTTCGAGTTTCAACGTACACATGGCTGCTGCGAAAAGGCCGCTTTCTGTTATGCTCTTCCCTTGCTCACGGCAGTAGAGATAGCCGGCCATATACGTGTCGCCACATCCGGTAGCATCCACAACTTCTCGCGGTCGGAATGCGGGTATATGATACTCCATTCCGCCACTATAGATAAGAGAACCTTCGCTTCCCAATGTCAGGACAACCTCCTTGACTCCCTTCCCGGCAAGATGGCGCGCAGCCTCAACTGCATCCCTCGAGCCGGTCAAGACCTCCATCTCGTGCTCGTTGGCTTTAAGAATATCTATATAAGGATAGGCCTCCTCCTTATCTTTCCAATCTATAGCTTCCACTTTCTCGCCTCGTACCTCCCTGAGATACCCCTGCACGTCCACACTCACCCTCCCGCGGCGCGACAGACTCTTTATCACCCCCAAAGAGAAATCATCGGCAAGGAGAGTGCCGAGATGAAACACTTCCCCCCTCACCCCGGAGAGTTTCTCCTCCGTAAAGGGGTCGGCTTTCGCGCTGACACGCTGCGTGCGGTGATTGTAATCTTCCCCATAAATATTCTCGAAACAGACCGTGGCCCGGCTTGGAATGACCTCCACATCTATCCCGGCCCCTCGCAGCTCCTCGACTGCGGAAAGGTCTGAGTCGGCAAGCGAGGTCACAAGATTGAACGGCACCTTCCCCAGGCGCGACATCGCGTGTCCGAAATAATAGGCTGTTCCTCCCGGCAGATGCACCGTGTGTCGCGGTGTCACAATCTTGTCATGGGTGATATGGCCGATGCAGCAGATGCCACCCTTTTCTCCATTGATGTTTTCCATTTCATTTATCGTTTATCACTACCAGCGGACCCTTCACATAAAGCATCTCCGTGCGCCGCACACACGTCTCACAGGCCGGATATATGTAACGCTTCCGGTCTGCGGAAAAGGCACGAATGGCCATCGCTCCGTGAGTCGCGGGGCGGTCGCATATCTCATGAGCACATTCCGGGTGGTCAATCCCGGTAGCGCGCTTCCAATCGTCGAGACGGGTGGCATACCCCTCCACTGACGCGCTCATTATATTCTTCAGCAGCACTATCCGACCCTCGTCGGTTGTCTCAGGCAGTGCGGTGTCTTTATCTGTCATCAGGTTCTTTTGATATAGTTATAGTTCTGAGGAGAATCCTCATCGGTCACCTCCCTCATATGGTATAAACGTTTGCACACCCCGTTTTGTGCGATTTTAACATTTTAACCCTAAACTTTTAATGCTTCCACTTGTTAAACTTTCATAACTAATCATTACTCTTTTTCACGTAATGACTCGTTTATTTTAACCTTTCTTATCCTTAACCTTGAAAATCTTACCTCTATGAACAAACTTTACGCTTTATCAGCTCTGGCCCTTATGGCGTTAACCACTGTCCCCACAACTAAAGCAGAGGAAAACGACTCCCTACAACCTAAATTCTCAATCAAACCCTCGGGGCGCGCTCTGTTTGACGGCGCTTTGTTCCTCCCGAATAAAGATGGTTTCGCCGATGGCGTGGCAATCCCTGATGTGCGTATCGGAGCAACTGCCACATATGGAAAATTCTCGGCTAAAATAGACATAGGCTACGGTCAGGGCGTCCTTAGCATGAAGGATGTTTATTTCCAATACACTCACGATGAGCATAATCTTATACGTGCCGGTTATTTCGTGCAGCAATTCGGTCTGAACTCGGCCACATCAAGCTCCATGAAACCTCAGATGATAGCTTCGACAGCCGACAGCTATCTCAACGCTACAGGACGTAACATCGGCGTCATGTACGTACACGACAGAGGGCCTGTTTTCCTCGGGGTGACTGTCCTGACTCCAAACTCCTTGACTGTAAGCCCAAGCAATCAGGGGAAGATAAGCATCGGCGCTGTCGAAAGATTCGTGTGGCGACCTTTGCGCACACCCGGTGCGATTGCTCAGGTAGGGTTCTCTTCTTGGTATCAGACTCCTCAGCATCTTGCCGTAGAAAACGATGAGGGGGTAAAAGAGACTTCCACAGGTTATTTCAACTACAGCTCAGGCTTCCCTACGAAAGTAGAGACTGTCCCGATGCTTTCCGCGCGTATAAACAATTCCAAAGGGATGTTCCGCATGACTCCCGAATTGCTCCTTTCCAAAGGACGATTTGCATTGGAAGGACAATACTACTACATGAACATCTGGCGTGAGACAGGCTACAACTCCTACACAGCCCAGGGTGCATACGGACTCGTCCGTTGCCTCCTGCTCGGAGACTCCGAATATTCCTACTCACATGCCGACGCGGGTCTCGCCACGCCGAAACCAAAAACGCTCGAGTGTGTCTTAGGCTACGATTACATGAACGCCTCCGACTGCAAGGCCGCAATCATGGGCGGTATCTCCAACGACTACTCCGTGACGTTCAACTATTACATCAACAAATACATGATAGCCCGTCTGCGCTACAGCTACACCAACGTGCGCGCAAGCGACGTGCAATTTCCACGCCACGTCAACATAATCCAGGCCCGAATCATGTTCAAGTTTTAAGGTATTAGGCTCAAGGCGCGAGGCGCGAGGCTCAAGGCGCGAGGAAAACGCACTTGAATTTTGAAACTGATACCTATCACCTCAAGGCTCGAGCCTACACCCTAAAAGATTCCATCTTTTCAAGGATAGCAAGCGCATCTGCAACGGTCGATACTCCGGAAATGAGTATTGACCGTTTCCCTTTTATCTCGCGTATCTCGCAACGGCGGGGATCTGACTGCACGAAACTGAGCACCTTCCCGAACGCCGCGCTCTGATAGTAGGCCTTGTTGTCGTCTCCGACGAAATAGACGCGCATCTTCCCCCCTTTCAGGGCAAGACGCTCTATGCCGAGACGGCGCGCAGACATCCTGAGAGGCACTACCTTTATCAGCTCCTCCGAAATCGCCGGTATGGCACCGAAACGGTCGCGGAGCTGACGGCGGAATTCCTCAGTCTGAGCCGGCGTCTCCATATTGTCGAGCTGCTGATAAAGGGAGATACGTTCGCTCTCCTGCGGCACATATTCCGGCGGAAGACGAAGCTCCAGGTCGCTTTCTATGGTGCAGTCGGCCACATATTCCTCCTCTTTCCCTCCGGCAAGCTCGTCGAATTCATCCGCGAACTCCTCTGTCTTCAGCTCCATGACAGACTCCTTCAGAATCTTCTGGTAGGCCTCATAACCTAAATCAGCTATGAATCCGCTCTGTTCCGCACCCAAAAGGTTTCCGGCTCCGCGTATGTCGAGATCCTGCATGGCTATGTGGATGCCGCTACCGAGGTCGCTGAAATTCTCTATCGCCTGAAGACGGCGACGTGCCTCGGGGGTCAGCGGCGCTCCGGGGGGCACCAGCAGATAGCAGAACGCCTTCTTGTTGTTGCGCCCTACACGCCCACGCAACTGATGGAGTTCGCTGAGACCGAAATGATGGGCGTTGTTGATGAGGATGGTGTTGACATTCGGCATATCTATTCCATTCTCCACGATAGTCGTGGAGAGGAGCACATCGTAGTCGTGTGCTGCGAAATCTATGATTGCCTGCTCGAGTTTCTCGGGAGGCATCTGTCCGTGGGCCGTCACTATCCTTATCCCCGGGATAAGGCGCCGCAACGTATTCTCTATGGTCGTGAGGTTCTCAATACGGTTTGATATGAAGAAAACCTGTCCGTTGCGACTGAGTTCGAAATTGACAGCCTCGGCAATCACCTCATCGTCGAATGTGGAGACATTTGTCTCTATCGGCTGGCGGTTTCCCGGAGGAGTGTTGAGCGAAGAGAGATCGCGCGCCCCCATCAGGGAAAACTGTAGTGTGCGCGGGATTGGGGTGGCACTCATGGTGAGGGTGTCTACATTCACCTTCATCTGCTTCAGCTTCTCCTTCACCGCCACTCCGAATTTCTGCTCTTCGTCTACGATAAGCAACCCGAGGTCTTTAAACTTCACCCCTTTCCCTATCAGTTTGTGGGTGCCTATCAGGATATCTACCTTTCCGTCGGCAAGGTCAGCGAGAATCTGCTTCACCTCCTTCGGCTTACGGGCACGCGATATGAACTCCACTCTGACGGGAAGATCTTTCAGTCGCTCGGAGAAGGTGTGGTAATGCTGCATGGCGAGCACCGTGGTCGGCACGAGCACAGCCGTCTGCTTGCTGTCGGCGGCAGCCTTGAAGGCCGCACGAATAGCTATCTCAGTCTTTCCGAACCCTACATCGCCACATATAAGACGATCCATCGGACGCGCTGATTCCATATCGGCTTTCACCTCTTTCGTGGCCTTGAGCTGGTCCGGGGTGTCCTCATAGATGAAGCTTGCCTCGAGCTCGTGCTGCAGATATGTGTCGGGAGCAAAGGCATACCCCTTCTCGTTGCGACGCGCCGCATATAGCTTTATGAGGTCGCGGGCGATATCCTTGAGCTTACTCTTGGTTTTCTCTTTCAGTTTGTTCCAGGCACCACTACCGAGTTTGCTGATTTTCGGTGGTATTCCGTCCTTCCCTCTGTATTTTGAGAGCTTGTGCAAGGCGTGGATGCTGACGAGCACAATATCATCGTTTTGGAACAGGAGTTTTATCATCTCCTGCGGATGGCCGTTGGCATCGGTCTGCACCAAGCCGCCGAATTTGGCTATACCATGGTCAATATGCACGATATAGTCTCCCGCCTCAATCTGCTGGAGTTCTTTGAGGGAGAGAGCGAGCTTCCCTCCGCGTGCGCGGTCGCTCTTCAGGTTGTATTTATGGAAACGGTCGAATATCTGATGGTCGGTAAAGAAGCAAATCTTAGTCTCGTTGTCGACAAACCCCTCATGAATGGTATGCTCGACCGGAGTGAAGGGGATATTGTCGCCACGGTCGGCGAATATGGCCTTCAGTCGCTCGTTCTGATAAGGGGTGTCGCTCAGAATCATGATGCGATACCCCTCCTCGAGGAATTTCCCGAACGACTCGGATATGAGATTGAAATTCTTGTGATATAAAGCCTGGAGAATGGTGTCGAACTCCATGACCGCATCAGGAGAGAATGACCCGGCGGTGCTGTTGCCGAATTCCAGAAGACGCAGTTTGTCGAGTTTGGCATCAAAAGCGTCCGCGTCGACAACATTCTTCATTGCTTCGCTGTCTCCTTCCCCCGTTATGACCACGGCCTCGGAAAGGGTTTCTCCGGAAATGCCACGCACACGGCTCCGCAGCCATTCCACAGACTGGCAGAAGAGCATGGCTGAGGTGTCCAGATAGTCAAGCAGCGACACTCCCCCCTCTCCGCTCCCGGCGGTCGACGAGGGAACGATAGAGACTGTCTCCATCTTCCTCTCGGAAAGCTGTGTCTCCACATTGAAAAGACGTATTGAATCCACCTCATCGTCAAACCAGTCGATACGGTAGGGTAGTTCGCCGGAATAACTGTAGACATCCATGATGGAGCCACGCACTGCAAACTGACCGGGCTCGTAGACGTAGTCCACCTCCTTGAAACCCAGTTCACGCAGGCGTTTCCTCACCTCCCCCATCTCTACCTTTTTCCCGGTCTTTAGGGTCACAGTCGCTGCTGAGAGTGCCTTGGGAGCGGGCACTTTCTCCGCCAGCGCCTCCGGACAGGTCACCACCCACACGGGATGGTCTTTCTTCCCCCAGGCATCCAGAGTCTCTGTGCGCAAAATCTGAGAAGGGGGGTCTTGCTGGCCGTATTTTATATCGCGCCGGTAGCCGCTCGGAAAGACAGCCACCTTGTCAGCTCCCGCTGTCTGGCAGAGGTCATGGTAGATATAGCCGGCGGAATCCATATCGTCGGCCACAATCAGGTAGGGTTGCTTACGTTCGGGCAAAGCAGCGAAGAGGAGTGCCGCAGCACTCCCCTTCAGTCCGTTAAGTCGTATTCTCTTTATCTTTTTATCATCAATCGCCTTGCATAGCGCACCCACACGGGTCGGAGTCGCAAACAGGGCGTCAGCTTCCTTCAACTGCATATTCTTACTTTTTCTTTCCTTTCTTCGCCGGAATGGCTTTGGTTTCGGAAATACCCAATGTCTTGTTGAGCTGCGCCTTGTCGGAGAGGATATCCATAGCGGCTTTCATGGCCTTGTCGTTGGTCAGCTCATAGCGGAGTTTCCCTTTGCCGAAATAATACCGCTCCACTATCTCTCCACCCAGATAGTCGGCCACTTCCTCTCGTTTGGCATCAAGCTCCCTGTTGATATCCTGCTTGAGCAAGGGGGCGAGAGTGGCGAAGGCCGCCTCGGTCTCCTCATTCATATACCCTTCCGTCTTCACGACATCCTTTATCTTGGCAAGGAGATCTTCGCATATACGGTCGCTCTTGAAGGTGGTGGTGTCTATGCTGTTCTTAAAGTCGGCATACATCTCATCGCTAACTTTGAAAGTCTCCGGACTATCGATGGATGCATGGGTGTTCGCGTAGCGGTTTGCGAAATCGAATGTCTGGAAATCTCTCACGAGGTTATATGTGAGTCGGCTGTAGTTGTTCCAGTCGATTTTTATGTCGGGTTGCAGACCACCTCCGTCGCGCACCTCACGCCCGTGAGCAGTCTGGTAGACGTTCGTCAGGGAATCAGGAGTAGGAGCCACGCTGCCGTCAGCATTGCGATGAGAGTAATCAAGTGCTTGGATAAGCCTGCCGGAGGGGATATAATATTTCGCCTCCGTCACTTTCAGCAGACCGTCATACGGAAGGTTGAGCGTGCGCTGCACGAGCCCTTTTCCGAAACTGCGGCTTCCGATAAGCACAGCTCTGTCAAGATCCTGAAGAGCCCCGGCGGTTATCTCGGAAGATGAGGCCGAACCTCCGTCTATCAGCACAGCCAACGGTATGTCCGGGAAAAGTGGTGTATGGGTTGTCTTGTAGATTTTCTCGTTTCTACCGTCGCGCCCCTTGGTGCGAAGCACTTCGGTTCCTTTCGGGAGGAAATTTCCGAGCACATCCACCGCGCTTTCAAGCAGTCCGCCCCCGTTGCCTCGGAGATCAAGCACAATCTGGGTTACAGCCGGATTCTTGCTGAAGGCCTCCAACGCCTCCTTTACCTCCTTGCCTGTTGAGGCAATGAATGAGGTCAGGCGGATATACCCTGTGTTTCCACCGACCACACCCCAGTAAGGCACGGAAGGATCGCCGAGTTTGGCTCTCACCATGTTGACGGTTATGATGGAGTCTGTGACGTATGGCCGCTTGACGGTGACCGAGACGGGAGTTCCGATCTCTCCGCGCAGGAGTTTGGTGACCCCCTCCGAGCCGAAGTTGCTCGTGTCAACACTGTCCACACGTATTATCTGGTCGCCGGTTCTGAGTCCGGCCGATGCCGCTGGCGCACCCTCCTTCGGGCTTGAGATATAGCTTGAGCCGTTTCTCTCCATTATGAAGCTTCCTATACCGCCAAAATCATATTCCCCCGTTGTCATCTGCATGAGTTCCTTGCGGTCTTCGGAATCAAAATAAGTCGTATAAGGGTCTACGGTGGAAAGCAGCGCATCAATTGCCGCATCAAACGCCTCCTTGGGGCGAATGGTGTCGACATAATTGAGTTCAAGTTGCTTTACGATTGAATTGAAGATTTGGAGATTGCGGTTGACAGCCATGTCGTGGCTGAGATCCGGCTTCTTGTCGGTGGGGGTCACGGCAAACGCGCCTATGACGACAGCCACACACCAGAGGAGGAGAAAATATCTTTTTCTTGTCATGTCGATTGTTTTTCAGTTCTTTTTACTTTATGAGAAACCGGAGGATAGTCTACGGTGAAATGAAGTCCGCGGCTCTCTTTCCGCTCCCTTGCCTGACGCATGATAAGGTATGCCACATTTATCATGTTACGAAGCTCGCAGAGCTCCCGGCTGGGCTTGCTCACCTTGAAGAGCTTCTCTGTCTCTTCGTAAAGGATGTCAAGGCGGTTCCAGGCTCGGTCAAGACGGAGGTCGCTTCTGACGATTCCAACGTAATATCCCATTATCTGGTTCACTTCCTTGATGCTTTGGGTAATCAGCACCATCTCTTCTGGATGAGCGGTCCCTTCGTCGTTCCATTCCGGCACATCCGTCCGGAAGTCATAACCGTCAACAACCGACGTCGCATGGCGCGCGGCTGCGTCAGCATATACAACAGCCTCTATCAATGAATTGCTTGCCAGACGGTTCCCTCCGTGCAGCCCCGTGCAGCTACACTCTCCGAGGGCATACAGACGCTTGATTGACGACTCTCCGTTGAGATCTACCTTTATTCCGCCACACAGATAGTGGGCTGCAGGCGCCACGGGAATCATATCCTTTGTGATGTCAATTCCAAAGGAAAGACATTTCTCATAGATATTCGGGAAATGGCGCTTTGTCTCCTCCGGATCTTTGTGAGTCACATCGAGATAGACGTGGTCAGTGCCGTGGAGTTTCATTTCTGAATCTATTGCGCGAGCAACGATGTCGCGGGGAGCAAGAGAAAGACGGGGGTCGTATTTATGCATGAATTCCTCCCCATCCATATTCCTGAGCACGGCTCCGTATCCTCTCATGGCTTCCGTGATAAGGAATGAAGGACGGTCACCGGGATGATAGAGAGCCGTGGGGTGGAATTGTATGAACTCCATGTCTCTGACAGTCCCCTTTGCCCTGTATGCCATGGCTATTCCGTCGCCGGTCGCTATCAAGGGGTTGGTGGTCGTAGTGTAGACTGCGCCGACTCCGCCGGTTGCCATGACGGTCACTTTGGCGAGGAAAGTGTCGCAGCTTCCGGTTTTCTCGTTGAGGATATAGGCTCCATAGCATGTAATGTCTGAGGTGCGCCGAGTCACTATCTTTCCGAGATGGTGTTGTGTGATTATCTCCAGGGCGAAATGATGGTCAAAGACGTCGATATCAGGATTGCGTCTAACCTCGTCCACAAGGCTTAGCTGAATTTCAGCCCCTGTGTTGTCGGCATGGTGGAGGATACGGAATTCGCTGTGTCCCCCCTCGCGGTGGAGGTCAAATTCTCCGTCTTCCTTTTTGTCGAAATCCACACCCCACCCAATCAGCTCTTGTATCTGCGAAGGTGCGTTCTTGACCACCTTCTCCACGGCCGCCGGGTCAGAAAGCCAATCGCCGGCAATCATGGTGTCTTCGATATGCTTGTCAAAATCATCCACCTCAAGATTCGTGACACTCGCCACTCCACCCTGCGCCAGAAACGTATTGGCCTCTTCAAGAGTGGTTTTGCACACCAAAGCCACCTTCCCCTTCCGGGCTGCTTTAAGGGCGAAGCTCATTCCGGCAATGCCGCATCCTATCACAAGATAGTCGTATCTGTAAACCATATTCAGCTTATTAAGAGAATCTGACAGCAAAGTTAATAAATTCCTTACTAACTACGGCAAAAAAGCTGACCTTATTGCATATTACCTTTCAGGGGAGTCCGCATCTTTACCCGGTGATATTCTTCAGATAATCCTCCAGGGATGCCCCCGATGGGAGGCGGAGTTTGCTTCTCAGACGCCAACGCGCCTGCTTCACCGATTCCGGACGTATCCCTAAAGTGCTTGCTATCTGCTTGTTGTCAAGTCCGACAGCTATATATTTCGCGAGACGGATATCCGTTTCTGTCAAATCAGGGGCGTGAGATTTCAGGCGTTCTGTAAAATCAGGATGAAGTTCGGAGAAAGTCTCGAGGAAGGCCTCACGACCCGGACTTTGCACTATGTGGGTCTTGATGGGGGTCGCGATGTGACCCTTCGCCCCTGAACTTATCTCACCCTTCTCCTCCAGTTCGCGAAGGTCGCGGTTGAGGGAATTGAGCAGCGCGTCTTTCTCCTCCACGAGAATCTGGGTCGCCATAAGTCGGCGATGGGCCTTCTCCCGCTCCAGGGAGGCTTTCGCCTTCTCGAGGCGAAGAGAATTAATCCTCCACACGACCACACCGGCCGCTATCACTACGCAAAGGAAAATCACACAGATTAAGATGGTAATCCATAATATTTTTTTCCCATGTTTCAATTCTTTCTCCATCCTCTTTTCCTGAATGATGCGCCCCGTCTCCCTGGCCTGTATCTCCATCGGTTTCTGAGCCATATCCATGGAATCCACAAAAGTCACCTCCCGGCTCAGATAGTAATAGGCGCTGTCAGGCCTTCCGAGGGCTTTGAAGGCATCCGACAGGCGATGCATACTTACAGCTCGCACATCTTCTTCCTCATCGATTATGGTCTGACGGTAGCCTGCACGCGCCAGGCGCAACGCCTCTTGATAATTACCTTTGTCAAACTCCACCTCTGAAAGAAAAGCGGCCAGACGGCAATCGCTCTCCAAAGTCAATCCTTCCCTCTCCCGGATTTTTATCATTTCTCGCGCAGCAAGTGTGTCGTGTGATTCTATCAGATAATCATTCAAAATATTATAATACAAAGCCGGCTGGGAAAGTATGTATGGCTCCTTGAGCAGCTCCTTCAGGATATTCACCCCACCTGCGGAATCCCCTTTCAGCTGAAGCACTTCGGCAATGTTCTTCCTTATGGGAATGGCCAATTCGTGAAAGCCGGCTGTGTTGAGCAGAGTGTCGGCTTCTTTATAGGCTCGTATAGCGCTTTCCGTATCTTTCACTTTCGTAAGGAGATTGGCTAAG
The DNA here is from genome assembly GCA_014801875.1 of Bacteroides sp. Taxonomy (GTDB): domain Bacteria; phylum Bacteroidota; class Bacteroidia; order Bacteroidales; family Muribaculaceae; genus Lepagella. Next base: position 32,736 of record JAAVDJ010000012.1, on the reverse strand, counting down.
TCTATCAAGGTCGCCGCTGTCATGACCGGATCGCCTACCTTGCGGAAATATTCAAGGCGTGAAAATTTGACAGCGTAGGTTTCCGGCGAGATCTCATCGCTTCCCGTCTGGAATTGCAGTCGATTGTAGAGATATGGTTCAGACCCGGAATCCACCCTTTCGAGAAGTTTATAAAATAACGACTCGGCGACTTCACCCCGGTCACTGCGAATCATTACAAGCGCACGATAATAATCTGCGCGATCTCTCAGCTTTTCATTTTTTTCACCTTTTTTTGAGAGAATATCCACAAGAAGAGACAACGAATCGGGGTCTTCCCCTCCGTAGAGTCCGCGGTCAAGCGCAAGCGTCAACGAGTCTGTCTCTGCCCCATAGGATTCCCAACGGAAAGGGTAGAGTCTGTTCTCTCTTCGGCACCCCGTGTCGAAGAGAATAATCACTGCTGTGAAGGCTGTGAGGAGTAGAGGAACGATGAGTTTCTGGCGGTCGGTTTTCATACTGCAAAATTAACTCAATCGCACTTATCAACCACGCTGTTTTTTGGTTTTCAATGCAAATAGACTCTAAATAGACCACGGTCTACAGGGTCAAAACAGACACAGACTACAGTAGTCGGTCTATTAAAAGTCTATATCAGCTCACATTGCCCCCTTCAGTTTTTCCTCCTATTTCAGGGGATTCGATTTCTGCCTAACTTTGCACTTGTCAAATTCTAAATTCTTACATGTTTCGATAAGCTTTCTTGACAACGCGAAAGTTTCTCCACTCCCCCTCCGGGAACCGAAACACCCGAGAGGGGGAGGGAGAGCCTTCGGCATTCTAATGATATTTTCTCATTTTAACTAAAATAATATTTGTATGAACAGAACTACCATCATCATGGCAAAATGGCTTGCGAGCGGAGCTTTGCTCTTCTCGTCGTTTAATGCCTTTGCCGACTACAAGAAAGGGGATCTCGTCAATCTGACCCCAACCCTGCAGGGTACGGTGCTAAAAGACCAGCAGGGGAACAGCTCCTCCGTATCTGTGGAAATCAGACAGAATCCTGATAACAAACCTTCGGGTGCTGTAGAGATAAAATATCTTTACACTGTCAATTCTCAGACTTTCGTCGTTGAATCTATGGCTAATAAAGCTTTCTACGACAATAGGGATATTACATCGGTGACTTTCAACAATGCAAGCTTGACCACCATTCCGAGCAATGCTTTCGGAAAGTGTACAAAACTCACGAAATGTGATTTATCAAACATCCGATACGTGGATGACCAGGCCTTCATGGACGCCAACGCGCTTCAAGAGGCCATTATGCCGAAAGTGTGGAACATCGGCAATCAGGCTTTCGCTTATTGCAATTCTCTCACTAAAGTGGAAGTAGGTCCGGAATGCCGAATCATCGGAGGAATGTCTTTTGGATTGTGCTCGAATCTGAAAGAAGCCAAGCTACATTACGGTCTGACTGAAATAGGGGTAAATAATTTCACCGGAAGTCTTGCTCTTGCTGACTTCGTTCTCCCCTACACTGTAACAGATATCAAGAAGGACTTGACAGGAACCAGTACTCTAAGCCGTCTTTTCCTTCTCTCACCCTCATTCAAGGAATGGATAAAAACAACTGATCAGGACGGTCTTCCCCTCGGATATTCTCTATTGAAGCATTCCGGACTGAACGAAATATACTGTCTTGATGAACTGGTGGAGGATGTAAACAATCTTCTCTCTCAATATAAGGGGTCTCTTAATTTCACGACAGTAGAGAAAGCTAAATCCGTGAGTGAATTAGTTGAGATTGTCCCTGTCGGGGATGGTAAATTCAAAATCATAAAGCATAATGAGGATATTCCCTTTATAGAGGTGTATAACTCATCTTACACCAGTGCGATTAAAGCCGAAAACGCACCTTATTATCGCATATATCCTGACAATGATGGAATATATGCCACTACCGATGGGAAAGCCCAACTCGTTTACACTGTAGATAAAATCAACGAACTCCGCTATATGGTGGATATACCGGAACCTGACAAATATCCTGTCACTGACGATCAGGTAGTGAAGATATACGGCGACATATTCCCCGGTTCATATGATTGGACTGTAAAAGATATGACCAAAGAAAACGGACTGTGGGTATTGAAGGATGTAAAGGTGAAGAGCGGAAATTTCGGCTTCAGAGTGATGGAGAATGCAGATGCTGTTGATTGGACATGGGTCAGCTCGGCTGCCGAAGACACTACTGTGGTTCTTGATGCAGTAAACGAAGGGATGAAGGACGGTAAGAATTGGTACATCTCCAAAGGGACATACACCTTCACCTTTAATCCCGGAATGTATGAACTGACCGTCACAGGCACTCCCGATATCTCCGCTGACCCCGCTCCGGTCTGGAAATATGCCCTCCACGGCAATATCGAGAACGGAGAGACATGGAAAGACATCGACCTCACCGACAATGAGGGAATTTGGTCGGTAACTCTCGAAGACATCAAGGGTGGTGAGTTCGGCATCAATTCTTACGATACTGCCAACGAAAAGAAAGGATCATGGGCATCCGCTGAAAAAGATAAGGGCGATGTGGTGTTCGGCGAACCGATGGCTGTGGTGACTTCCGACAATCAGAACTGGACTATCCCTGCCGGCTCCTACACATTCTCCTACAATCCGGCTGTTCAAACTCTGACTGTGGATAAAGTAGTGGAACCCGAACCGGAACCAACCCCTGAGCCCGAACCGGAGATTGACTATTATCTTGTCGGAGCACTTCCCGGTTGGGAACCTTCCGAGGATTACAAATTCACTAAAGAAGAAAATGGCGAGTATACCTTTGAGATTGAAAAACTGACAGGAGAGTTCAAAATCACTGACGGTGATAAGGCAACATGGTATGGCGCCAATAAAGATGAGGCGATAGAGCTTGATAAAGCTTATACTTGCAACACTGATAACGGCGACAACTTCTCTTTCTCCGAGCCAGTATTGAATGCCAAATTTACATTCGACCCCGAAACAAAGACTCTCACTATCACAGGAACTCTCCAGGAGGTGGAGCATGAATATGTCTATACTCTCTGTGGTGCTCTTACTGACGACGGTAAGTGGGAGGAATATCCCATGACTCTTGAGGATGGTAGATGGACACTCACTCTTGATAATGGTCTTGTCGCTTTCCAGATCAGGGAATATGATAATGCAGTAGATCCTGATGTTGTTACCAATTACATCAAGGCTAACACAGAGGGAATAATTGATCAGAATGGCACTTATCCTGCAACAAAGAAAGGTGGTAATGACTGGTCTTCAGAACTCGATGGGAAATGCACTTATATTTTCAATCCTGAGAAGATGATTCTTACAGTAACCGGCACAACCGGTGTCTCCTCAATCGAAGCTGAAGAGGGTGAGGCAATTTATTTCAACCTCCAGGGTCAGCGCATAGCATGTCCTGAGAAGGGTGTGTATATCCGTGTCATCAACGGAAAGGCAGATAAGATTGTAAAATAAATCTCACATATCATACAAAACGAAGGAAGCCACCGCAGCAATTGCAGTGGCTTCCTTTTTTTCTATATAATCCGATGATTAGATGTTGGAATAGGGAGCGTCAGAATCAAGTTCCTTATTTTCCATCTTCACTTCAACCTGACGTGCTACGTCATGTTTCAGTTTACCGAGAGTGTCTGCGTTGAGTTCTGAATACACCTCATCGCGCTCTGTGGGCACCTCTACTTTGGGAGCAAGGAGGTCTTCAAACTTGGCTTCGGGGAATTTGCTCTTGACATAGTCATAAACTGCGTCCTTTATATGCTTAAACTCAGCTGACTTTTCGAACTCTTCCTTACTGCCATCGAACGCCACACTGTATTTATCTGAATCTCCGAAACTTACGATATAAAACTTTGTGTCTTTCATAATAAGTATAATTAATATTGAATTATTTCAGTTATTGCAAGGAGAGGTTGCTTCGCACAATTCCTCCTTCATATAAAAAACAACCCCGCGAACCACTTTGTTCAAATCCTCCAGACACATGGGAAGCGGTATAAAAAAATTCCTGTCGGAATTTCACAATCCCGACAGGCCGAACATAAATTTGTATTAACCTAACATTATAAACATATATACACTATTGCATATACTACTCAATCTATTTGGGGTCCGTTTAAGACCCTTTGTGTCAGACATTGAAGCGGAAGTGCATTATGTCGCCATCGTTGACAACATACTCCTTCCCTTCGACCGACATCTTGCCGGCTTCCTTCACAGCATTCTCAGAACCGAGCGCCACGAAGTCGTCATACTTTATGACCTCAGCGCGGATAAAACCCTTCTCAAAGTCGGTGTGGATAATTCCCGCCGCCTGAGGCGCTTTTGTGCCTCTGAGGAAAGTCCATGCCCTTACTTCGTCCGGACCGGCCGTGAAGTAGGTCTGAAGGTCAAGCAGCGCGTATGCTGCGCGAATCAGACGGCTGACGCCACTCTCCTTAAGTCCGATTTCCTCAAGGAATTCAGCCCTTTCCTCAGCTGTCTCAAGCTCGGCAATCTCGCTCTCTGTAGCAGCTGCCACAATCATGATTCCAGCTGAGTCATCCTTTAGAGCCTCTCTGACCTGTTCCACGTATTTGTTGCCGTCAACAGCCGAAGCATCATCGACATTGCAAACATAAAGCACCGGCTTATTGGTTAGCAGGAACAGCTCTCGGGCAAACTTCTGTTCATCCTTTGTTTCAAACTGCACGCTGCGCGCCGGTTTTCCGGCCTCCAAAGCCTCTTTATAGGCCTGAAGCACATCCGCCTGCAAGCGTGCTGTCTTGTCGCCACCGGTCTGTGCGGCTTTCAGTGTCTTCGCCAATCGGGCGTCTACTGTCTCAAGGTCTTTAAGCTGGAGCTCATAATTGATAATCTCCATATCACGGACCGGATCGACACTCCCGTCTACGTGGGTGATGTTGTCATCATCGAAACATCTCAACACGTGGAGGATAGCGTCTGTCTCACGAATGTTGGCAAGGAACTTGTTGCCAAGTCCTTCCCCCTGTGCAGCTCCCTTAACCAACCCGGCAATATCCACAATCTCCACTGTGGCCGGAACCACACTGCGGGGATTGCACATCTCCACAAGTTTGTTGAGACGCTCATCAGGAACCGTAATCATGCCGACGTTCGGTTCTATCGTGCAGAATGGAAAATTGGCAGACTGCGCCTTGGCATTGCTCAGACAGTTGAATAGGGTGGACTTGCCGACATTTGGCAGCCCTACTATACCGCATTTTAAGGACATTCGTTTTATCTTTTATTTACTCTCCTCCTCTTTTTACCCCTCTTTTGAAAGGCTGAAATGAGGAGGAAAGGGAATACACGGCAAAATTACAAATAATTTCCCTATATACCTAATTTTTTTTCCAACTTTTTTCAGAACCTGACAATAAGACCGCTTCCCACAAAGGTAGATAAATTTTTGTAAATGTACGAAAAATAATCGACATTTAGCCATAAGTGGAGAATTCAACCTACTTGTGGCTAAATGTCATTAAATAATGGATGTTCAGATGCGAAATACTGCTAAATTTACCACTGTTAAGATGGAAAAGACTGTGTATAGGATAAATCTGAGTCCTGATGATTCTCTATTTTTAGACCGACTTCTTGCCATAAGTGGGTTAAAAATACCACTTATGGCAAGAAGTCGATTTAGGGAGGCTCTAAAACCAAATTGCTCTCACGAAAAGAGAGCTTGATTTAGATATGGGTTTTGAGACGGATATTTCCTTGTTTGAGGCAGTCTGAAGGCCGGTAGCCGGATAATCTAAAAAAACGGCTGTTAAAATAACTAAGCTGTTATTATTAAAGACATTTAGACTTATCATGGTAAAGCTTGTAAAAATTGATCTACACATGAAAATCTCCGTGGCATAAGTATTTGCATTGCTGTCTTTATTGCCATTTTAGTTTGCATTGAATTGCTCTTTAACGGTCTATATAAGGCACCATGCCATATTGATTTTAAAGAAGGAGGATTGGTACCAGTCAACATAGCATATAGTGTGGCACCTAATCCAAATATATCTGTAGCAGGTGAAAATCTATTAACACCATTATTTTCGAATAATTCAAGAGCTGCATATCCCGGACTAATGCTTCGTATGCGAGAACCTTTTGTGTCGATTCTATTATAGTCGTAAGATAGACCAAAATCAATTAGAATAGGACTCCCGTTCTGTAAGAGTACATTATTGGGTTTTATATCAAAATGACAAATCTTTTTTGAATGGAGATATTTAACTGCTAATGACAAGTTTTTAATGATGGATAAGGCTTCATCTTCAGAAAGTTTTCCTTTATATTCAATATATTCAGATAACGTAATGCCTTTCAACAAAGGCATTACGTTATATATGGTATTATTTTCTTCAAAATATCCAAAAGAGCTTAGTATATTGGGATGACAGAAGGATTTCATTAGAATTGCTTCATTAAAAAAATTATGTTTGAAAGAATACTGGCTCTTGCAGTTAGATTCTTTAGAGAAGAGAACAGATTTTTTGTCTTCAGCTCTTTGAAAATATTTGCTAATGAAGAATTCTTTTATCGCAAAATCCCTCATATTTAAATATTTTACATGATATACAAAGCTGAATCCTCCATTCCCAATAACTTTTAATATCTTGAATTGATTATTGAAAAGTGTATCATTTTCCTTTAAAGATAATTTATTCATAATCGATTTATTTCAGAATTTATATGGGAATCCCTACGGCTTTTTTCTTTAACAGTATTAAATCTATATCTAAAAGTTATTGATAAAGATCTGCTATCATACGTATTCAGTAGGTGCATGATCATTTGTTCGTTATACAATACATTCCCATCTTTCCGTGTTTTAAGAATATCATTGAAATTTAATTGTATGCTATATTTTCCTTTGTTAAAAGATTTATTTAAAGATAAGTCAATATAATATATGGGCTTATTTAGGTAAACATTTTGTGTATTGCCTTTGCTTTGATAATTAAAGCTGATAATACTGCTTAAAGAACTTGTAAACTTGAACGAGTTTATAAATTTAAAATATATAAGAGGTTGGTTTAATTTTATGTTTTGATAACTCGTTTTTAATGTAAAGAACTGCTTATTTATTCCTATTGTGATACGAGGATTCCAGCATCCTATCCGATGAGATGCTGTAATGGTAGCCAATAGTCGTTTAATACTTTGGATATTTTTATAAGATATAGTAGTTACAGCCTCCTGTATGTCGTTTTGTGTGGCCCAGTAAATAATGGCATTATGAGTATCTTGATAGTCAAAAGAAAATTGAAGGAATCTCCACATTCCCTGCAGTGAGATATTATGAATATATTCAGGTTTAAGAAATGGATTGCCGCTTTGGAGGGTAAAGCGATTTATATAGATTGTATTATTACTCAATTGAGTATAACTTGGACGTTTTGTTCTTGTAGAATAACTAAATTGCCATTGAAGATTCTTTATTTTTGATGTAAATGTTAGATTCGGAAATAATTTAGAATAGGTTATGTCAAAATTATTGTGATTAGATGTTGTATATTTTGAAAGTATATGTTCATATCGAAGTCCAAGTTTAAGTAAACCAATAATTGTCATATACGAATATTCAACAAATGGATTTATTTGTTGCTCTGATATATATAATTTTGATGAAGGAACAATATGAGTGTCATTGATATAATCATCCTTTCTTTTGGTTAATGTGTAGTCAATGCCGAAATTAAATTTTCCTCCAAATATGTCTTTGCTTAGAGTTGCTTTTGCGTCATAGAATTTATTGGATATGTGATTAGATGAGAATATCGTTAGATTTGAAGATTGGTTACTATTTTCTTTAAATGAAGAGTTGGTATGATTACGACTAAAGAACATATTAAAATCAATATCTAATATGCAAGATGCAAAAGAAGTATTATAAAAGAAATTAAGATGATGCGATGGCGAATTTTTTAATGTACTAGCTCCATTATTTTCGAAGTAATCGTAGAATGTATTATTAGCTAATATATTATTATTACTATGTAGAAAACTATAATATTTAGGAATAAATTTGATTATATATCGAGATCCAAAAATTTGATTATCTGAAATTCTATAATTAATGGCGAGATTGTTTTCTATCAGCTGATTTCGATAATTTTCGGATTCAGTTAGATCAAAATTCCAAGTACTATCTGTATAAATGATTTGATTTACGTTTCTAGACGTCTTATTGGCCATGTTTTTATAACGGAAACTATTAAACAGATCAAGTTTTTTATTTCGATAGTTAGCCGTTATTTGTTCAATAACCCCAGAATAATTAGATTGAATATAAGAAGTCCTATTGTCAATAGCAAGATTATTATGATTAAAGGACTCTGTTGATATTTTGATTACAGAGGAAACAGAAGCATCATATTTTGAACCAGGATTAGTTATTAATTCTACATTTTTAATAATTTGAGATTTTATCCCATCTAATTCGGATACATCATATATTCGTCTCCCATTGACATAGATTATAGGATTACCTTTCCCAAAAACAGAAAATCCATTATTTGTCTTCTGTATTAAGGGCATATTGTTTAAAACGTCTATTGCCGTTCCTGAATTGGCAAGGGTGGTGTTACTTATTTGAGTTATGATGCCATCTTCTGATAATCTGGCGATTGGGCGTGACGCTTTTACTACAACTTCCTTTAATGAGGTGGGAGACTCATTCAAGGTGATGTGTAGGGTGGTATCTCCGGAGCATGGGACATTATGTGAGACAGTCTGGAATCCAATATAGGAAACTCGAAGTTTTATTGGAGTTTGAATTGTCTCTATCTTGAAAAAGCCGTTCTCATTGGTCTGAGTTGAAGCAATTAAAGTAGAATCTGACATGTTCTGGATTGCGATTATAGCAAAATCTAGAGCTTGATTGTCATTATTCACCACATAGCCTTGTATGACTCTGTTTTGGGCATTAGTAATCCCAAGACCTACTAAAATTACAGATAGTAATACGATGATTTTTTTCATATTTTATTTAAGTTTTATTAGACTGATTAAATTCAAAATTACAATGAGCAACTTTCATCCTCCAAAACAAAACTTTCACATTTGAAAAATATTTATCTTTGTAAATAACTGTAAATCGGCACTGTATAATTAGAAGGGGTGGCTTATTTCTGTGCAATACTCTTCAGACTTTCATGTAAACCGCAATCTGAAAGTTTTTGGAGGTAATTTCGCAGGTTTGTGGTCTTGGAAGGTATTCCCAGCTTGCGTCGGATTGACCAGCTAAGGTTATATTGGCTCTTGAATCCTGTTATTAGTTCGTATTCTTTACCTGACAACCCGCATATCAAGGCGCACATATATCTTATCTCATGAGCCGAGAACCGGTTTAGGTTTATGAATACCTTTAAAGTAGGGTTTGTGTTAGTTATCGCATCGAGAAGCCTTTCCCAAGGTATTTCCTCTATTCGGAATGTGTCATTCCCTGAGTCGGATGCCAACTCATTAAGATTAAGGGATTCGTTGAGTATCTTTTGATGAAGAATCTTTAGCTCTTCATTGTTGCCCTTATTGTCTGCTATAGCATACAATAATTTGGAGAGGACTTTTAATGCAAGTCCCCTCTTTGATAATGATAAGACGTTTTGATAAGGCATTTTTATTACAAAAATAGCACATGGCACTTTCATTCAGAGAACAAAAAGTTTCATGCGCTATTTTACTAAAGAGCTGGTATATAGCTTGTTGATATGTATGAAAGTCTTAGATTTGGCACACAGGAAGAGAGACTTTCATCGAATGGTTGAATTTACAATTCTTTTAAGAGTTTGCGCACGTAAATGCCGATGTTTGTCTCATGCTTATCTATACCGAGTTTTTTGCGAATGCCACTGCTGATATTCACATGGCTACGCTTCTTCATATAATTTCCTACTTCCTTGCCTCTCAAGCCGATGGCATAAAGACATACATAATTGATTTCGCTTATTGTTAAGTCGTGATCCTCGAAATACTGAATAAACCGGGGATGTGAAACTTGAAATGCAAGTCGATTACTGTTCATGAACTCTTCGGTATTGTCGGTAAGCTCTTTAATCCATGATTCGTATGGTTTCTCATACTGGTCATTGTTTGTTATATAACCGGCCATTAAAGCATTTAACATCTCAATGCGTACTTTTATGGCATCTTGAACTTCGGACGACAATCCTTCTTGCGAATCCATCAATTCCTTCAGACTCGCACTCTCATTCTCAAGTATCTCAACACGATGAGCCAGATTTTCAGCCTCTAATGCCTTTTTGTCTCTTTCCGATTTAAGATTTTCATTTTCAAGTTCTTTGATTTTGGTATCCTGAATAGCCTTGTCCTTTTCCGATTTAAGATTTTCGTTCTCAAGTTCTTTGATTTTGGCATCCTGAATAGCCTTATCCTTTTCGGACTTCAGTCTTTCGTTTTCAAGTTCTTTTATTTTAGCATCTTGGATAGCCATTTCATTATCAGACTTTAATTGTTTGTTTTCAAGTTCAGTAATCTTTGCTCGTTCAATAGCTAAGTCTTTTTGAGCCTTATTACTGCGGAATAGCAAGAACAGAATCACGACTACCAAAATAAGGAAAATAATACCTGCAATATAACTCCAAATAATTTTGGCATTCTCTCTCGCATCTTGTTCTGCTTTAAGTTCTATTTGATGTCTCTCGTCAACGGATTTAGATTTTTGATCGAATTTAAATGTGTTTATGGAATCCATCTTGTGACAGAATTCCGTATAAACCGTAAAGGCATTCTTATAATCACCCATATTCTCAAGAACAGGAACTAATATTGCCAGATATTTAAGCGTATCATACTCAAGACCATTATTAACATAATCAAGTAATTGCTTTGCCTTTGCAGATTTGCCAACTTTGTTATATGCTAATGCGAGATTGAGTAAGCCATTGGGGTCGAAGTTAGAATTGTCTTCCTCACTTGCAATCAAGGTTATAATACTTTGATTATCTCCAAATTTTAAAGTATATGATAATTGATGTTTGGTCAGCGCAAGCTTCTGACTTTTATCTAAGTTTCTAAATTCGTTACATAGGGATAAAAGACTATCTCCCCTGCTTTTATTGCCCAATGCTATGGCTCCATTCAGAGCGTTAAGCAAACAGTCAAACTCATTCCAACTAAGAGATAGGTTTTTATATATTTTAGCGGCTTTTAAGTGACAGTTGGTATAGCTTTCAAAATCGTAGAATTCATTGTATAGACCTCCTTGCGCAACAAGAGTTCTGGCGATACATAAGGAATCATTACTTTCGTGAGATATATCAATCCCTTTGATAAATGAGTTAAGAGCATTGTCTCGATCTCCCTGATTTTGGAATATACGCCCTTGATAGTAGTATGTTCGAAGTTTATCATTAGCATTGCCGTTATCCAGATAATAGTCTATGGCTGGTTGCAACACGTCAAACGTTGTCGTGTCGATATAATTCTTATCGAGAGCCATAGACATGAGGAGGGCATATTGAGCCTGTTCTTTTTTTGAACCAAGCTCCGATTTTTCTATTCCTTCAAGAATAGTCAAAGCAGAATCCGGATGAGCCTCCATGAGAGATTCTGCACGATTAAGTACCTCTTCCTGCTTGTAATCAGAGCATGAGGCTATGCAACAAGCTAACAATAGAAGCATGAGCAAAAGAAGATGCTGTATAGGTCTCATAATGTTGGTGATGATTGTTAAATCTGGGCTTATTAATGAGAAGTATTATCGAGCAATATGTTGTTTAATGTTTTCTATCCATTCTTTGAAATGTTGACAATTCTCAAGTAGGTCCTCTATCCCAATGGCAGGTGTGACAGCAGTACCACTTTGGACTTTGTTATAGTGATAGTGATTGCGATAATTTTTCTTTCATTAATGTTTTGTTATTGATGTCTGTACCTCCTTTTAAAAGGCTCTGCAAAGTTAGCTAAAATTATTGATATAGCGAAAAAATATTTAGTTATGTAGTTGTTTATTTGTAGGATGAGAAGCCGCTTCCCACAAAAATGCCACTCTACGTTAACATTTTTGTGGGAAGGGGTCGTAAGATGTGCTACGTTATAGCAATGTGGAAAATAAATTTTGTTGCACGGTGGATAATGATTATATTTGTGTCTCCAATAATTTGAATCTCAAAAAGTATGCTTTATGTCAGCTTCTACCACTAAATATCCGATTGGTATACAATCATTCTCGGTTATTCGGCAAGGAGGATTTGCTTATGTCGACAAGACTGCGCTAATTTACCGGCTTGTGACGGAGGGTAAATATTATTTTCTATCCCGACCACGGAGATTCGGAAAAAGTCTTCTGCTTTCGACGATTCAGGCATACTTCGAGGGTAGAAAAGAATTGTTTGAAGGGCTTGCCATGGCCCAACTTGAAAAGGATTGGGAAAGTTATCCCGTGCTATTGCTGTCATTGGCCTCATATAATCCTACTGAAATGGATTTACGGGACGTGCTTGATTCCTTTATCAGTAATATGGAATTAGTCTACGGGAAGCGAGTCGAGACGGAAAGTCTATCTGCACGTTTCGGCAATGTTATTATGTCGGCTTACGAAAAGACAGGTCGACAAGTGGTCGTGCTCGTAGATGAATACGATGCGCCAGTAGTAGCTCATTTAGAGGATGATCCCCGCAGGGAAGAGGTAAGGAATCTATTGAAGTCTGTTTATGTAAATCTCAAGGATAAAGATGCCTGTATAAAGTTCGCTATGTTGGCCGGAGTATCAAGATTCAGTAAGATGACGATTTTCAGCGGCCTCAATAATCTTGACGATATCTCCCTGTTGCCCGAATGGAGCGAACTTTGCGGTATAACGGAGAGGGAACTGACAGATAATTTTCCTTATGGCATAAAAAAACTTGGAGAGAGACTTCATACCGGTTATGACGGGGCGATGGCGATGTTGAAATCTCATTACGACGGTTACCATTTTACTGCGGATTCAAAGGATATATACAACCCTTTCAGTCTTTTGAAGGCTCTTAAAAATTCTCAAATCGGTTCATATTGGTTCATGTCCGGCACTCCTACTTTCTTGTTAAAGTATTTGAGCAGGATTGACAGGCCACTTGAAAAGGTCCTGTCAGATAATATTTCAGAAATGGCCTTGTCAGATATCGAGACCTATCGTATATCTCCGGAGGCCCTGCTCTTTCAGACGGGCTACCTGACGATTAAGGGCTATGACGTAAGGCGCAGGCGATACTCCCTTGGCATCCCCAACAAGGAGGTTGAGGAAGGATTGTTTACCGAGCTACTTGCATACAACGTGAAGACGGATAAAGGAAGGCTCGACAACTATATCTGGGATATTCGGGATGCGTTGGAGGAAGGTAAACCGGCCGAGGCGTTGGAGATGATACGCTCCCTCTTCGCCGCTATCCCTGCGAATGTCACCCGGAACAGGACGGAACTCTTCTTTGAGAATAATCTTTTCATGCTTTTCAAGTTAATAGGTATCGATGTCAGAGCTGAGTGGTGGACTGCCGATGGTCGGATTGATATGCTTCTGGAAATGTCTGACTACGTCTACGTTATGGAGCTTAAGTTTGACAGAAGTGCTGAAGAGGCGTTGACACAAATCGATACTAAGGAGTATACATTGCCATGGAAATATGATAACCGAAAAGTTTTCAAAATCGGTATAAATTTCGCAAGTTCCAAGCGGAATATTGATAGCTGGCTTATACTTACCTCTGGAGATTGACATTCTTCATCTCTTTTTTCAGGACATGACAAAGACAACCTCATCCGATTCGTAGAGAATCAGATGAGGTCGTTTTTTCTTTACTTTTATAATAGATGATGGGGCGAAATAAAGGGGGGATCAGGGAATTCCGTTCACACGCTGATACATGTAAGTTTGCGTACGACCTCCCACTTGCCATTGCAGCCAAAGGGTGTTGTAGCCGTCTGTGAACCAATAAGCCATGGTAGATTGCTCTCCATTCTCATACTGCACGTTGATCTGATAGCTGGTCGTGGTGTTGCCTGACATCTGGCAGAAATATGCCATTCTCTCGCCGTAAAGGCGACCATAATCATAATAATAGTACCTTCCACGACCCCCACCGTAGAACTCCATATAGTTTGTCTCATATTCGCTTACATACTGAGAATTAACTTGGAAGAGCTCCCACGTACCGTAGAGATCGTCATCATAGAAATAGTTTCCCCAACCCGGCGGCGGAGAGTAAGGCCAGTAGTCATCGTCTTCAGTACAGCCGGATAGAAGGGTGACTGCTGCTAAGGCGAGCAGCAGCGAATAAAGGAAGGGATAGTATAATTTTTTCATAAGCAATGGGTGTTTTCATATTTAAACCTATTTATCCCTTCATTTGTTCTGACTTGGACGTTGACCTTCCATAAAAACATCACCTGACGTTAGTGACCCTGAGCGGGCAACCAATAGGGGCGACGTAAAATTCCGAGATAATCCTCATAGGATATGAATCTTCCTCCCATGCTTTTCAGATGGGGTGTTTCAAACTGGCAGTCTATCATCCTTCCCCCTCCCGTCTTCATCAATTCACAAAGGTAGACAAGGGCAAGTTTGCTTACCCCCGGCTCGCGAGAGAACATGCTTTCTCCGAAAAAAACTCCAGCCATCGTCACTCCGTATAACCCTCCGACAAGCTCCTCCCCTCTCCACACTTCTACACTTGCAGCGAAACCGAGGGTGTGAAGTCTCTTGTAGGCCTCTATCATATCCTTGCCGAGCCATGCCCCTTCCTGCTCACAGCGCTTTTCGGCACATCCCTCTATCACTCTGTCAAATGCTTCGTTAAAAGTCATATGATAGAGTTTTCTGTTGATGAGGTTGCGCGTGGAATGGGATATGTGGAGTTCTTCCGGAAAAATCACGAATCTTTGCATCGGACAATACCACATCGGCTCAGGGCTGTCGCGGAATGAAAACCACGGAAATATCCCCATCCCGTATGCCATCAGCAGTCGCTCCGGAGAAAGGTCGCCCCCGATGGCGAAAAGCCCGTCTGGCTCTCCGCACCGGGGGTCGGGAAATTCTATGCTGTCATCAAATATCTGAAAGACCATATCTCTACTTGTCTCTCATGAATATCTGTATAGGCGTGCCGGTAAAGTCCCACTTATCGCGAATCTTATTCTCAAGGAAACGGCGGTAAGGCTCCTTTACCCATTGGGGTAGGTTGCAGAAGAAGATGAAAGTCGGAATCACAGCCTCCTTGAGCATTGTGACATATTTTATCTTCACAAATTTTCCCTTGTTGCTTGGAGGGGGTGTGATAGCTATCTGCTCAAGCATGTAGGTGTTGAGTTGTGAGGTAGGGATAAGGCGTTTACGGTTGTTGTAGACCTCTATCGCTGTCTCGAGCACCTTGTATATTCTCTGCTTCGTTATCGCGGAAGTGAAGAGGATTGGGAAATCGGTGAACGGGGCAAAGCGGCCTCGTATGGCCTCCTCAAAACGTTTCTGGGCAGTGACAGATTTGTCTTCCACGAGATCCCATTTGTTGACACAAACCACAAGACCCTTCTTGTTGCGTTGTATCAGACTGAATATGTTCGCATCCTGTCCTTCTATACCGCGTGTGGCGTCAATCATGAGGATACAGACATCACTCGCCTCAATCGAGCGGATTGATCGGATGACGCTGTAATACTCTATATCTTCGTTCACCTTCTGTTTCTTCCTTATTCCCGCAGTATCCACAAGATAGAAGTCGAAACCGTATTTGTTATAGCGGTGGTAGATGGAATCGCGTGTCGTGCCGGCTATATCGGTCACGATATGGCGCTCCTCGCCGATAAAGGCATTTATAAGGGAGGATTTTCCGGCATTCGGACGCCCTACAATCGCAAATTTCGCGATGTTATCTTCCGGTTTGTCGTCTTCCTTTGGCTCCGGCATATCTGCTATGATGGTGTCGAGGAGCTCCCCGGTGCCACTCCCGTTGGCGGAAGACACTTCTATCGGGTCGCCCAAACCAAGAGAGTAGAACTCAGGCACGTTAAAACGGGCGTCACCCTTGTCTTCCTTGTTGGCCACGAGAATCACCGGCTTCTTAGAGCGACGGAGAATGGCTGCAACCTGATCGTCAAGGTCAGTCACGCCGTTAGAGGCATCGACCACGAAGAGAATCACATCGGCCTCTTCTATCGCGATTTCCACCTGTTTGTTGATTTCTCCTTCGAAGATATCCTCCGAATTGACCACCCATCCTCCGGTGTCGACTATGGAGAATTCCTGTCCGCACCAGTCAACCTTTCCATACTGGCGGTCACGAGTAGTGCCTGCCGTGTCGTCCACGATCGCGCTGCGTGTCTGCGTCAAACGGTTGAACAAGGTGGATTTACCTACGTTCGGCCGCCCTACTATAGCTACTAATCTGCTCATTGTCTTTTTTATAATTCTTTATGTAGACCACCCTCCCGAGTCTTTTTATGCCCGGGAGGGTGATGTTTTTCTATTATTATTATATGATTCGCGCCTGCATTATTCAAGATAGCCGAACGCACGCAATTTATTCTCGCGGTTGCGCCAATCTTTCTCTACCTTGACAAACATCTCGAGGAATACTTTCTTACCAAAGAATTTCTCGATATCCTGACGGGCCTCTATACCAACCTTTTTGATTTTCTCGCCCCCTTTGCCGATGATGATTCCCTTCTGGGAGTCACGCTCGACATAGATGACGGCCATGATATGGATAGCTGTTTCCTTCTCCTCGAATTTTTCCACAATCACTTCCGTGCTGTAAGGAATCTCCTTGTCATAATTGAGGAGGAGCTTCTCGCGGATAATTTCTGTGACGAAGAATCGTGCCGGTTTGTCTGTCAGCGCATCCTTGCCGAAGAATGGGGGTGAAGGAGGAAGAAGCTCCACTATTCTGTTCTTCAGATTGTCAATATTGAAATGCTCAATGGCGCTTGTGGGGAATATCTCCGCTTTCGGAAGGCGTTCGTGCCACTGCGCTACGAGTTTCTCAAGCTCGCCATCTCCCTTGAGAAGGTCTATCTTATTTATTACAAGCAGCACAGGGACATTCTCCTTCGCCACACGGTCAAGATAATCCTTATTCTTCTCCGGGTCTTCGACAACGTCAGTGACATAGAGAAGAATATCGGCGTCAGTCAGTGCTCCTTCAGAAAATTCAAGCATTGACTCCTGGAGCTTGTATTTAGGCTTGAGCACACCCGGGGTGTCGGAATAGACAATCTGATATTCCGGAGTATTCACGATACCCATGATACGATGGCGTGTGGTCTGTGCCTTTGAGGTGATAATTGATATGCGTTCCCCAACAAGGTCGTTCATAAGAGTGGATTTACCCACGTTCGGGTTACCGACGATGTTTACGAATCCGGCTCTGTGGGGTGTTTCTTCATTGATTTTGTTTTCTGCGTCCATAATATGATATATGTGATTTTGGGTCATATACGTTCGGTCAGCCCGACCGTCTATAGGAATAACACACCAACCGCCACACGGGTTCAAAATTGCCCTCCGGCAATCAAAAAAGCCTGCCGTCGCCGGCAGGCCTGAATATCTTTAGTGTGCCACGTAAGAGAGAAAAACCTCTATCCGGACCATCAATAAGATTTATTTAGGAGTCGAACGCCCAGATGATGTACATAGCGCCCCATGTGAAGCCGGCTCCAAAAGCAGTCATCAGCACTTTGTCTCCCTTCTTGAGTTTGTGTTTGTATTCGTCAAGACAGAGAGGGATGGAAGCGGCCGAGGTGTTGCCGTAATGCTGGATATTCACCAGGACCTTCTCCTCGTCGATCTTAGTGCGTCCGGCGACAGCCTCTATTATTCGCAGATTAGCCTGATGCGGCACAAGCCAGTCAACATCTTCTACGGTAAGGTTATTGCGCTCCATCACGGAAAGTGTGGAAGTCAGCATATCTGTCACGGCATTCTTATACACCTGACGACCTTCCTGATAGATGAAGTGTTCTCGGGCATCAACAGTCTCGTGGGAAGCCGGTTTAACGGAACCGCCTGCCTTCATAAGAAGATGAGGAAGTCCGGAACCATCCACATGGAATTCACCATCCATCACGCCCACATTTTCCTCCGTCGGCTCAACCAGGACAGCAGCCGCTGCATCGCCGAACAACGGGCAGGTAGCTCGGTCCTGATAGTCGGTCATGCTTGACATCTTCTCAGCACAAACCACGATCACCTTCTTGTTCAGACCGGCCTGGATATAACCGCGAGCAGCCTGAAGAGTCACAATAAAACCGGCACATGCAGCCTGAATATCGTAGGAATAGGCGTTTACGAGACCCGTCTCATGCTGAATCACGGAAGCAGTCGAAGGGAAACGGTAGTCGGGATTCGATGTCGCGCAGATTAGTAGGTCTATCTCCTCCGGGGCTGTACCTGTCTCCTTAAGCAGCTTCTCAACTGCCTTTATGCCCATGAAGCTTGACCCTTTACCCTCATCCTTAAGGATGCGGCGCTCCTTGATACCGACACGGGTCGTGATCCATTCATCATTTGTGTCGACCATTTTGGAGAGCATATCGTTGTCAAGGATATCGTCAGGAACGTAAGAGGCGATACCGCTGATTTTCGCGTTTAGCATAATTCCTTGTTTGGAGATAATAGAAAATATAGCGGCTCCTGCGCCCCGGCCGGGGCGAGGAGTCGGCTTTGTCTGTCTTTTAGTTCAGTTATCTTATCAGATAGCTGCCTTGTCAATCACGAGTTTTCCGCGATAGTAACCACATTCGCCACATACATTGTGGTAAACGTGCCATGCGCCACAGTTAGGGCAGATAGCCAGTGTCGGGATAAGGGCTTTGTCGTGTGTGCGGCGTTTTGCTGTACGGGTATGCGATTGTCTGCGTTTAGGATGTGCCATTTTTGTTGATTCTTTATTTTGTTGTTGTTATTTATTTCTTTTTCAATCGTCGGAGTCGAGGCCCGCGCTGATTTCGGAATCCACCTCATCCATTGCGTCTGCCACTTCGTCGTCGCCCGTGGCGCCGTGATGCTTGTGGAGCGCGGCTGCCATGGCGCGGTTGCATTTGCCAAGGGGATGAACATGGCGGAGAGGTATGGTCAGTACGATGGTGTCATAGAGCATATAGGCTACATTCAGGAAACTGCTCGTCTCCGGAATAACCAGAACGTCGTCTGAATCATCGTTATAGTCTTCTCCATATTTCACTGTCAGGTGATAGCTTGTATCGACTTCCAGATCCAAAGGATCAAGGCAGCGGTCGCACGGCACCTGAAGCATGCCCTTGCAAGTGAACGTACAGTCGTAGACGTCGTTCTTCTTGACAAGATCAAGATGCACCTTTACATCTGAGGATATGACATCAGGATTCTCCATATTTTTGAAGAATTCCGTGCCACACTCGAACTCCTGCTCGTGGCGCCCCTCTCCGAGAGACGCGAGCTGTACTTTATATTGCGAAAATTTTCCCACTGTCGTTTTCGTATATAGGTACCTCCGAGGGGAATCGAACCCCTATCTAAAGTTTAGGAAACTTCTATTCTATCCGTTGAACTACAGAGGCTTATCCGTCAAAAATCACCCCGCTCACAGCTTGACGTGGCGGTGCGGCAGGGGATTTTGACCGCAAAATTAGTAATTTTTTTGGTTTTTTGCAACGTCAACGCTTTAATCTTGTTGAAAATAGTTAAATATTCCTTATTTTTGACCTATCGTAGCTTTACTACGCTCCCTGCCTTGTCTTTTATCTTGGGATTCAAGCTCCGTACGGCTGACTCCCTGATGCCGTAGCGCTGGCATACGGAATGAAGGCTCTCCCCCTCTCCTATCGTCACGCTGACCACTCCCTCCGGGGCTGTCTCATGTTTGGCTTCCAGATAAACCTCCTCCCAGGCCTTGATTTCTCTGTCTTTCTTAACGTCATTGTAGGCAAGCAGGTCTTTTGCCTTCAGATTGAATTCTTTCGCTATCGTGGCATAAGTGTCCCCGGGGGTGGCTACAACATAATGCAAACCGCGGCTCCGGCGTACAGGATGCGAGCTGACAAGCATACTTCTTATAAAAGCGCTCGTCTCCTCAGCATCCATTCCTCCATTGGCGTCATAGCTGTAAAGGGAGTAGCGTTCTATGATGGTGATAAGCCGCGCGGCATAATTGGGGTCTGTCGCATACCCGCATTTCTTCAGTCCTTTAGCCCAGCCTTGATAGTCGGTGATGTCAAGATCGAATAGGGGAAGATACCGCCCTCGACGAAGAAAAAGGGAATGATCGCGGAAACTTTCCTCCGGGGTATTGTAGACCCGGAAACATTCGTCCGGAGCGTCATCGCTCCTAAGCATCGACTTCCCCTTCCACTCCTTGTGGCATTTTATTCCAAAATGGTTGTTCCCCTCTGAGGCCAGGGTGCTGCGTCCCGCGCCGCTCTCCAGAAGGCCCTGCGCGAGCGTGATGGAAGCGGGTATGCCGTATTCCGCCTGATGTTCCACCGCCAGAGATGCATATCTGTCTATATATTCTTCATACGGATTCAATCCTTGCATTTCCGAAGGAAAAGACACCAGAAGCAGATTTAGGATAAGGAAGATAAAGAGATTTTTCATCAGTTATGAATATTCAGTTATGAATATAAGGAGTTTTCTGCTGCAAATTTAATAATTTTTTATTAATTTCGCATTCCATCATCTCAATATCTAACTGAGCCTCCCCCGGCTCTGTTTGTTTATCAAATTCTTTAATTCTCTATAAAACTGCTCCTATGCGCGAATTTACAATCTCAACTCTCGTCAGAGAATGTCAGGAATGTGAGCTTTCCGCTCTTGACCGTGAATTGGTGGAGGCGGCCAAGGATGCCACCCGCACCTCTTATGCTCCTTATTCCCGTTTCCACGTCGGAGCTGCCATTAGGATGGATAATGGCGAGATATGCCGGGGGTCAAACCAGGAGAACGCCGCCTACCCTTCAGGGCTTTGTGCCGAGCGAACGGCTGCCTTCCATGCTTCCGCATCTTTTCCCGGAATGCCTATGAGAAAAATCGCCATCGCCGCATGGACTGAGGCCGGGAAACCGGAAGGGTTACCTTATGAGGAATATTTCCAGCGCCTCCCGATCAGCCCTTGCGGCGGGTGTCGGCAGGCTCTCCTCGAATATGAGACACTCCACGGGAATATGGAAGTCATTCTCTACGGCCTTGACAAAATCTATATCCTCCCTTCAATAGCCTCCCTGCTCCCCTTCTCCTTCACCTCTTTCTAAGAGGGGGTGTAAGACCGTGGTACTAAACCACATTCTTTATATTTTTTCGGAAATGCGATAGCGTGGCCGATGTTTAACCTCAATGTAGATTTTCCCGATATATTCTCCTACAATCCCGAGCCCGATCAGCAGAACTCCGGTGCAGAACCATATCGAAAGAATAAGAGATGTCCATCCTTCTATCGTCTCACCTTGAAAATGACGTACTATCGCATACACTCCTATTACTGCCGCCGTTAGCATAAACACCAACCCTATCCAGAATAGCATCCGCACTGGGCGCACGGAAAACGATGTGATGCCGTCTATCGCGAAATCAAGCATCCGCATGAAGGGGTATTTGCTATAGCCCGCTGTCCGCCTGCGACGATCGTAATACACCTTATCCTGCTTATACCCTAATTGGGCCACTATCCCTCGAAGGAAAAGATTGCGCTCGGTATAGTCAAGAAGATCTTCCATGGCCAACGCCGACACAAGACGGAAATCTGCATGATTCGACACGCATTCCACCCCCAGCCCGCGCATCACCCTGTAGAAATTCGCTGCGCTCGTGCGTTTCATCCAGCTGTCTGTGTGGCGGTCACGACGCACCCCGAAGACTATCTCCGACCCCTCCTTATATTTCCTCATCATTTCCCCCAGCACATTCGGATCATCCTGAAGGTCAGCATCTATAGTCACGCAGCAATCGCATTTTCCCGCCACCTCCTCCATTCCCGCCAACAAAGCACACTGATGACCGCAACGGCGACTCAGGCGTATTCCTTTCACCCTCTTCCCCGACACTTTCCCTATCTCCTCCCATGTAGCATCCTTGCTCCCATCATCCACATAAAGAATAAAACTTTCGCAAGACACCAGACCTTCCCTCTCCATTTCCTCGAGCTGCGAGAGAAGAGTGGTGGTCGTGGCCGCTATCACATCGGCCTCATCATAACAAGGCACAATCACGGCCAATAGTGCCCGGGTTGTCTCTCTTGAATTACTGTCCATAATCACACCTGTTCCCCCCTAAGTCCCGAAAATCGGTCCTTGTCTCGTTTTCTCTTCTTTTCCAATGAAGCCCGGAAAGCCTCCGTCAGATCCACGCCCGTCTGGTTGGCAAGACAAATGAGCACCCAAAGCACATCCGCCATTTCCTCAGACAATGATTTCCGGAGGTCTCCCTCTTTCGCAACCTGATCTCCAAAAACCCGCGCTATGACACGCGCAAGTTCCCCCGTCTCCTCTGTCAGAAGAGCCATATTGGTAAGTTCTGAAAAATATCTCCCCCCTATGGTGTGAATCCATTCGTCCACCATCCCCTGTGCTTCTGATATGGTCAGTTCGTGCATCTTCAAATGATTAATTTCGCCAAGGAATATTCCTTGGCGAAATTAATCATTCATCAGCATTTTTCAAACTTATCCCCTAATATTCTTACAAAATTCCTCCTGCGCACACCCCGTCACGATAGGAACACACGGAGTGCGTCCCCTCCCGGTGCGCGAAGCGCTACCTATTCCTAACGCTTCAATCCCTCAATATCTTATACTCTTTCATAAATTCCCTGAACTGAAAATAACCTATCAACAGCCCGGTCAAAACTCCGACCCCTATTCCATACAGCATATAGGGCTCGCTTATGAAAGTATACGCTACACATCCCACCACCAAGACGGCAAACGGGAACAGAACCATCATCGATTGCAGATGTTTCTTCCGATAATAAAGAGCTTTCTCGGACACCTCTTTCACGCTCATCGTATAGCAATCGATTGATGATATTCCCCTGTAAAACCAGTTGTCTATCAACGAGCAGATTGCGAAATAGCATACCATTATGCTAACTATCCTCCACCGCATATCAACATCGGGCACCAGATGACGTTGCATAAGCCATGAAGCCGAGCATGCCACCATCCCCACACCTAATATTGAAAATTTCTTATAACGTGAGGCCAGACGCTCAAGTGCCGTCTCCTTCTTTCTCCGGAGAATACTGCCGAGTTCTTCCACTCCGGGAGCACAAATGTTTCGCTTCCCATCGGCCCATGTTTTCCTGATTTCTTCTTCGCTCATATCCATAAATTATTAAGAATAAATTGTTGTCTGAGATTAGCTGCTCTCTTATTTCAACCAATCATGAAGTCTCTGATTTTCTCTTTTATCCGGCTGAGCCTGACTGCCACGTTTCCTCGCGACAGACCCGTCACCTCCGCAATCTCCTCATACTTCCTCTCGTCAAGCCACATAGTTATGACTGCCTTGTCAAGCGGGGGCAGTGTGGAGATGATATGATGCAGCGATGCAATACGCTCAGCCCGGTCATTGCCATTCTCATCATCCGTGAGATCGACCCCCTCCAGCCCAACTGTCGGCAGTCGGCGACCGCGTTTACGGATGGTGCAGACACACGTGTTCAACGCTACGCGGTAGAGCCATGTCGTCAGCTGTGCATCTCCTCGATAGCGTGGCAATCCTTTCCAGATATTCAACAGAATATCCTGGCGGAGATCTTTCAATTCCTCTGCATCATTGGAATAGGCGAAACACACACTTGATATGATGTTGCCGTGATGTTTCAATATGGCGGCAAACTTCTCCTCCCGGAGCGCTGTCGCTTCCCCTCCGGCAAGTGCCACAGAGAGCATTCGTCTGATTCCTGCCAGAACTCCTTTCTTTCCGGGAAGGGGGAGGAGAGTGGATATGTCAAGTGTGATAGTTCCCATTTTATTGATGTTTTCATTAGGTTAGTAGCACACCTTCCCGGAAAGTTACAATTTATTCACAAAAAAAATTTCAGATAAGCGCACATTCCTTGTAATCAACAAGGTTTACATTTTCATTTTCGTGCTTCCCGGAGTCTATACTTCCCTCAACACGACTCCCTCCGGATCAATTTCCAACCTGACACGACTCCCCTCCACCAGCGGATAGTTTTCCTTAACATGTCCCACCGGGAAATCAAAAGCGACCGGAAAACCCTCTATCCCATGGCGATGGAGAAGATTGTCTATCATCCGTTCCATCGTCCCGTGGTTGCGATCCTCCTTATAATCCGTAAAACGCCCCACAATCAATCCTTTCAACTTCCGTAAAGACCCTGACAAAACAAGACGCATAAGCATCCTCTCCACGGCATAAACTGCCTCAGAGATATCCTCGATAAAGAGAATGACCTCTTCGCCATCCATGACCTTCAGGATATCGTAAGGGGTATCAGCCAGTCCGTTGAGCACAGCCAAGTTTCCTCCCCTCAACATTCCCTCTCCCACTCCTTCTCTATTGAAAGGGTGAGGCGCTGACTCATATTCCGGTTTCTCCCCCTCCAAAATCGACAACAGCATCCGGGTGTAATCGTCTGTCGCTCCTTCGATAGTCAGATGTTTGGCCATAGGTGAATGTATTGACATAACCCCACCCTTTTCCCAGAGGGCATGCAGCGCTGAGACATCGGAAAAACCCATCATCCATTTCGGATTCTTACTCACCAATTCCACCGGTATTTCCGGCAACAGATGAACACATCCGTACCCTCCTCGAGCACAGAGTATGCCCTTTATGCCGGGGTCGGTCAAGGCCTGACGCAAGTCTGACACACGCGCCTCAAGCTTAGCCGCATACGTGCCGCTTGCAGGCCCGAGAGCCGCCGGAAATATCTCCGCCTCATATCCACATTCGCGGAGCATCTTCTCCGCTCCTCTGACGTATTCCTCCTTAACGACGGTGGCCGGGGATATGATCGCTATCCTATCCCCTTTCCTCAATCTTTCCGGTCGTATCATAAAATAATCAAAAATCTAGCACTATAACCCAATACCTAATACCTAACACCCAATACCTAATACCTTAATTCACCTGCACTTTCACCCCGGCTTCCTCAGCTATCCTTTTGCCGATTTTCTCCAGCTCATCTTTCTCGACCTTGACAAGCTTCTCTTCGGGGGTGGAACGATCAAGGCTGTAGAGCATCACCTCGCGAGGTTTTATCTCCTTATAAGCCTTTATCAATGCCTCCACCTCTTCATCTGTGGTGTTGTCGATTTTCTTTCCGCCGTGCTCCCCTCTGAGAATCATGGTCTGGATGATGGCATTGTCGTGAAACTGCTTCAAACCCTCCACTACTCTCTCCACCGTGAACTCCTTGCTCACAGGCTGGTCTATGAGACGCATTGTCGGTTCTATTCCGGAATCAAGTTTGAGGATATTATTGTCAACGCGTTTCAAAGCCTCTGCTACAGACGGGGTGAAAATGCGGGTAGAGTTGGAGAGGACCGACACTTTCGCTTTAGGAAAGTATCTGTCGCGAAGCTCCATGGTGTCATCGATAATCCCGGGGAAGTCGGGATGCAGGGTAGGTTCGCCATTTCCGGAGAAGGTAATAACATCAAGAGTATCTCCCTTATCGCTCATCTCCTTGAGCTTTTTCTCAAGGTCGCGACGCACATTCTCTCGGGGGGGAAGACCTGTAGTGCCCGGGCCTTGGGAGTTGAAACCGGCCTCGCAGTAGAGGCAGTCAAACGAACATACCTTCCCGTCGTTCGGACTTAGATTTACCCCGAGCGACACGCCGAGCCTCCGGCTGTGGATGGGCCCGAATATTGTGGAATGGAACAATACTGTCTGATCTTTTGCCATAAGGATTTACATTTTAAGGAATTTATGGTTATTGCCCCCGGATTGATGGGAGAGTCCGAAGCAACCCACCGCAAAGATAACAATTTTTCTTGTCAGAACGGTTGATAATTGCTAATTTTGCACTGAAAGCAAGATAATATGAGCAATGACACTTCCGACATAACAATCTCCACCGAGGTTACTCCTCCCCGGCGCCTGACCCTTGGCAAAGGGGAGAAGCTGCGACATCGCACCCTCGTGGAGTCGCTTTTCGCAAAAGGAGAATCCCTCTACGATTTCCCTTTTCGCCTGACTTGGCGCCTTATCCCTCGAGTCGAGTTGGAAGACTCTTTTCGTTGTGAGGTTCCCGGTCCGATCGACCCGATACAGATGCTTATAACAGTTCCTAAGAAGAAGAGACGTCGCGCCGTAGACCGCGTCCTGCTCAGGCGCCGCATACGCGAAGCATACCGGCTCAACCGTCTCCCGCTTAAGGATTTGGTGGAGTCGCTCCCGGGAAAATGCACCCTCACTCTCGCTTTCATATATATCCACGACAAAAACACTGACTACGCCCTCATAGAGCGGAAAATGAAGTCGCTTCTACGCAAAGTGGCGGAGAAAATCCAAAACAGTTGATTATGACGAAACTTCTCATCCTCTTTGTCCGTTTCTATCAGGGAGCTATCTCCCCTATGTTCCCTCCGGCATGCCGATTCACCCCCACCTGCAGCCAATACGCCATTGAAGCCATACAGAAATACGGACCCCTCAAAGGCACATGGCTCGCCGTAAAACGTATTGCCAAATGCCATCCATGGGGACCCTCCGGCTATGATCCTGTCCCTTGAGGCGGTTCATTAGCTTTAGAGAAAGAGGGCTTTCCCTTATCCTCCGCGGAGAGACAGTATCCCATAAATCTACTATCTTAATATGCCAATACTCGACATACATACGCATCATCCGGCGCCTCAGCCCCTCGCAATCATTGCGTGTTCCCCTCTTGAATTCAACCCTGTCCCCGGTCAACTATATTCCGTGGGAATCCACCCCTGGAAGACAACGGAAGACATTCCTGAAGAACTTTGGGAAAAGTTGGAGACGGCCGCTGCAAATCCTCAGGTCGTGGCAATTGGAGAATGTGGAATCGACCTTCTCAAAGGGGGACCGCTGTTCAGGCAGATGCTCGTCATGAAACGCCAGGCTCTCCTATCGGAAAAACTGAAGAAACCACTCATAATCCATAGTGTCCGCGCTCAGGAGATTGTCATCGGTATGCGCAAAGACCTCAAACCGGAAATGGACTGGCTCATTCATGGCTTCCGGGGGAAACCCACAATAGCGGAAATGTATCTGAAAGCCGGATTCCAACTCTCCCTCGGACAACATTTTAACAATGAATCACTCTCAATCATCCCTGCCGAACGCCTTTTTGCTGAAACTGACGAGGCTGACTGCTCCATTCAGGAAGTGATAACGTCTCTGTCTGACTCTGCCGGACAAGACCTGACGGCAACAATAGCACGCAATTCCGCTGCCTTTATTGGAATAAAGGATGATTTGAATGTCAAACCTACAGAATCACTTCCGGATTGAATATTAAACATCTGACCAATGATTAAATATACCCTCCTTACTCTCCTTCTGGCTGTTTCTTCCCTCTCCGTCTCCCCCCTGACCCTTGAGCCTATCAAATTCGGAGATTTCTCTCAATGGGTCACACGACAGATCAATGAGTCAAAAATGATAGGCGGGAAAACTAAGACTGTTTATGAGATTGCCCCTACGACAACTCTGACAGGAAACAAACCTTATGCCAATATGGGTGGTTCCCCATGGGCCACAAGTAATGTGTATGCTAAAGTCTCCGGTATTGTCAAAGGGTCGAACACCGTTTCCCCTGCTACTATCAACGGCAACAAAGTGGCTAAACTGGAGTCGAAGATGGAGGAAGTGAAGGTGCTCGGGCTCATCAATATGGATGTCATGGTGGCCGGCTCAATATTCCTCGGCAGGATTTTCGAACCGATAACCTCCACAAAGGGTCCTTTCTCAAAAATGGAGATGGGCATTCCATACACTAAACGCCCCACCGCACTCGTTTTTGATTATAAAGTGGATATGCCTGCAGGCAACCAGCGCACAAAAGCGACAGGGTTCTCTTCGAAGAAGACTCTCCAGGGGCGTGACAACGCGGAAGTCTACGTCATCCTGCAACAGCGTTGGGAGGATGCTGACGGAAAACTCTACGCCCGGCGTGTAGGAACCGGCCGCGAACGTTATTCCAAATCCATACCCTGGACGAAAGGTCACCAGCTCAAAATCCATTACGGAGACATAACCGGACAACCTTTCTATCGACCCTGGATGGGTCTCCTATCCGGAAACAAGGCTTATTATGCTCGTAATTCCAAAGGGAAACTCGTGCCTGTCCAGGAGGTAGAGTGGGCTCCGGCGGATGCCAAACCCACACATGTGCTCGTAATGGCCTCAGCCACCTGTGGCGACCCTTTCGTAGGAACCGAGGGGCTGACTCTCTACATCGACAACATCGCCTTCGGATTCTAGGCTCAAGGTTCGAAGCTCGAGGCCTCTTGCGCCTTGAGTCTAAAACCTCAGACCTAAAAAATTAAAAATAAAACCCTAAAAATATGAAAATAGCAATTATCGGATATGGCCGCATGGGCCATCTAATCGAGAAAATCGCCCTCGACAGAGGACACCGCATCGTCTGCATCATCGATGCAGACGATCATGATAAATTCGACTCTCCGGAGTTCAAGAGTGCTGATGTCGCCATAGAGTTTACAACTCCCGCCACGGCCGTTGATAATATCCTCGCTTCTTTTGCTTCAGGTGTGCCCGTAGTCGTCGGGACAACAGGATGGACTAACTCCCTTCCCGACATAAAGGCTATGTGTGAGAAAGGAAGGGGCACTCTCCTCTTCGCCTCAAACTTCTCTATCGGGGTCAACATCTTCATGGCGATAAACAGATATGTGGCAAAAGTGATGAACGATTTCCCTGAATATACCCCCTCCATGACGGAAATCCACCACATCCACAAACTTGATCATCCTTCCGGCACTGCTGTGACGCTTGCAGACGAACTCGTCGCCGAGGTGGACCGTCTCAACAAATGGGAAGAACCGGAGCCGGGAAAGAAACTATCTTCCAAATCCCTTCCTGTTGACCATGTGCGTGAAGGGGAAGTCCCCGGCACCCATATCATCAAATGGGATTCTGCGGTTGACTCCATCACACTCACACACGAGGCTAAAAGCCGCGTAGGGTTCGCTCTCGGCGCGGTGAAGACGGCTGAATGGCTAAAAGGGAAGAAAGGGTTCTTCACAATCGCCGATATGCTTTCCGAAGTAACTAACACAACCGGCCTCTTCGTATGAGCACGGGTAAAACAAAATCCCTGAAGGAACGCCTCCGGGAGGTGAAGACTTCCCGCTGGATTCGTTTCGGGGTGGTGTCCGTCCTGTTCTTCCTATGGGTGATATGGATGGGAAACCCCTGGTTGGCAATATTCTGGCTCTTACTCATCGACATATATCTTACAGCCTATATCCCCTGGACCTGGTGGAAAAACACCTCTGGTCCAACCCGAAAGATTATGGGGTGGGTCGATGCCATAATATATGCTCTTGTCTTGGTGTATTTCATCTTCGCATTTATCGGGCAGAACTATAAGATTCCCTCATCAAGCCTCGAGAAGTCGCTCCTCGTCGGAGACTATCTGTGGGTCAACAAGACCATCTACGGGCCGCGTGTGCCGCAGACGCCCCTCCATTTCCCTCTCGCGCAGCATACTCTTCCCCTTATCAACACCAAGAGCTACCTCACAAATCCTCAGCTCGATTATCACCGTCTCCCCGGTATTCGTGCAATACAGCGTGGCGACATAGTGGTTTTCAACTATCCGCAGGGCGACACAGTCGCTCTCAAGATACAGAATCCGGACTACTATCAGATCGCGTATGAGCTCAAGAAAAACGGTGTGGAGAATCCGCGCCTTTATATGGAACAGAACAAACAGATGTTCGGCGACATAGTATGGCGTCCGGTAGACCGTCGCGAGAATTATGTCAAACGTGCGATTGCCCTTCCGGGTGAACGTCTCATGATTCGAAATGATTCCATATTCATCAACGGCAAGCATATCCCGGACCCGGATAATGTGCAGTATAACTACATTATCCCTGTCTCCGCCCCAATCCCTCTTGAGAAATGGCAGGAAATCGGGGTGCGTGCCGATGACCATGGCGGTGCGCCGATTGATGATTCTTACACCGGC
The DNA here is from genome assembly GCA_014801875.1 of Bacteroides sp. Classification (GTDB taxonomy): domain Bacteria; phylum Bacteroidota; class Bacteroidia; order Bacteroidales; family Muribaculaceae; genus Lepagella. The sequence goes on along the minus strand of JAAVDJ010000012.1, from coordinate 2,567 downwards.
TTCGCTTTCTATGATGTCCCCCTGACGGCAGAGATGAAAAAGGTTGTCGAAGCATGGCCAGAGGTATCCGGTCCACTCCGTAAAGAGAGCGAGAGCGGCCTTTATGACATATCCGGGATGTTCCCTCTCGGTAACTCCTACGGCTGGACTCGCCCAGACATGGGTGAAATATGGATGCCGCAGAAGGGTTCGACCCTACACCTCACCCTCGATAATCTCCCTGTCTACGAACGGGCTATCAGGGTGTATGAAGGAAACGACCTCGAAGTGAAGGATGGCAAGATTTTCATTAATGGAAAACAGACCGACTACTATACCTTCAAGATGGACTACTACTGGATGATGGGCGACAACCGCGACCGTTCTGCCGATTCCCGCTATTGGGGATTTGTGCCTGAAGATCATATCGTGGGTTCGCCGATGTTCATAATAGCCTCTTTCGATGAGGAGCGTAGCCTGTTCGACGGAAAAATCCGCTGGAATCGTATCCTCAGAGATGCCAACCCGGACAAGAATGAGGGAAAATGGTAAGCGTGGTTCCTTTCCTCCCCTCTTTCCGCTGGTATGCCTCCCTGCTTCAATCCAGAAGAGACAATCTAACGGAAGCTGAGGCTATCGCCTCAACTAACGAAGCTCTCCATATGGCCGGCAAAGGGTTTGCGCGCTGCTCAATCCGTGAGCGCGATAAGGAGCGCTCCCTGGCAGTGGCTATTGCCGGGGGAAACGCATCCTTGAAGAGGGTTAACCACATCCCTTCCGCAACCCTTTCCGAACATGGCGACTGGCGACATAATCACCTCAAGACATTTGAAGCTATCTATGGAAAGATGCCTTTTTTCACCGAGGTTTACCCCTTGCTGAAAAATTGTTATGAGGAAATGTATGAGGAGTCGCTCGCTTCTTTCAACCGGAGACTGCATGAAGCGCTCCTTTCCATCCTCCTCCCCTCCCCTGATTCCTTGCATCACCACCTTCCGGAGATTGCACGGGAACGCGGGTTGGAGCTCGCCGACTCAATACACCCGGACCTCTCATTGCTCGATTCAATCATGTGTTTCGGTCCGGAGACCCTTCTCCCTCTCCTTGTGTGGAAAGAAAAATAATTTTCAAAGGATATAATCCAAACCGCCTCTTTGACGTTATAACTGAAAAATAACGCCAAAGAGGCGGTTCTGATTTAACGGTTTACCTATGGCAACAATCCGACCTTTCACATTCTTTCGCTTCCTCCTTGCGATGCTCTTCACGTGTGTCGCAGGCTCGGTCTTGGCGGCTCCTCTCCCGAAAGTGGAGCAAGGGTTGCCTGATGCCCCGGAGATGAAGGTGAAATATGTCAAGGGGTTCTACCGTTTCGTGGATGAGTACGGGGATTCGGTCCGGATGACCGTACTGCGCGAACTGGTGGTCTATCCCCCTTTGAAATTCAAGAATAAGAAGCAAGAGGAATTTTATTGGCGCACGGTTCGGGATGTGCGCAAGACTCTCCCTTACGCAAAGTTAGCTTTCGCCACACTCTGTGAGACATATGAATATATTCAGACAATCCCTGACAAGAAAACAAAGGAGAAGCATCTCAAGCAACTTGAAAAGGATATTTTCGAACAGTATAAGCCGGTCGTGAAAAGCATGACCAAAAATCAGGGGAAAGTGCTGCTGAAATTAATCAACCGCGAGACTGACCAAAGCTCCTACAATATTGTAAAAGCATTTCTTGGGTCGTTTCGTGCCGGTTTCTGGCAGACTTTCGGCCGCTTCTTCGGCATGAATATGAAAGCCGGTTTCAACCCGGAGAAAAATGAGGAGGATGCAATCATCGACCGAATCGCAACCCTAATCGAGCAGGGCACTCTCTGATAAAATTGAGGCTTTACACCCCTTTGTCGTGCCTTTACATTCTGACTGAAAAAGATATTTAAAACAAAATTTATGAATTACAACGAATACCTTCCGAAGGCTTTGGACTTCTTCAAAGAGAAAATGAACGCCTTCTCCGACAAGTTCAATAAAAGCGACCTGATGAAGAAAATAACCGATGTGGCTAAAAAGGCGGGCTGTTCAACCGTTTATTATGCCCTGCTCCTTTATTATGCCCTAACCGATGGGGAGGTGCCTCTGTCGAAGAAACTTATTGTCGCAGCTGCTCTCGGTTATTTCATCACTCCTCTCGACTTTATTCCCGATCTGCTCCCCGCAGGACTCGCCGACGATGGTGCAATCCTTCTCTATGCCCTCAACCAAATCCGCCCCTACATCCACGAGGGAACGGAACATAAGGCCCGCACCAAACTCCACGAATGGTTCGGACCGCAGGAAGTATATAACCTTCCAAAATTCTAAAACCGTTTCCCACAAAAATTCCTTAATTTCTCCTCAACTTTTTCTCACTAACCGTTGTTATAATATCAGAAAATCGTTTCATGATGTTAGGTTAGTTATAAAAAAATTCTGAAAGAGGCTGTCTAACAAGTTTAGGCAGTCTCTTTTTCGTTCAGTCAGGCTATAAATAAGGCTTTCATGCTGCAATTCAGCACGAAAGCCTTTGTTATGTCATAGATTTTTAGTAAATT
>JAAVDJ010000011.1 GCA_014801875.1 Bacteroides sp. | reverse complement strand
TCCCACTCCCATAAATTTCAAGCCTCTATAAAAATAGTTCATGATGAAAAAATATAAAATAGATAATAATTTAAAACAGATTTTGATGTCAAACTCATGACTTGTAATATATCTTATAAACAATCTTCCCTGATCACTTAACAGCTTGACAACTGTAATTGATTTTTTACCAGTTTCCAATAATCTCCCTTCTTATCCACCAGTTCCTGATGCGTTCCCTGCTCGCTAATAATACCATTCTTTATAAATACTATTTTATCAGCATCCATAACCGTACTTAATCGATGAGCTGCAACAATAAGCGTCCTTCCCTTTTTGAATCTCCTGATATTTTCTACGATGATACGCTCGTTATTAGCATCCAATGAAGAAGTAGCTTCATCAAGAAAAAGAACCTGAGGTTTCTTATACATCGCTCTCGCAATCAAGAGTCTTTGTACTTGTCCCCCACTAAGTTCCAAACCTGACACCCCCAATCGGGTATGGATTCCCATTGGAAGACTATCTACAAACTCTTTGAGACCTACAGATTCTAAAACCGATAAGACATTTTCCAAATCAGGGCTTTCATCAGACATTGCAATATTTTCAAGAATAGTCGAAGTGAATACCTTCCCTCCTTGCATCACAACCCCACAATGACTTAGCCAATCCTGAATATCTATTTCTTGAATCGGAATATTACCAATCTTAAAATCTCCCTTTGAAGGATTATGAAAACCAAGCATCAATTTTATTAATGTTGATTTTCCACTCCCACTCTCCCCAACTAAGGCTGTCATGGATCCACTTTCAATACTCAAATCAAGATTCTTGATTACGAAAGGAGATGAATTTCCCGGATATTTAAACCACAATCCGGAAAACCACAAATCGTATCCTTCAATCTTCCTTTCCCCCCTTTTTTCAAAAGTTGGATTCAGAATCTCACCTACTCGCTGAAAAGAAATAAGTGCATCCTGTAAAGTATTTAGAGAAGTACTATACATGGAGAAAGGCTGTGAAAGTCTTGCTGTAATATAACCAAGCGTCATCATAACTCCTATACTCATATCTCCATTAATTACCATTATAGCACTAATTCCCGTGACCAATAATTCCTTACATCTTGATAATATATTCTTTCCCATATTATGAGAAAAATTAAGTCTTAACCTTTTATTCCCGACAACATTGATTCTATCTTGTAATTCCTCCCATTTTTTTAATTTTATCTCCTCTGCATTATTTACTTTTAGTTCAGGTAAACCGTTAGTTAGTTCAAATATATGAGTCCTGTTCTCGGAAGAATTTACAAAGGTAGCATAATTAAGGGATTTTCTTTTATTTACAAAAAGAGCCGTCCACCCAATCTCTAAAAATGATATTAAAAAGAAAAATACGAATATTTCCGGACTATATTTCCACAAAAGAACCGAAAATACCAAAAGATTCAAGCACATAACAAGCACTGTATCTGGGAAATCCAAAAGGAAATCTTTTATTCGTGTCTGATCTTCGGTTTTCTCTATAAAATCTGAACTGACACGCCTGTCAAAAAAAGAAATAGGAAATTTTATAAGACTCCTCAAAAAGTTTCCCATCATCTTTTTATTTACTGTGAGCCCTATTCTATTAAGGAAATAATCAAAAAAACATGCTGAAACAATACTACCTACGAATACTCCTAACTGCCCTAACAATAACAATACGATGAAGTTGATATCTTTCTCCCTTATACCAACATCAACCGTTCTTGTAAGTAATAATGGTATAGCAAAATCAGCTGCAATTATTGTGAGCGATAAAAGTAAAATTACCGAAAAAGGAGATTTGGACTTTCGTATATACGAAAATATATAATTGAACAGTTCCCATAACGGTCGTTCATGGGGATAATGTATAGACGAAAAACCTTCAGTCGGCCCACATACTATTACAATACCCCTGCTTCCTGTAGACGGTAGCCAACATTTAAGAAAGAATTCTTCATCATACCTTACTTTTCCCTCAGCTGGATCAGCCACATAAAAAATCTTTCGTTTTTTATCAATTTTATACAGCACAACAAAATGTCCTTGACGCCAATATATAATCGCAGGAAGTGGCACACTATAAAGTTTCTCTCCCCCAATCTTTACCCCTATTGCTTTTAAACAAATTTTCCTACAGCAAGTCTCAATATCCTTTACTGATAAGCCAAGGCGGTTTAAATCAGTGAAAGACTTTAAAACTTTCAATGGAATCTCGACTCCATAATGTTTTGCAATCATCCTTATACAGGATAAACCGCAATCCGAATATTCCAGTTGTCTGTAACATTTAAACATATCAATAACTAAAATTTCCTCTCAAGAATTAATCTGTCTTCTGATTTAAATAATTTTTTCTAAATATTTGAAGTATCATTTTGTCTATATCCTCTTCAGAGTATCCCATACTACACCCTGGATAGGAAAGGGTATCTACTGCCACCTGCCTACATCCGCCTCCGCATAATGGAGCAATTCTACAGGTGTGACATATTTTTTTTGAGAATTTTGCTGCTCTTCGTTGTAATATTTTTGTTTCTTTATAACTTACAGTCCCATCTTGATTAAGGCATCCAATACTGTTGTCTTCGTTAAAATCACGGGCTGTGCAACCGAACACTTTACCGTCATAATTGATAAGAAGATGATTGATTTTGTCTCCATAACAAGGATTAGTTACATTATCCGGAAGATAAGAAGGAACGACTTGCATGCCTAATTGTATTAAACCCTCTCTTAATCCCTCTGCCTTCTTTTCTGTATTATCCTCAACTTGTTTCTTATCCTGCCAGACTCTTTGAAAATCAATATTAATATATTTCTTGCAAGAATCTGAAATATTACTAAGGAACTCATTCATGTCTCTAACACTATCTATATTTGAAGAAGTGTAATTAATACGTAATTGGACAAATAATTTTTGACTTAGTAATTTCTGTATATTCTCAAGTATTAAATCATAACTCCCTTTACCACCCTTGAAAAAGCGTGTCTTATTGTGAGTATCCCTACCACCATCCAGAGTAATTTGGAATGTACATTCATAGTTTGCTAAAAACTCAATTATCCTATCGTTTAATAGTGATCCATTAGTCGTAAAATGAATGGACAGTTTAACTCCGTTATTCTTACAATGACTATTAGTCGTAAGGATGAGAGGTTTCACGACGTTATCAAACTCAAGCAAAGGTTCTCCACCAAAGAAATCCAGATGGAAAACCTTGATTCCCTCCTCCACTTTGTGGATTATAAAGGCTTTAATGGATTCCAGAACGTCTTTTGACATTCTGGAATCCACCTTGTGATTCTCATAACAATACCAACAGCGAAAATTACAATCAACAGTTGGGTTGATATGTAGTATATACTGGTTGGCATTGTTCTCAGACTCTGCAATCTTTGTCCTTACCAATTCTATCTCATCTACCTCATCCTCTACTATCATGCCACCCTTTACCATTTGTGAGAAAAGAAGTGAATCTTCAATTTGAATACTATTCAAATTCCATTCTTTTGGAAGGAGTTTATTGCGGACGATAATAAAGCATCCACTCAAGGCATTGAAAATAATAGTATGCGCTTCAGCTACATGTATTACACTGTTATAATGGCTTTGTCGAAGATTCATGATAGGAATCAATAGATAGGATAGTTCAGGAAAATTTAATTCAGCAGGACATAAACTCTTCTGGGAGGTTTCTACATGCCTTCTTGTTGTCAGCACCGTTACATGCTCCTTTTGAATTAGAGCAATCTCCACCATTTTTATGGCTACAATTATCTGTAACTGCATTAACACAAGAACCTCCGTTATCGCCAGGACCTGCACCCATGGCATTCACTTCCGGAGAGAGCAGAAAGGATTGCTCCTCCTTCAGCATCGAATCCTCTCCGAGAGAATCGATGAAATCAGCAATTTGATCTGTTTGTTTCATAATGAAATATTTATTAAAGACAGTCAACATAACTGTCAGTTTTATTTTCGTCTCTACGATTTTTTCTTTCGTTCTTATTCAAGAAAACCCGTTTATAACTCCATTACCAATCCAATTCTCCCCTTCCAAATGGATATAGTAGATGGCCGGGAAATAGACCGGGAAGACTGCGTTCAGATTTGAGGCATAGCCAACAAGAGCGCCATACTCATCATAAATATAAATCATTCCTTCCTGCAGGGACGCACATTCAACTTCTATGATACCTTTTGTTATATCATAGCTTACTTGAACAGGAATCCTCATGGGCATCCTATTTACTTTTTCACCCTGATAGGAGGGATCATTCTTATTATAGTCAATTATGACCTCTTCTCCTCTCGCCGACACGCTCAGCAATGAGAGAAAGAATAGCGCAACGGCCATGTAAAATTTCTTCATTTCTCACTCTTGATTTAGTTCGATTTTGAGTGCAAAATAACCACATTTTAAGTTTATACACAAGTATGAAAGTTTCATTTCTAAATTCTAACAAATTTATTTTCTGAAAGTTGCAAACAAGCCAATTATCTAAAGTTTAAAACGGCTCGCCAAAGTTTAATTTGGCTATAATAAACAATGGAGCTGACTCCTTTTGGTATGAGTCAGCTCCATTTTATTCGTTCAAAAGACGGCGTATGTGAATGCCTAAATTAGTGGCGTGTTCATCCAGTCCCAGCTTTTTCCTTATGGCACTGCTGAGATTATAATGGCCCTTCATTTTCATATAGTCACCCACATTTTTGCCATTGAGACCAACCGCATAGAGGCAGACATAATTGATTTCTTCCTCTGTCAACCCTCGGAACACCAAATGCTCAATAAAACTTGGATGAGACACCTCAAAAGCTTTCCGTGTCGCTATTATAAAGGCAGCCCTGTCCTCATATATTATAGCAATGCGTTTGTCCAAAGAAGAGTTCGGTTTCCTTGGTGAAGACAGTTCCTGCGACAGGAGTCCATTAAGGATACCGACTCGTTCCTGCAACACCTTCTTCACTTTTTCCCCAATCTCCTTCTGCTGATTAACTGCATTGGCAAGATCCTCCTTTTCTTCCTCCAACCCCTGTTTAATCAACCTGAGAGCAACCATTTCTGCTTTCAGTTTCTCTTTCTCCTCCTCATTGAATTTATTTTGCAACTCTAACAATGATGCCCTTTCCTCTATCCTCTCCTTCTCGGTTCTAAGAAGCCGTTGCCGGGTAAGCAACCACCCTATCATACTCACGACTATCACCACACCACTTACGCACCCCCATATAATGCTATTTTTTTTATTTATTTGTCGGAGATTCTCAGTCTCCAACTTATGTCGCTTTTCTGCGAAGACAGCATCATCCCGGATAATATCTAATGAACGTTTTTCCGACAATCGCAAATATGACCGAAGGGTCTTGAAAGCTCCGGCATAATCTCCCGTCAACTCCAACGACTCCATCAATATAGCCGTATACCTTAATGAATCTCCTCCCTCAACATTCAGATCGGTAAGCCAACCAAGGGCTCTATCCCCCTCCCCTAATTCATTATAACCATTGGCTACACTCATTTTTATATAGTCCGGGAGATCTTCATCCTTTACCGAATCAAGCAATTTCTCCAACTCCTGTTTTGAAGAAAACTTTATTGTATAAGTTATCACAGAGGGCAAGGTACGGACTCTTAATTGAGGATGTTCCTCAATTATTTTGTCTACCAACTTCATTATACTATCACATAAACTCTTGTTGCGTTTAACATTGGCAGCATCCAAAGCGCTTAGATAGCCTTTCAATCCATACCATACCTTTCCCTTCTTCATATAGATATCTCCGGCTCTGAGGTTCAAGTCGATTAGTTTATCGGTATTGTATTGTCTAAAATAAATGGTTCCCTGTGCCGTAAGCAAATGGGCGAACACTATAGAATCAGCGATGTCCTTTCCCAAATCTTCCCCCTTCAGGAAACATTCCAGAGCCTGTGAAGGATTGTTCATATTCTGATAAATACGACCTTGATAATAATAAGTGCGGAGTTTTTCATCCGCTGTCCCATGCTTGGGATAATAATCGATCGCAGGTTGCAGCACATCGAAGTTGGTGGTGTCAATGTAATTCTTATCCAATGCCATCGATTTAAGCAGAGCATACCTTGCCTTCTCCTTCTTCCCCTGCAATGAGGAGGTCGTGATATTATTAAGAATTACAAGAGAGGAATCAGGTTTCTCCTGCATCAACGCCTCAGCCTCATCCATTTCCAACCACGCCTCTGTCTGTTGGTTGCATCCGACAAACATCATGCTAAGGAAGAATAACCAGACAAACCCACAGCTTATACACCTCTTAATACTCATCTGCGTATTTATTTTTTATTTTGGAGATTAAAATGTCTCATCAAATGACCCCCATTCTTTTCAATCCTCAAAATTAATAAAATAATTTGACTTCCAACAGAATGGCAAGAAAAAAGGGAGACTCCCCGAAGGAATCTCCCCTAAAATTTATAAGAAAAACTGTTTTTTAGAACTTATATGTTGCTCCTACGAGAATCGGCAAACGGTTGTAGTCGGCCATATACTGGTATTTGAACTCAAAATCCACTCCGAAGTTGCGTGTAATTTCATATTCCGCACCGATACCGACATTGAAAGCGAACTTATCATAAGTAGCATTCACATTTCCTCCGACATCATGGGAAAGACGACCATATCCGATACCTGCCAGCGGATACATATAGAAGCTGTTTGCGACGGGAATCATAAAATGAACGTTTGCCATCGCATTGAATGTACTGGTGCCTTTGCTTTTCAGACCAAAATCCACATCAGCCTCCAGGCGGATAATATTTGTGGGTTGGTACTGATATTTGACGCCAAGGATGAAGTTCGTGGGTGAACCGGATCCTTCAATCACAGGAGCAGCCCCTATATTCACACCAATACCCATATTGTTATCAGCAAAAGCAGCAACGGAACCGGCAGCTATAAGTGCGCAAGATAGTAAAAGTTTCTTCATAATCAAACAGAATTAAAAAAGTGAATAATCAAATTAAAAGGCATACTTACCAATCGATTTATCGATATAACCAATTAAAACAATAAAATGTTCAAAAATTAAAGAAGCCGACCTCTGGAGAGAGGTCGGCAACAATGAGATTACGAGTACTTCCCGCGGGCTTCACCGAAAGATTAACGATAATCCTTAAGGATTTCCCGAAGCTTCTTTCTGGTAAAAAAGATTCTGCTCTTAACTGTACCGAGAGGCATATTGAGGGATTCAGCAATCTCCTCATACTTATACCCTGCTACATGGAGAGAAAACGGCTCGCGATAATCAGCGGGGAAACCGGCCAGAATCCGGGAAATTTCATTAACAGCGTAAGCGCCGTCAGGCGTTTCAAGACCGGACTCCTGACTCAGGTTTAGGTGATAGAGATCCTCCGTATTGTCGGTCATCGTGTTCTCCCGCGTGCTCTTCCTGTAATTGTTGATGAAGATGTTACGCATGATGGTCAGCATCCAGCCCTTGAAGTTTGTGTTGTCGACAAACTTTTCCTCATTACTGAGAGCTTTTAGGGTGGTATCCTGCACCAAGTCATGAGCTTCATCCTTATCAAGGGTAAGCTTCAAGGCGAAAGATCGTAAATTTGCCTGCATTCCAAGTACCGATGTTACGAAAGATGGTTTGCTGCTCATTTAGTGCGAACTAATTAGGTTGTTTATAATTGTAATCATTATCTCACTGCAAAGATAAGTGAATAATACCACTATACCAAAATAATTTGAAAGAATTTGTTCAATAAAACTCAAAAGAGGTTTTGAGTTTTCCAAAACCTCTTATTGTCCCGTTTTTTTACATTTTTATTGAACTTTGGTTACCCTCACGAGCTCAATTCTTGTAGCAGCCATGCGGATTATTGAAAATCGAAGGCCGTCTATCTCAAAGTCGTCTCCCTGCTTCGGAAGTTCTCCCAAACGGTCGAGGATATACCCTCCAAGAGTATGATATGCCTCCGATTCGCGAAGGTCAAGATCAAACTCCTCATTGATGCTTTCTATCTCCGCTCGCCCGCTGAATTCATATTCTCCGGGAGACACCTCACGGGCAAGGAGTCGCTTGCGGTCATGCTCGTCTTCTATTTCTCCGAAAATCTCCTCCACGAGGTCTTCAAGCGTAGCAAGCCCGGCAGTCCCTCCGAACTCATCCACAATAATAGCCATAGATTTCTTCTCGGAAAGCATACGGCGCATCATCTTGTTGGCAAGCATGGTCTCCGGCGTGAAGATGACAGGCTTCAGATGGCGACGCCAGTCAGACTCCACATTAAACAGCTCCGCAAGATGAATATACCCTACCACATCGTCTATATCCTCCTTATACACCACAATCTTGGAAAGCCCGGTCGCGATAAACTTTCGAATCAACTCTTCGCGGGTCACTGATTCAATCCCGACAGCCACAATCTCATTCCGGGGAATCATACACTCGGCCATAGTGGTGTCTTTGAAGTCTATGGCATTGCGGAAAATCTTGACCTCATTCTCAACTTCCTCTTTGCCCGTATGCTCGTCAAGGTGCTGGAGATAATCATCAAGCTCCTCGATGGTGAGCCGGTCTGCCTGACCCTCTTCTGCAGAGATTCCGAACAGCTTCATCAGCCCCTTGGATATTCCTGAGACAAGGAGTGAAACTGGGTAAAGCACCCAATATATAAGGTATAGCGGAAGCGCGAAGAGGCGTATCATGAAATTTGGATTTATGCGGAAGGCTGTCTTCGGCATAAACTCTCCGGCTATGAGCACAACGCCGGTTGATAGAATGGTGTTGCAGATGAGCACCAGCGCCTCGTTGTGAAACCATTTCGAAAGAAACGGATTAATTATGATGGAGAATGTGATACCATAGACCACGAGCACAATGTTGTTGCCCACAAGCAACGTGGATATGAACATATCCTCATGTCGGGCGAAGCCCCGAATGATACGGTCTACCACTCCTCCCCTCTCGGCATCTATTTCCATCCTGACCTTGCTTGACTGCACAAAAGCAATCTCCGACCCTGAGAAAAGGGCAGAGAGAAGGAGGGCAAGGATGGTCACTATAATAGCTGTTGTGAATTCCATATCTATATAACTTATCAGTTGGGTCGCAGGTTGTCTCTATTGACAGGAAAAATTCCTGTGGGGTGCAAGATACGATAATCTGTCAATCTGTCGTTTGACTCGAATCCCGAACCTTCGAGCACATGGGTGGCATTCTCTATATGAATGAACGTATCGGAGTAAAGCTGCTGTTTCCGTTGGTCCCAGAAAACTCGGGGAGAAAGAAACAGCTCCTTCGGCTCCTTGGTCATTTCTACATTTCCCTCCAGACGCCATAGCTTCTGCACGGTGTAGAAATAAGCTGAATCAGCAGCCACAGTGGCTATGACCTTGAATTTCGGATCGAATTTCTGAAGATACAATCCTTTCGGAAACGACCAGTAGGGGGTGTCTGCTTCGTCGTAGACATACCACACGGGAGCCACTATCTTGTATTGAGTGACTCCGGAATCAGAAATGAGAGTAGAGATGTTGTGAGTGGTCATCGATGGCATTTTGCCCGGTTTGATGTCTCGCGTCACATCAATCTTACTCTCCTCCTTGCAGCTCCCCGCCAGGATGCAGAGAGCTACGACCGATACCAGGGATAGACCTGTCTTTCTCAAACACATACTCCGTTGTACGGTTTATTTGATGCGACGCTGCCAGAACCAGAGTTCGTTGAAGTTCAGTCCAAGAGTGATGTTGAGATAATTCTCGGCGATGAGCTGCTGCGGCGAGGCGGAGCGATGCTTCCATTCCACACCGAGGTTTATCATTGTCTTTCCTTCGGGAGTATTGAACCCGAAGCCGGCTGTCACGCCGTATTCCTTGACACTGTTCCCTTTTATATTAAGATAATCTTCCGTATAATATGCGCCAAGACGATATGACATTCTCTGGAAATAGTTACCTCGGATTTTCGGAACAAATTCACCACCCAAGGCATAACGGCTTCGATTATTGAAGCTCATCCCTTCGAACACGAGATTCTTCGGGTCAGAGAGTTCATACAGAGGAGAAAACTTCGCCTTTGACCACTGCTGGAAAGTATAATCCGCCTCCACCATCCAGCGGGAGGTTCTCTCATGACGGTAGGAAAGACCCACGCCGATAGAATTCGGAGTGTAATAATTTCCCTTCATGTTCATATAAGCCACAGTGTCGGCTTTGCTGTCTTGTGTCGTGGCCTGCTTGGTCTCCCAGGTCTTGCCATGCAGTGACTTCTTGGGAGCGTATGTCACACCGGCCACAAGAGTCTCCGTGCGTGAAAGCTTGGCAGTATATTGCACTCCGAAATTGATATCCCAATCTCGTATCTGCATGATATGTTCGAAAAGCATCTGTCCCTGCGCGTCCGGAGTGTTGAAGACATCGTTGCGGATGGTGCCGAAGCTATAGGCGATATTGGCGCCTATCGAGAAACCCGCCACCTTTCCGGCCAATCCAAGGTAGGCCTGATTTATACCGCCCGAGCCCTGATTGAGTTTCGCACCATGCTGTATGTCTTTACCGAAGGCGTATCCTACTGAAGAGTAAGGAAGCATACCTATCGAACCGCCCATAAACTTACATATCGGAAACTGCATTGTGATGTAATCAAGTCCGCCTCCTGTGGAGTGTTCACGAGCCTCACCATCTTTCTGCCAGAGAAAAGTAAGGTCCGCTCCCATATCGAAAAGGAAAGTGAGGGAGTCGATAGCCGCATAAGAGGCCGGGTTCATGACATTGATCTGTCTGCCGGAATTCATCGCGTAGCCCACAGAGCCCATCTGTCGCTGCATAGAGGTGGCTCTGTCGCTAAGCACGCCGTAGCCATACATAGAATATGGAGTCGTCACCTGTGCCGACAATCCCGCCACGGCCGCCAAAGCCATTATCACCAAAATCTTTATTCTATTCATCATGATTGGTTTAGTCCTGTGAAATATCTTCTGTATAAATTTTTTCCAATCCTCGACCTACGAGATAGGGGTCAGTGGCCACACTTATCCCCCTCTTCTCAAGCATCGGAGCGAGCATCGGGGCATCAGCCCCTGCCATCACGACGCGCCGGCATCCGAATCTTTCGGCTGCTAAAGAATAAGCATCCGCTATCTCTGCTGTCATTCCTCTAACCACTCCGCAGCGTATCGCCGTCAGTGTGTCTTCTCCGAATTCCGGAAGAGGGCCTTCCGCCTCCACGAGCGGGAGGCGCGAGGTGGCCTGACGTAATGATTCAAACCTCAACGACATACCCGGAGCGATATTGCCTCCCAGAAATACTCCGTCGGCGGAGACGAAATCAAGGGTCACTGCTGTCCCGGCATCCACCACGAGCAAAGCTTCTCCCGGGAAAAGCGAGACAGCTCCGATAGCGGCCGCCACACGGTCGCTCCCGAGAGTGCGTCGTGAGGCATAACTTATTCCAATCGGAAGGGGAAGCGTCGGGGTCAGCACCACGAGACGCCCGTCAACAAGGCGGCGGAGCGTCTCAAGGAATTTCGCATCATTATGGGCTACGCTACAAAAAGCGCATCCTCGTATATCGTATCTCTCAAGCAACGGCAACAGCTCTTCTATGGCGGGCTGCGACATCCGGATAGAGTCGACAGGCACTCCCCCACTCCACACTACTGCCTTCGCCGAAGAATTCCCCTGGTCGATGGTCAGGATACTTAAATCGGTGCTTGAGGAGTTCATTTGCTTGTATTATTCTTTGATTGACCGTTCTTCTCCTCTTTCTCTTTACGCGTCTGTCCTACTATCATCCATGAAGCGATAAGTTGTATGACCGCGCCTACGAGCGAGAACATTATGGTGTTGCGCAGGATAGCCAGCACTCCGACATACGGACCGAAAGCGGAAAGATGGTTCTCCTCGTAAAACCAGAAGAAGGCACCTATCACAAAAGCGATTCCGGCCCAGAATTCCAGGCGGCGGAGTCGACGGAGACGTGTCGAGTCTGTCGGATCGTTGACAGCCACCACACGTGCAATCGTAAAAATTAGAGCCCCTGAGCCATATACCCATTTGAAAATGGAGACCATCCCCAGATTGGCAGGGTTGAAGAAAGGCACGATAAGAGCCACACATACGAGGAGCAGACCGAAAGTGGCGGTATGTTCCGCCAACCGTCGGCGCTTTTGGAGGGAAGAGGGGTCAAATATCTTTTTACCTGACATTATATAATAGGTGATGTGCGTTGTTAGGGTAACAAACTTTCCGAAACCGGAGAAGAATCATTTGAGAATGAATACATCCTCCGTCGGGCGCTGCATGTGGAATTTCTCTCGGGCTATATGTTCAAGGTCTGCCTTCTGATGAAGCAACAGCTCCCGCTGATTGCGGTAGTATGCCGCAGAGTCCCTGCATTCCGCGATTGCTTCCGTCAGTTCGTTGATTTCCCGGTCATATTGCATATTAAGGGATATGGAGGTGTCTTCATTAAAAAAGAGGATGGTCACCACCAAAGTCCCTATCACTATAAGGGGGATATGCGAACGCCTGCGCACCCAGAAGCTTGTCTTTTTTACAGTCTTACTCACTTATAAATATAGATTTGACAATCACTTTCCGCGCCGGACTGTCAGCGCGGCAATCGGTCAATTCGACCAATCGCCACAAAATTAGTCATAAAAAGCCATTCCTACACAAAAATTAATATCTATTTTTTTATTTTTAACGAAATATCCCTTTCTCGTCTGTTTCCATCCAAATTTCTTAATCCCTAACTAATTTTTATCCTTTTATTCCCAACTGCGTGAAATTTGCATGAGTTACACTAAAAAAATCAGTTTCTGCCAAACCCAAATCCCATTTTAAATGTTAAAAAACGTTCCATGAATAAAAAAAGTTGTGAATTTCATGATAACTTTTCAACCGGGGTTGTTATACTGTCAAACAACACCGACAGGAGCGATTGGAACTTCATTAAACCAAATCCCAATTCTAACCTGTCACCACTTAAAACTATACAACGATGGCAGATTCAGCAACATTTAAACAGAGACTATTAGGATTGCAGGGTAATCTTCTTAACTTTGCCTATCAACTTACAACCAGTCGTGAGACGGCGCAGGATTTAGTGCAGGACACCACTCTGAAAGTTCTCGACAACGAATCTAAATATGTCGACAACGTAAACTTCAAGGGTTGGGTTTTCACTATCATGCGTAATATCTTCATCAACAACTATCGACGTCAAGTTAGAAGCGCGACTGTGGTTGACACGACTGAAGACCTTTATCATCTTAATCTTTCTCAGGAATCCGGTCTTTCCACTCCGGAGGGCAGTTTCGCCGCTAAAGAGATTTCTCAGGCTATCAAGGAGTTTTCAGAGGAATACCGCGTGCCTTTCTCAATGTATGTAGCAGGCTACAAATACAGCGAGATCGCTGAAAAGATGGGTCTCCCCCTCGGCACTGTTAAAAGCCGTATTTTCTTCGCCCGCAAACGCCTCCAGGCTCTCCTGAAGGATTATAAATAAAAAGAAGCAGGATTTATTGATAAATACCGATTCTTACTCTCCTTGATTATATTCCCTTAATCTTCCCTACTGATGCCATCGCTGAAAAAACACGAAGGCTCATGAAGCCGGATCATAATTTAGGAACCCCTATTTACCAAAATTCAATTTATAGAATAACTCCAAAGCTTCCTTTCATTAGAAAGGGAGCTTTTTTAATATCTACATACTTCTGCAAACATCTACCAATCTCCCTGTCCCCTCCAGTGATAAGGATTTATGTAAATTTGCAATTGAATTGCAAATTTACATAAATTATGATATTATTCATGCCTCTGTTGAGTATAATGGAATATATCTTTTGCCATTCCTCCTTAACAGACCATTTCCGGTAATGATGAAAGACTGTATTCCAGCTTGGCCCCTCACCACTGAAAAGATGACCTATCGGAAGAAGACGCCTTAAGTTGTGGTTAACTTTGACCAAGTCCTTGGAATTAGTAGTTTTCATGAGAAAAAACGGCCGAGCTTTTCCTTTAAATTACTAATCCTCAAGGACTTTTCAAATATAATCAATTAAAAAATTAAATGTTTAATAGCATAATTTCAATTTTTGCTATCTACTAAATTATTTTTGTTATCTTTGCCCCCTGATAAAGATTAAGATTATGACACGTAAAACGGTATTTGCCTCTCTTTTCATGTGCTCCCTTCTATCAGCGTATGCGTCTTCGCCAATACAACATGCTGACTGCGGAAGAATCGAGAGACTGAGGATTGCCTCACCCCAGCTTAACGATACAATAGATGTAGACGTATGGTTGCCGGAAAATTTCTCTCAGACCGAACGATATCCGGTCCTGTATATGCACGATGGCCAGAACCTCTACGATGCTGCCACTACCTGGAACCATCAGTCGTGGGAAATGGATTCAACTGCTTGCAGAATGATTGGAGAAGGGAAAACACCACCTTTCCTTATCGTGGGGATTCATAGTGATCCCGCGACGCGGGTTGCTCAATTGATGCCTCAGAAAGCAGTGGCTGATGCGGGTCTTGAAGAACTGATAGCAGAAGTGAAACTCAAAGGGCAACCGGTATTAGGTGACCAATATGCCGATTTTGTGGTCTCTACCCTCAAACCCCTCATTGATTCTTATTATCCCACACTATCTGAACGGGAGAATACGGTGGTGATGGGGTCAAGTATGGGCGGTTTGATGTCGCTTTATCTTATTTCTGAGTATCCGGAGGTGTTCGGAGCTGCAGGATGTCTGTCCACTCATTGGTATGGCTCATTGGGTGCGGGCTCAAAATTCGGGGACGCAATGATGCGATATGTTGAATCCAGTCTTCCGGATCCCGCTACCCATAGGTTGTATTTCGACCACGGCACATCTACGATAGATGCCTATTACGGTCCGTGGGAGACACAGGCTCTCCTTATTGCTCAGAAGAAGGGATACCAATATGGAGTAAATCTTGATAGCTATATTGATTTTGGTGCGCCTCATGAAGAAAGAGCCTGGGCTGCAAGAGTCTCTCGTCCTCTCAATTTTCTTCTCAGCAAGCTCAAAAACTAATGGGCTTATAGAACCATCGGCTAATAATAAATATTCACCATCCCATTCCGTTTAAAACCGTGCAAATTGAAAATTGGATTTTCAATTTGCACGGTTTTTCATATTAGAAAATCTACCTCATACAAATGACGATCTTCGCTGGGAAAGTTGGCTGACAAAAAATTATGAATTATGCCTTATGAATTATTAAGGAGTAATACCTCTTCTTAAAGCCTATCAAATCGCAAATATTTATTAACAAATTAGTTAACGAAGCATAAAATCAAAAACCTATTTAAACTATTCCATTCCTCCCCGGTCAAAGATACGAAAACAGCAAGAAAGCACAACTAAACCAAACAACGCAAAACAATAACATTCAACGCGCTTTCTCCTGTTTTCAACATCAAATATCATCAATTTCAACAAGAAAACAAACAAAACAAAAAAAGAACATACAACGATGAAAAAAGTAATTCTTAGTCTCGCAATTTTCGCAGCCTCCTCTCTCTCAATGATCGCTGCCAACAACAATCAGACAAACAACGCTAACAGCAACGGCAAAGCTCGCACTGAGTGCGTGAAAGGGAAAAAAGAAAACAAAGGGATGAAGGCTTTTGAAGGTCTAAACCTCACCGATACACAGAAGACCAAACTTCAGCAACTCAACGAATCACGTCGCGCTGAAATGCAGAAGAAAGCCGAGGCAAAGAAAGCCGCCAAGGATGACCGGAAGAAAGAACAGCTCACTGCCGAGCAGAAACAGCAGCGCAAGGCCGAAATGCAGACCAAGCGCAAAGAGGCAAAGCAGAACTACCTCAACAGCCTCAAAAGCATCCTTACTCCGGAACAGTACACCAAATTCCTTGAAAACAACTTCATGATGGCAGGAAACCACCACAAGAAAGATATGAAAAAAGGTGGTAAGCTTGGCAAGGGTTCTAAAGGTATGCATGCGAACAACGGGAAAAAAGGACAGAAAGGCTCAAACGATAAAAGGGGTCAGCGTCAGGCAACCACACTCCAGGGTGCCAACGTCTGAACCTATAAAATATCAACGATAAAAAGCATCAGCACAGTAGCGCTGATGCTTTTTTTTGCTGCCTTAATACATTCATCGGCAAGTTCTGTGTGAATGTGATTGAAGAAACAGGAATGGTCGGCTGATACGTAAAGCCAAAGCCCTCTGTCGACCTGAAAGGGATTTTATAATCACAAATACCTCTTTTCAGAAATCTTACTTTGTGAGCCTGCCGACAGCATACAGCGGAAGTATGTTAATGAAGCGCGTTGTGTCACCATCTTCAATTACAAGACATCCGAAATTTTCCAAAGATGTTCGGATTCCTGTGGTGAGGTTCTTTTTTTGCATGAACATCCGCAGGCTCTTCATTTTTCCGCTGGTGCCGGACTTTACCTCAATCGGAAGCACTCCCATATTCTTTGGCATTACATAATCTACTTCTGCCGTTGCTCCCTTTGCCAAATTCTCCCAATAGTAAAGTTCATAACGATGTCGGAAATCTGCATTCTTTACTAATTCCCATCCAACAGTCAATTCAGCTAAATTTCCTTTATTAACCAAATCTTCTTCTGTACCTGCAAGTATCATTTCTGTCAAAACTTTTATACCTCCGAAATCCAGATCCAGAATCCTGAGCAATAATCCACTGTCCAGATAAAGATATTTAGTGAACTTTTCATTTACCTCTGCTCCCAACGGAAGTCCATTTGCCGCTGTCAGCCTGACTCTTTTTATTATCCCGGCATCTGTAAGGAGACTTAGTGCCTTCTTCACTTCATCGGTAGAATGATTTCCCGATACTTTACTGAACATGAATTTTCCTCCTGTCTGTGCTACTACACTCTGTACAGTCGATCTTAATAATTCCGGGGATATTGATTTTCCATATTTGGAAAAATCATCGTAATAAGTCTGCTGAATATCCGCTAACTCATTAATACATTCACGAAAATCCCGCGTCTCTATCCAAGCCTTGACACTTGCCGGCATTCCGCCTACCAAAAGAAATGTCCGATAAAAACCTACTAAATCATTATGTAGTGGTTCAAATAATGGCTTATCAAAATCGGAATTGTCTACAGCTTCAATCCAATCACCTTTCCCGGAGGCTGAAAGAAATTCTGAAAAACTCATCGGATACATAAACATAGAACTTACTCTTCCGACTCCATAAGATGGCATTTCCTTCAGGGCAAATTCCAACAACGAGCCAGCTGCCACAATATGTAGCCCCGGCTTATTTTCCTTGAAAAACCATAACGATTTCAAAGCAGCTTCCGATGCTTGTATTTCATCGAAAAAGATAAGTGTCTCTCCCGGGATGACAGGGGTGGAAAAGAAGATACTCAAGCGCTCACAAATCAATTCCACATCACTTTCTTGTTCGAATAATGCTGAAATATCTTTACGCGCTTCAAAATTTACTTCAATAAAATATTTAAACTCTTTAGAAAAATGGCGTATGGAGCTTGATTTGCCAATCTGACGCGCCCCTCGTAACAATAATGGCTTGCGATTACGGCTGTTTTTCCATAGTAGCAACTGTTCATCTATTCTTCTTCTGAAGTATATCATGCTCGTATTTCCGTTTAATTGATTCAGATGCAAATATAAAGAATAATATTCATATATTCAACTTTTTATATTATAATATAAAAAAAGAAAGAGGAATAAGTCGCTGATAAACAAAAAAAGGAAGAGGAATAAGTCGCTGATAAGCTAAAAAAGGAAGAGGAATAAGTCGCTGATAAGCTAAAAAAGGAAGAGGAATATGGAAATACCACCTGTCGATTAATGATATTTCCGTCTATTATTCCTCTGACGAAAATGTCTGAGATGGACTTTTTTGGGTCGTTTGAAGTGTTAAAATGGAGTAAAAACACCCATTTTAACACTCCAAACGGAAATTTTCAGGGAAATCAAGTTTTTTCCTTCTTTAATTCCTCTATGAAAATATTCATATTGGATGAGGGATTTTCATACCATTTATGGCTCTCAACGTTTTTACATGCATAATCCATTCTTTCTAAAAGATGATTTCCCTGTTCTCGACTAAGCATCCCCTTTTTATATTCCCTCCATATAGGATTAGCTTGACGGAGTACACGGACAGCATCTGCAGAAGTGAGAGCTTGGAAAGATTCTTTTGAATGAAGGATATACCACAATTCAATACATGGATTTGATAAAATCACCTTTCCAGGGAGAGTGTGAAGCTTTTTAACAATATTCAGATCATCCGCATCATAAATAAAAAACACTTTACTTTCCCCATAATCCTCCTCCCCTAATTCTTTGAGATATTGTTTCACCAATCTTTGATTGACAGCATTTCCACTAACTTTTGTCTTTATAGCAATCGGAAGACGGAAATATGCTCTAAGCAACTCCACATATTTCTCTTCTGTTTCTCCTTCGCAAACCACAAGAAACAGTTTTCGCGGGAGCCGAGATTGTTTATTTTTACGCTTCCTCATTCTTCCTTTTCAACTCATTTACTAATCCATAAATATCACCGGTATAAGGGACACCATCGAATCGTCCGAGCAAATATGCTTTTCTCAGGTCGGTTAGCTTTCCAATCCCTTCATAATCGGAAAGCGGTATAAACTCCGAGCTCCCTGTGGAATCCTTATTCACTATGACAATCTGTTCCGGCCTCATCTTCTCAGCATCAAGAAGATATGGATTATGACTGGTGAAGACGAGCTGCAACGATCGGGAGGCCCTGACAATATCGAGAATGAATTCAGCAAGACGCAGATGGAGTTTAAGATCAAACTCATCCCAAAATATTGTAAGATTATTGTTCAGATTTTTCAAGAGAATCATCACCAAAAAGAATAGCCTTTTTGTTCCCTCTGATTCCTCCTTTTCAAAATCAAAAGCGATCTCCGGATTCTCTTTATGCCTGCTTATCAACTTAATTTCTCCGGGAAGATTCTCTTGCCATTGGATATCCATTATATCACTATCACTCACCTCCATAGCTTTAAGTATAAGCGTTCTATATGCTTCAAAGTCACTACGCTTCAAATCTTCAAAACGAAAATCCGGTACAGAGGTGACAATATTATTGAGAAAGAAATCATACACTTTCCCCGGAATTTCGCGATTCATAGAGGCTGCCTGACTAACAAAAAGGGTTCCGGGGCCAGTACTGGAAATAACCTCAGCAGGGCGGTTGATGACTCCTTTTCCTAAACGATATTCTCCTGATTCAAGACGCGAAAAAACTCGGGCTCTTTTCTTTTTGGGATAATAATACAAATCTTCTGTAAGTATCTTGGAGTCAAGTATTGAGTAGGAGTATTCATATTCCACTCCCTGATAAATGAAATCAATGTAGAACTCCGAAGGACAGGAAGATGAGAATTTAAAAGGTTTGAACTCCTGCAAAACAAAACTCCCCGTCGGCTTAGAATTAATCACCATATCGCGACATAGCTGCATAGCTTTAATCAGATTGGATTTACCGGCGGCATTGCTTCCGAAAAGGCCTATTATATTGATAAAGAAGTCGGAATTATGTCTGATTAGATTATCTGCTAGAAAATTTATATTTCTGGTAGGTGTGATATCAGCAGTGAAATCAATCACTGTGTTATCTCGCAAAGAGAAAAAGTTCTTGAATCTTAATGCTACAATCATGGTGATCTAAGTTTGCTGGTAGGAATAAGCACATACCTACTAATTCCTAAATAGGGAAATTTGAGGAAAATGTCTGAGATGGACTTTTTTGGGTCGTTTGAAGTGTTAAAATGGGTGTTTTTACCCCATTTTAACACTCCAAACGGAAATTTTTAGGAAAATCAAGTTTTTTAGCTTCCTTATATTTACTCGTCGAGAAGGTCGGGACGAAGACGGCGTGTGCGCTCCAGACTCTGCTCATGGCGCCATTCAGCAATCTTTGCCTCATGTCCCGAAAGAAGTATGTCAGGAACTTTCCATCCGTTATAATCCGCCGGACGTGTGTAGATAGGAGGAGCGAGAAGATTATCCTGAAAGGAATCTGAAAGAGCTGATTGCTCATCTCCGATTGCCCCGGGGATAAGACGCACTATCGCATCCGTCATAACAAGAGCAGGAAGTTCGCCTCCGGTCAACACATAATCTCCTATCGAAATCTCCTTTGTTATCAGATGTTCCCTTATCCGATAGTCAATCCCTTTATAATGGCCGCATAATATTATCAGATTCTCATACATCGAGAGATTATTGGCCATCTTCTGATTGAAAGTCTCACCATCCGGAGAGGTGAATATCACCTCATCATAATTCCTTTCCGCCCTCAGCGCGTTTATGCATGCCTCGACCGGCTGCACTTTCATCACCATACCGGCCTCACCACCGAACGGGTAATCATCCACCTTGCGGTGTTTGTCTGTGGTATAGTCGCGGAGATTATGCACCACAATCTCTGCAAGCCCCTTATCCTGAGCACGCTTTAAAATTGAACAGCCCAAAGGGGATTCAAACATTTCGGGAAGCACGGTAAGAATATCTATACGCATCTCTTTAAAAATGAAAAATGAGAAATGAAAATCTATATCTAAAATCTTATATCTAATAAGGCGGCGCCACTCTTTAAACGAGTTGCGCCGCCTTGTTATTATTTGTCCGGGAACACTTATGCCCCCATTTTCAGTCCGTATCAGTCGATTTCCTCGTCAGCCTCATAACCACCCATCTCACGGATAGCGTTCTTAAGCATGACATACTGCTGGAAGAGATGATTTACGGGCACCTCACCCTGAGTGTAGTCGTGCATCGGGCTCTTGAGGAAGAATGAGAGGAAGCGCTGTGTGCCATAGCGACCGGCACGCTGAGCAAGGTCGCTCAGAAGCACGAGGTCAAGGCAAAGAGGAGCGGCAAGGATAGAATCACGGCAGAGGAAGTTGATCTTGATCTGCATGGGATAACCCATCCAGCCGAAGATGTCGATATTGTCCCAACCCTCTTTATTGTCATTGCGCGGAGGATAATAGTTGATGCGCACCTTATGATAATACTGAGTGTCTTCATCATTGCCGTGGCCATAGAGATCGGGCTGATCTTCCGGCACCAGGATGCTCTCGAGAGTAGAAAGCTTGCTGACCTCTTTTGTGCGGAAGTTAGCGGGCTCGTCAAGCACTAAGCCGTCGCGGTTGCCAAGGATATTTGTAGAGAACCAGCCGTTAAGACCGAGGCAGCGAGTGCCGATGATCGGAGCGAAACCTGACTTAACGAGAGTCTGACCGGTCTTGAAGTCCTTGCCGGCGATAGGCATTTTGGTCTTCTCTGCAAGCTCCCACATTGCCGGAATATCAACGGTAGTGTTAGGCGCACCCATGATGAAAGGGCAACCCTCTGAAAGCGCTGCATAAGCATAACACATAGAGGGAGAGACATGCTCCTTGTCGTCAGCCTTCATAGCTGCCTCAAGAGCCTCGATAGAACCGTGGATATTTTCGTCTACCGGCACATAAACCTCGGTAGAGGCTGCCCAGAGAACTACAACACGGTCAACGCCTGTCTCTTTCTTGAAATTGCGGATATCCTCGCGAAGCTGCTCCACCATATCCCAACGGTCTTTCACATCCTTAACGTTGTCGCCGTCAAGACGCTTTGCATAATTCTTGTCGAACGCAGCCTTCATTGGCTTGATTGCCTCAAGCTCCTCCTTAACAGGAAGAAGGTCTTTTGCTTTCAGCACCTCTGCATTGACAGCTGATTCAAATGCGTTTGCGGGGTAAACGTCCCATGCGCCAAACACGATGTCATCGAGTTCTGCCAAGGGAACTATGTCTTTATAGTGGAGATATTTCTTGTCCTCACCCTTGCCGACACGGATCTTGTCGTACTGGGTCATTGATCCTACAGGTTTTGCAAGACCCTTGCGAGTCATCAGGACACCTGCCATAAAGGTGGTTGTCACTGCTCCGAGTCCTACTACAAGCACACCAAGTTTTCCCTTAGGTGCCTCAGCTTTCTGTGTTGCCATAATTTCTGCTATAAGTTTCTTTGTTTAGTCAGTTTAATACCTTCAGAACCGCTGTGGAGCTATGGAATCAGCCGCTTCCTCGCGGTTCTGGCACGGGCAAAAAAGCGCCCACCTCTCAGCGCGCGCTATGCTCTTGCCTTTTCACGCTGTAAATTTACTGCCTATTTTGCATTTGACAAAACAAATTTAAAAAAATTTATTCACTTATTTCTTAATAATTCTAAATAAACCGATATTTTGACCAATTTATGTGAAGAATTATTCATCATACCATTCTTTTGTTAAAAAAATAAAATCGGGCTAAACGATTTTATTCGTTCTTTAGCCCGATTTTAATTGTATTTTTTAGTTGCCTTATGCTCCCTCAATAAAATCGAGAGCCTCGTCAAGACTTTCGATGATATTCGGATGCATCTGCGCGTCTTCCTCTGCTGTCCACCCTTTCCCTTTAAGCCAGAATACCTGACATCCCGCCTTCTCGGCAGGAACAATATCCTTCGAATAACTGTCGCCGAACACTATGACCTCCTCCGGCTTCAGACCCAGGGCTTCCACTCCCAATTCAAATATCTTCGGATCCGGCTTACGCACTCCTACAACAGCGCTCTCGATAATCTTCTTGAAATAGCCGTCTATTCCGAAATCTTTCAAAACTGTTTCTATGTTTCCGTAGAAATTAGACACAAGCACCATCGGCCATCGCTTTGAAAGCGCCTCCAGAACGGGTTTCGCTTTCTCCACCGACTCCTTGGCTGAAGCATAGCAGAGAGAGGCTATCTCCTTGGCCTTAGGTTCTATCTCTTCGGGGGAGAACTGTCCGAGCTCCGCCAGACGCTGAAGCTCTATCTGCATCTTTATGTCAAGGAGGTCGTTGAAATTATGATGGGGAAGAATATGGAGAGTCCGGGCGAGCTCCCGCTCCGCATAGACATACACCTCTCGGAAGACTACCTTATCTACCAGAACACCGGCTTTCTGCCATGCACTCCAGATCACTTCGCTCCAGTGGTCACCTCCGGTGTCGAGCGTGCCCCCATAGTCGAATATAACACCTTTGATCTTGCTTACATCTACATTCATATCTCTACTTATTTTATAATATCATTTTATAATATCATTTCTTCAGCTGTTTCACGAAACCTTTGCAAATCCTTTCGTGGCGAACCACCATATATATTAAAACGATATTAAGCACCGTGAGTTCGAAGGCGAAATAAAGCCACGGCATACGGAATATAAGAATAGCTGCGAACAGAGCGAAACTGCGGGTGTTGAACGACAGGATATTCGTATATTTCATAAGAGGCTTGCTCTTTTCGCGGAAAACATCGCGAAAACTCTGAGGTATGACGTTGCCATATTTTTCCTTCAGAGCAACACGCAGCTTCTGCATCCAGGGAGTTCGCTTCTCCTGACCAACAGTATAGTTGGTGTAGAAAGCAAGGGTCAGTTTGCTCCAGAAATTCTTCTTCCACGATAATTCGTGGAATTTTTTCCAAAGATTAGATGCGGATTCAAGCTCGCTGCCATCTTCCCCTTTAACGAAATAGAGATGAAACTGTCTGTAATAATCCGCCATAGCCGCCTGAGTGGCATGGCAAAGACCCGTCACGACTGCCATAACCCAGATGACCCAATGATGCGCACTGAAAAAGTCGCTGGTCACATTTTCTCTAAGACATATTGCCACATATATCGCCGCAAACCATATGTCACCGCTGACTCCGTCAAGGATTCGGCCGATACGTGAGTATTGTTTGGTCATTCTGGCCAACTGTCCGTCCGCACTGTCGAAACTGTCAGCCCACACAAGCAGGAACACGCCCAAGAGATTTATCCACAAATTATCGAAGTAGAATGCAACCCCGGCCCCTACTCCCAGGAAGATGGATGCTATTGTTATGGCGTTCGGTGTTATTCCGAGGCGTCTCGCCAAAAGAGCCCACCGATAACCTATCGGCCGATAAAAGATGAGGTCGAAGGTCTCCTCGGTGTCCATCGATTTAAGGGTCGATTGGTATTCACTGTTATCTTTCGTGGATGCTTTATTGCTTTGTTCTGTCATCTTGATTAGTTTTGGGTCACTTGTTTTTCCATTCTTTTACAGCAGCCAGCACACATTTCGCGATATATGGGGCAGCCTCCGTGCGACAGGGAGCGAAGCTCGGCCAATCGTTGAAGTCGATTATCCTTACGGTGCCGTCAGCATCCACAATGCAATCGCCTCCATAAATCTTGACATCAAGAATCTCACCTGCCTTTTCACACATATCCCTCAACGCAGCTTCGTCAAACGGCAATCCGCGGCTCTTCCCATTGATTGCCTCAAGCCCATATTTGCTGTGTCCTTCATCGAAAGGATAAAACCAATAGAAGAACGGTTGACCGCTGACACCATAGAATTTTATCAGGTCACCCGGAAGATGACGGTTGATGACAGCCCGCTTTATACCCCTGTAGAAATACTCGTGGAGCACCTCCTGAGCCTCCTCCGGATGGCGACAATAGCTGACATCCTCCTTGTGCATGGCGTGAAAATCTCCCCTCTTTATCCAACAGCTTGAAAAGCCTGCGGCTTTCAGATCCTCTGTCACGCTCTCGTTTGTGTTAACAATCAGGCTTTCGGGATAAGGTATCTTATTCCCCAGAAGGATACGTGTCATCCGCTCCCGGGTGCAATTCTCAATCCCGAAGCCGGAATTTATCACGAGTTTTCCCCCCTCTTCCAGTTTTTGCAGCTTTAAAATGGAAGCCTGCTCTCGACACATATTGAGCACCACCTGCTCCTTTATGTCTGCATCGCGAAACTGTTCCTCACTATAAATGTTGACCACGCATCCTCTTTTACGCAATTGGTCGGCGGCTGCGTTGAAGATGGCCGCGTCATTCCCTATATGGTTCGGGGAGTAGGCTCCCGCCCTCATGACCCCCGCTATCTCTATCTCTGCCATATTTCTGAAGTTTTAAAGACCGGACCATCGTAAAGCACACCTTTCAATTATCCGACCTTCCGATATTCTAATTATTTAAAAAAGCTTCTGCCGACGCTATGTCGCTGGCATGATCCACGTCCACTATCTTACCCATATCGAATGCTTTCAGAAGGAGTCCCTCCTCAACAAGCGCACGCTGATAATTCCTCATCCTTCCGACACCTTTTTCAAGGCAGTTTCCAAGCACCGGAATCGCTTTCCCCGACAATCCATATATTCCACCGCTGACGTATTTCACCCCCGGAGCCGGCGCGTCAAGAAATCCGGTGATGCGATTTTCCGCATCAGTCGCCACATACAAAGGTTTCTCATCATCAATAAACGAAGTGACCGCCATCATCCCGTCCACTTCCTCCGGCGCGTTGCGGAACTGCTCCACATATGGAGCGAAATCCTTCTGGCGGAAAATTGTGTCTACTGTCGTGATGATGAAACGCCCCTTCCCCTCCATAAGGCTGGAAAGCTCGTAAAAGCTATGCATGGAGGTTGGTGTCGTCTTTACCACAAGATTAATCGGGCAATCACTCTCCTTGGCGCGTTCTCTTATATAGTCTGCCACTTCCGTCATCTCTTCGTTGACAATCACGCTTATCGACTCAGCGCCGCAGGCTGTGAATATGTCCATAAGTCTCCCTATCATCGGGCGTCCATCTATTCTGACCAGAGGTTTCGGGAGCTCGACCCCCTCCTGTGCGAGACGTGCCCCTTGTCCCGCAGCGATTATTCCGTAGTTCATTGCTCTGAGGATGTTTGTTCTTGTTGCTTGGGTTCCTTCTTGGGCGCACGGTCATGACGCTCACCCTTATCAGGTTTATCCGATACAAATTTTCTCAACGGGTTGGCGGATGCCTCATCAAAAATGCTGCGTCGGCGATAGAGATCAATCGCCTTGTATATTGCCTCGCGCATTGAAGTAGGGTCAGCCTCCCCTTTCCACGCAATGCCGAAAGCTGTCCCATGGTCAGGCGATGTGCGGATAAAGGGGAGTCCGGCAGTGAAGTTCACTCCGTGCTCGCCGGCGATTGTCTTGAAAGGTGCGAGCCCTTGGTCATGATACATCGCGACAATACCATCAAATTTACGGTAATCTCCTTGGGCGAAGAAACCGTCGGTCGGGAAAGGTCCGAAGGCAAGCACCCCTTTCTCACGCGCGCCCATAATCACGGGCTCAATTATCTCCTTCTCCTCTGTCCCGAGCAGGCCTCCGTCGCCGGCATGAGGATTCAGGGAAAGCACCGCTATCCTTGGCCGAACAATTCCGAAGTCGCGTTTCAAGCTCTGGTCAAGAGAATCAATGGCTTCCCCGACGCTTTCAGCCGTTATACTTTCCGCCACTTTGGCAATCGGAAGATGGGTTGTCACCAATGCCACTCTCAACAAATCATCAAACAGAATCATCCGGGCTTTGGCTCCTTCTCCTATCTTCTCTTCAAGATATTCCGTGTGGCCGGGGAAATGGAAGGCATCACTCTGCACATTCTCCTTGCATATAGGAGCAGTCACGAGCACATCGATATTCCCCTCCTTCAAGGCTTCGACCGCTGCTTCAAGAGCGGCCACCGCCGCTTCTCCGGCTTCGGGAGTGATGACCCCCGGAGTCAGTTCAGGCACATTGGAAGCCACATCAACCACATTCACCCTTCCGTCTTGCGCAGCCTCGGCCGAGGGCACACGGAAGAGTCTCAATTCGTCCATGCCGAGTTGTTTCCGGCATTTTTCCGCTACGGAATGGAATCCGAACACCACCGGCGTACAGATCTCAGTCATTCCCTCAGCTCCGATAGCTTTAAGGATGACCTCGTATCCAATTCCGTTCATATCTCCGTGGGTTATCCCCACTCTCACTATTCTTGACATTTTCTTTAATATTTTATTATGTGGCGCAGCGAGCGCCCTCTACCCTCTCATACACTCCTTCCCTTTTCTATAATCAATAATTATTAGTTGCTATCCCTTTTTCTTACCGGCCAACATTCCGCAAGCCGCCATTATATCCTCTCCCCGCGAAGTGCGGATTGTAGCGGTGATCCCTTTGGAATTAAGATAATTTCTAAACATCAACATCCTCTCCTCACTGCAGGGATGCAATTCCACTCCGGGGATGGCATGGAAGCGTATCAGGTTGACACGGCAATCAAGACCCTTGCAAAGACGCACAAGCATCTCGGCGTGGGCGATATCATCGTTCACCCCTCTCCACATTATATACTCCAGAGAAAGGCGACGCTGATGGCTGAAATCATACCCCGCCAACATTTTCATCACGCTGCTTATCGGGAAGGCCTTCTGAGCCGGCATAAGCTGCTCCCTTTCCACAGGATCTGCCGTATGCACACTGATGGCCACGTGCACCTGAGTCTTCTCCAGAAGGTCTTTCAGTTGAGGAAGTTTACCCACGGTGGAGACCGTTATTCGCTTAGGGCTCCAGGCCATACCCCATTGCGCGGTCATTATCTCTATTACGGGTAAAAGGGCAGCCAGATTGTCAAGAGGCTCACCCATACCCATAAAAACGACATTCGTCAATTCCCCGGCCGGGGTCTCCCCTTTTTTGGGAGCCGGGGGGATGCTGAGAATCTGATTCATTATCTGCGCCGGAGTAAGGTTGGCCTTAAATCCCAGACGCCCCGTGGCACAGAAATAACAATTCATCTTGCATCCAACCTGAGAAGAGACACACAGAGTGGCTCTGTCATGATCGGGGATATAGACACTCTCTATGTTCATCCCGGCACCCACGTTGAACAGATATTTCACCGTGCCGTCATTTGATTTTTGTCTTGACTCGGGTGCTTCACGCCCTACGACATAATTTTCGGTGAGCCATTCGCGGTTTTTCTTCGATATGTTTATCATCTCGTCAAACGAGGTGACCTTCTTCTTATAAAGCCATTCAGCGAGCTGTTTGCCCACGAATTTAGGCATCCCTCCGGAGAGGGCAACCTTAGTGAGCTGTTCCAAGGTCATTCCTATCAATGCCGGTTTCATAGAAAAATAGTAATTTAGAATAATTATAAAATCAGAGGATTAATCGGGAAAGGCTTCCTCCTCACAGTTCCTGAACTCCGATAACGGAAAGAGGGCCGGAGCCGTAATCCGGCTTCGGCCCTCTTCTATTCTCTTGTCTAAAGTCTGAATCAGTCGCCTGCTTCGAATTTATAGATGTTGTTCTTCACTTTAGCAGCCCCCTTGAGCATCTCCCCGAGATTCGGGTTGATAAGCTGGAAATACTGCTGCTCATACTGAGTGTCGGTATAAGGGAAGTTTTCCTTTACCTCTTTGGTGATCTGGTAAGCATACACACCGTTGTCACCCTTCACCACTACAACCTTGCCCGGCTTGCCTCCGGCGATACGACCCATCACTTCCGCATCGCGCACCTGAGAGTTTCTGCCAAAACGGAAGTTGGGGTTATTCTGAGCCTCTACGCCCATTGCCTGGGCAGCGGAAGCCATTGTGCCGGCCTTAGGCTGATATTCCTTCACGAGGGCATCTCCGGCCTTCTCCTTACGTGCCTTGTCGGTCACATAATTCTTCACGCTCT
Source organism: Bacteroides sp. (assembly GCA_014801875.1). GTDB lineage: Bacteria > Bacteroidota > Bacteroidia > Bacteroidales > Muribaculaceae > Lepagella. The sequence goes on along the minus strand of JAAVDJ010000011.1, from coordinate 27,602 downwards.
TGTTGTCGAGAGGTGCATAGTCGTCATATTCGCTGACTACGGCCACTGCGTAAAGCGCGGGAGTAAGAGCGTCTTTGCTCTCGTAGATATGGCTTACCTGACCGGGCTCGCCATCTATCATCACCCAACGCACCACCTGACGGCTGTCGGGGAAATAATTCTGCATTCCCGGCACACGGGGCACAGCTGTTGAAGATGCGGAAAGTGTGTAGTCCTGCACGGAGTAGCCGGCCTTGGCCGCGTTAGCTATGAAAGATTTCGTGTCAGGGTTGGCGTCAAGGAATTTCTCAAGTTTCGCGCGCTCCTCGTTCAGAGTCTTTGTGCTCGGCTTAAGATCATAATTTACCTCCTCGAATTCATACACAGTCTTCTGTGAGCCACGGTTGGACACCTTCGCAAGCATAGAGCCCTGGGGAGAAGACATGAGGGTTATATACTTACCCCCGGCGTTCAGCAGAGAGTCAAGCTGACCCTTTTCAAGGACATTTGTCGGACCTTCTGCGGTGAAGAGGGGGAACCACTGCTCTTTCTGCACCATCACGCTGTCTGCGCCAAAGCGAGTTGCAAGGGAATCTACAGAGAGAGAGCCGTTAAGCTGCGCGAGAACCTTTCCGGGGAGGGTGGCGCCCGCTACGGTCACGATATTAAGCTGGATTGAATCGAGAGCTTGAGTGCGCTTCCCCATCTTGACAATGGTGAAGCCTTTGATATTTTCGCTGACAAGTTTTACCTGGCCGTTCTGAGCGGTCTCGACAAACTCCTTGATGAGAGTGTTGGAGATGTCAGTGGCACGCTGTTCCTTGCGGGTAACCACGATACCCTCTTTTCTGAGGTCCTTGTCAAGCTGCCCTGTGCTGTCGGAAAGAGAAACGACAGTTTTTTGAGCGAGTTCTCTGGCTGCCTTGGTGTCTGCTGCCGAGGGAGCGATGTTCACAGCTATGAAAGCCACGTCTTTTGAAGGCTCGTCTACCTTGAATTCCTCCTTGACCTTAGCATATTGCGCCTTTATTTCGGAATCGTCCACGGGATATTTCGCCGGGTCAAGCTGTCCGTAGGGATGGAAAGCGATGTCTACGTTGAGGGCAGACACGTAGTCGTTGTAAAGGGCTTTCTTATCAAGTTCGTTAGCCTTGACAGAGCCATAGAGAAGGCGCTGGTAGGCCTGGCGGCTGATCATCTGCTTTGTCTCATCCTCCATAGCGATCCAAGCTCTCTGGAGAGGCTGAGCCTGCGCCTCCGACATGCCGTTGCGGGTAGGATTGAAGATAATCTCGTAAGCCTGCTGGGGAGTCGATACGCTCATGCCCTGAGCATTCAGAGCCTGAATAAACTCCTGGATGCGGGGGTTCACCGGATTGTCGAGCATGTAGAAACGGAGCTGTTCGGCAGAAGTACGCACCCCGGCGTCAGCTGCGGCCTTGTCGATGAGGCGCTCGCCGATCAGCTGGTCAAGTGCCATCTGCGAAATAAGCTGGTTGTCGAAATTAGCTACCTGCGCTGGATTCTGACGACGCATCTGCTCAAGCTGGTTGTTGAGCTCCTCGCGTTTGCGCATATAGTCCGTATAATCGATTTTCTCGTTCCCGACTTTGGCGACTGTCGTATGGTCGCCGAAGAGGTTACGCCCGTTGGTGATTGCATCGCCAACGATGAAGGCAAGCAGAGCCACGCCGATCACGATGATCAGGAACACTGACTTGCTTCTGATTTTCTCTAAAGTTGCCATTCTGTGCTATAGCTGATAAAATATGTTTGATTAATTCGTAAAAGAAATTTGCCAAGCGGAGAGCCCCCTTTTACCGAAGGTTCTCCGCAAGACGGTTTGAGCACGCAAAGATAACACTTTTACTGCAATTACCCAATTTTATAATTGTTTTAATGTATTTTTTCACCAAATTAACCTTTGCCACCCCTTTCACGCTATTCCAAACTCTCGTTTGATGTCGTCGACACGGTCGAGTTTTTCCCATGTGAAGAGCTCTACTTCCCGTTCTATGGGCTGCTCGTCGTAACGGGATTTGAACTCTTTCACAACAGTCTGCGGCTCGCGTCCCATATGGCCGTAGGCAGCTGTCTCGCGATAGATGGGATTCCTGAGCTTTAGGTCGCGTTCGATTGCTCCCGGGCGCAAATCGAAAAGTTTTGTGATTTTCTCAGCTATTTCAAGGTCGGTCAATCCCGGACGCGCGGTGCCGAAAGTATTTACGAATACATTCACCGGCTCTGCCACGCCGATGGCGTAGCTCACCTGAACAAGCATCTCCCTTGCAACTCCGGCCGCCACCATATTCTTCGCTATGTGTCGGCAGGCATAAGCCGCGGAACGGTCAACTTTCGAGGGGTCTTTTCCGGAGAATGCACCGCCCCCGTGAGCGCCACGTCCGCCATACGTATCCACAATTATCTTTCTTCCCGTCAAACCCGTGTCGGCGTGCGGACCACCCAACACGAACTTACCGGTCGGGTTGACATAGAGCTTGATATCTTTATTGAAAAGCTTCTTCACATCCTCAGGAAGCTTGGCCACTACACGAGGAAGAAGCACCTCCTCTACATCCTTACGTATTCTTGCAAGCATTTCCTGATCGGCTCTCACCTGAGCCTGCTCGCTGCCATCAAGCGCGGGGATAAACTCATCGTGCTGCGTGGAGACGACAATCGTGTCTATACGCACAGGGCGGTTGTCATCGTCATATTCCACTGTCACCTGGCTCTTGGCATCCGGACGCAGATAGGTCTTCAGTTTTCCCTTTCTGTAATACGACATCTCCTTACCCTCACGACGTATGTCGGCGAGTTCTCGGAGAATCTTGTGGGAAAGGTCAAGAGTCAATGGCATAAAATTCTCTGTCTCAGCCACAGCATACCCAAACATCATCCCTTGGTCGCCGGCACCTTGCTCAAGCTGTTCTCCACGGGAAACGCCTCTGTTTATGTCGCCACTCTGCTCATGGATTGCATTGAGTATGCCGAGAGAATCGCCGTCAAAACGGTATGCTCCCCTGTCATAACCGATTTCCTTAATAAGCTCGCGGACGGAATTGTGGAGGTCGACGTAAGCGTCGCTTGAGACCTCCCCGGCCACGACAACTTGTCCGGTGGTGCAAAGAGACTCCACAGCCACGTGGCTCTGAGGGTCACGGGCGAGAAATTCGTCAAGGATTGTGTCGCTGATCTGGTCAGCCACTTTATCAGGATGTCCTTCCGACACTGATTCTGAAGTGAAAAGGTAACTCATATCTTATGTATTTTATTTCAAAATTAATATCTTCTTCATAGGGGAACTCCAAAAGGGGTAAAAAAAAGAGCCTTTGGAGGGAGAAAGTCCGCTTCCAAACGCTCAGCTGCAAGTACGCCGGAGGCATCCGACGCATAATCATGGGTTGCAGTTTTAGCATTTTTTCGAGTGGTTGCAAGCAGCCAAATTTCTCCACCTGTCGAGTCCGGAGCAGTCCAAAAAACGGGAGCCCCATACTCATGCGCAAAATTACTAAAAATTCCCTATTTCTCCAAAAAAATACATATAAAAAGAGGGCGCATCAAATTTCAAAACTTGATACGCCCTCTTCATCAGTTATATTCCTAAATTCTTTCCGGAGTGAGTCCTCCGGAAAGAACCTGATACTCCCGCCTAATTATCTCACAATTATCTTCTCGCTCTTGCTTCCACAGCGATAGATGTAGATACCAGTAGATAGCTTACGCACAACTTCTTCGCGGCTACCTTTCATATAGAATTTACCGTCAATACCATACACTGTTCCGACTGAATCACTGTCTGTATTAATTCCATTGATGTCAGACTGAAGCACTTTATTAGGAAGCTCAGAAATAAATGCCGGAGTATAATGGGTCTCCAGCTTATGGCCGTTAGGGAGTGTGTAAACAACTTTGATATCGACATTATCTCCCTTCGGCAAATCATAATCATTACCTTCCGGTTCAATCGGCTCTCCGTTAACAATCACCTCATCTATGGTCAGACCTTCTAAAACCGGAACAATCTCAAACTTACCGATCTCTCTGTTAACGCCAAACGTCCACATCTCTTTCACTTCACTCGCTCTGGTAGCCAAATGATGCTCTAAAGCAGCTCCGGGAATGTAGATCACAACATCAGCATTACATCTATAGTTGGCATCCAGAGACGGAGAATAGAGTGAAAGATTTTGTGGAATAGCTCTGAATAGAGGTTCGATATCCAATACTTCCTTATTGTCGAGAACCAAATGTCTCAATGCCGGACAGTCGCCAAAGATTACATCTTGAGCTCCTAAATCGCCATTAAATCTCACTGTTTCAAGAGACTCACAATTGTTGAATGCTCCAAATCCCACTTGTACACCGGCGGGAAGTGAAATCTCTTTCAGAGCGGTTCCGTCGAATGCCCAGCTTCCTATTTCTGATACACCGTCAGGAATCACTACACTCTCAATAGCAACCCAAGAGAATGCGCTGGATGCTATTTTAGTGACAGGATAAGTCTTGCCACCCTCTTCTATCTCATTAGGGATAACGATATCGGCTGACTCTCCTGAGTAACGACTCACTACGGCTTCATCATTCTCACAATCATATACAAGTTCATCAACAGTCACTGTTTTATTCAATTCTATAGACTCGCTCGGAAGAGAGGCATAGAAGTCTGCATCATAATGAGTGGTAAGATTATCAACTCCATGCACTGAAAAAACAACCTCCAATTCTATCTCATCACCCTCCGGTAATACATAAGCCCCGAAAGCGGGTTCTGCTTCCTTTCCGTTAACCTTTACGCTTGTGATTTGGAAATCATAATCATACAATAAAGGTGTTACCTTCATTAGCCTTTCATCCTTATCTACGGTCATCTTCCACATTTGCCGCAGGCTACCTTCATCGTATCCACTGAAATTCTTCTCAGCCCCAAAAGGAACCAGTACCGAATGTTTAGCTGACAAAGTAAAGTTTTTATTTACAGAGGTGGTAAAAAGTATTGGCAAAGCATATTCCCTAGCAAAAAGACCATCGAGATTAACATTCTCCTCATCCGAATCTATAATAACATTACCGGGAGAGGAAGAAGTAAATGCCTCGGATGTAATTTTTGGAGTAGACTTCAGAATCAACGCTCTAATCTGACAATATTCAAACGCCCCGGGGTTAAGAGTTATATCCTTGGGTAAAGTAACAATTGTTTCCTCTCCCCGTATAGTAACGCCGCTGGTCTCAATCTCCGATCCTTCGTTAAACTCTATAGAATTAAGTGTAGAGCTGTATATCGCCCCACTCTTCACCAATTTACAGTCAGGAGACAATACTGCCTTCCCCTCTTTTCCTGCCGGCATGTGAATCAGAGGAAGTCCACCTTCCTCTTGTTTGGAATAGAGGGCACCCTCAAATGACATATAGTTAGAGTTACCGTCCTCTACCGTTATATTTTTTAATTTGCCAGTTGAGACAAAAGCATTTGAAGAAATATCCTCGATATTTGCCGGAATCACCAACTCTACAAGATTAGAACAGCCGTTAAAAGTTCCCTCAGGAAGAGATTTTAGACCCTTACCAAGTGTAACTGATTCAAGATTAGAGCAGCGAGAAAAGACGTTAGTTCCAAGCGTCGTAATTTGGTCGCCTATCACAATCGACTTCAACGACTCACATTCTTGGAAGAGATTATTAGGGATTGAAGTCACTTTGTAAGTTTGCCCCTTTATCTCCACCTCATTCGGGATAACGATATCCACCGGTTTATAACAACCCTTTATCGTAAGTTGTCCATCCTCTACATGATACACAATATTACCGATCATTTCATCATAAGTCCTGGTTTCGGGTGCTACACCTTCCCTAATTGTATAGTCCTTCCAGATTTCGGCGGAGGTATATGCCTCCAGGCTACCTTCAGGAACATAAATTATAGGTTTATTTGTTGATGGTAATACATAACTATCAATTTCAACCGGCACAGGATTCAGCATAGTAATATACTTGAGAATACCATTATAATTGGATCTCAAAGCTTGGCTATTAATTTCCTCAACTGAAGCAGGAATAGTGATGCTCCTCAATGCCAAATTATTTAATGCATTCCCACCAATACCTTTAAGTCCGGGCGGAAGGATAACTGTCTCCAATCCTCTGTGATTATATAAAGCATTATCCGGAAGAAAATCTTTTTGCCAGAAAAGCTCACGGGCTGCCCCGATTATAGGAAGTTCGGTATCAGTAGCCGTAACTTCCTCAATATTATCTATTCCTGAGAGATCAAGCTCCTTCAAACAAATGCAACGCTCTCTTATATACCAAAAATCAATTGCGTTCATCACTCCCGTAAGTGTAAGTGTCTTCAATGTCATGGCATCCGCCTCTGACAAAACGCTTTTCAAGGTACCTCCCTTAGCAAGGTCGATTTTCTTTTCCCATGTATCGCTTGTCGTAGGAATATTATAGTAACCCTCTATATCATACACATCACCATAAACCACAAACGGAGCAAATGCACCGCTACGGGTATCTTCCGTCATTCCACGCTGCGCAACTCTAACACTGCCATCCGGCATCGTCTCTGTGATTATACCGATAAAAGGAAATGCTTCCACTCTGAGACTGCTGTGTGTAGAAAAATGGGGAGTAAATAATGTTCCTTTGAGAACCTTCGTAATCTCATGTTCCCCCTCTCCCAACGGATTAAATTGGCTTCCTACTCCATTCCAATAATAATTCCCATTATCACTATAATAGAACTTTAGGTCTTTCCCCACTTTTACATTTATTTTTGCATATTGGGGAGTATTACCAATGACGGGGAGGGAGGAATAACCGTAATTACTACCCGGAACCGGCAGATACTCTGTTTCCCCATTTTTCTTGGCTAAAAGCTGAACTCGGTCTGAAGGATCGATATCCACCGTAAATTGAAGATTATGATTCTCTATTTTAGTACGATAGTTATAACCGTAATTACGGATTTCATCACTTTTAAGCACCTCCTTTATCTCATCATCCTTTGATATCAATCCAATGCCGAATTCTCCGCTATAACCTTTGACCACACCGATTTGATGAACTATAAATGTGAAGGGTTTACCTTTTTCCACCTCACTCACCGATATATTGATATTATACCCGGGCGGCATATTCTTCGGAGGATTATTTCCTACACCATAATCCACACTAAGAGGAGAATGTTTTTTACCTGATTTATCCGGTATAATATTGAATATCATCCCATTGTCTGCACTATAGTTGAACGAACTACTGAAACCGCCTTCTGGATCTGATGCGAGATTATCAAGGGCATAATAACCGTTAAAATAACCATCCCAACCCCAATTGACATGAAAACCTGTGGCGTTATACCCATCAATTACAAATGCATGCCCTACTAAATTATCATAGTCAGTACCTGTATAATACACAGGATAACCAGCATCCAGATTTCCCTTAATTAATTCCTCCCATTTAGAATTATCAGTTATATAGTCTTTTTCAAAATATTCACAAGAGGGGGAATAATTAAATGTATTTTTAAAAGGGATTGCACTCGAAGGCGCAACACTTGAGGCTGCTCCATATTTCATATTTACAGACTGCCCAATTATGGACATNAGTTCTGCCACATCGTTATTTTCATCAGGAGTAACACCGACCTGCACATTCGTTGGCATGGCATCCCAATTGTACGTTTCCGGCCATTTGTGATATTTCATTATTATCGCCATGGCCGTAGCCACGCAGCCTGTAGGAGCGTGTAGATTGGTGCCGACCAAGGGAGTCTTGGCATTGTAGGGAGCGGTCTGACCCCANTTTTCTGTTTTCAGGAGTACNCCCTCATCTGCACGGGTAGTGAAAGTNGTGTTCCAGGAAGGGTGGGTGCCATTCCAGTNNNNGGNNTTCGCNCTNTTNTCGGCGAATTGGTCGAGCATNGCTTTCAGCTGNGGNGGCATGTNCTTGANNTCNAANGNNCCGCGGTCGGAATATCCGAGCACCTTACTGTAGCGGTCGTCACCGGAGATTATGACGAACCCGTTCCCGTCAGTAGAGTTGAACACGTAGTAAGGCTGCGCGTCGGAGCGNGTCATGGNTCCGGCNGCTCCCACNGGCGTCAATGATCCTGTGTTCAAAAAAGCATNGGCTGCNGATAAAGCCTCGTCGGGGGAAATCTGTCGGGCCGAGGCTACTGTCGCTGCAAGCAACAGTGAAAGAGTAAAGATTTTCCTCATAGAAATAAATCGTCGTGCCGATGATTCCCCCGTCGGCACATAATGTTAGTGAAAATGTAATGGAAGCGCGGGGAATCCTTACCTGACTGTTCCTGTTAGAAAGTTGCGAAGTTTCCGGTTGTCAGAAAGAATTGTCAGATAAAACGCTCCTTAAAATCTTATAACGCAAAGTTATATGANAAAATTATAAAAAGCAAGAATATGAATATAAAATAAGNGACCGGAACATAGAATTTCAGTTGGAAATTTGCTGTTCCGNTCCCTTGGGTTATCTCTTTCTTTTNGATTCTCTCTGCAAGAACGGTTCTACGTATAAGGTGGCGGTGTGAGCCTTCACGGGCTGGATCGACCCCTCGAATCCTCTGCTCTCAAGCGCCTCTCCTTGCTTTGTCAGCGCCTCATACTCCTTTCGCAAAGCTTTCAAACGTTTCTTCTTGGGCTTGGTCGCTATCTCACACAACAGCAAACCTCGTTCTCCTTGCAGACGGTAGTATTCCACAAACTCCCTTATNTCATCGACCATAGGATTACCACGCAGACTAAGCAACTCCTCGGCCGCCTCTTTCATATCTCGGAAATAATCAGCATACATAGGTGCGTTCTCCTTTGTGAGNATGGAATCNTTGTCAAGTAGGTTCTTGAANCGAGGACTCTCTCCATAAAGCCGGAGTCCNTGTTTGTTAGGNCCAATATCCACATTATCTATGCAGAACTGACGGAATGCTTTCTCCCTTCCNGGCATCAAATCCTTTATCGCCCGTTCCCATGAAGCAGAAGAATCAAACGCAGGCATATTCCACCAATAATCGGCCAACGAATAAAGAGCCACTTTAGACGCCTCGGCATATTGCATCGGATTTGAACAGAACGCCGACACCTTATCATACACATCCTCGCCGTTTCCTACAACCGGTCCCATCAGCAGATTGTGGTCGCCATAATCATTCACCGGGTAATTAAGCCAAATAAACGGCTTTCTGCNGGTCTGCCCGGCGAACCATTCGCAGTCGTCACCCTGAATCATATCGACTACACGATCCCCTGTCCACATTATTCGGATATCATCATCCAACCGCTGTCCCATCTTTTTCAGATAGTCACCCTTNCTCCAGGCCTTGTTATATTGAGTGGGGCATACTGTCAAAGGNGCCACATCNCCCTTTTNCTTTACAAATTCTTCTGTAAGGAAATTGAGATAGTCAATCTGGTCATCGACACTTTCGGANGAAATATCATCAAAGAAGNTGCCGAATGAGCGCACCCCCANACCATACAACTGATTCAATTTTTCAAGAGCTTTCTTNCTGTCATCCTCAGTCACGATTGAATTGCTCGGATGCATGGCCCATACGAATTCCACNTTGTTCTCCTTCGCCTTCTCCACAAGAGCTTTCAGTTTCTCTCCCTCTTCCGNCGGATATGGTTCAAACCAGCGGGCATGGTGCCAAGGGTCGTCTTTCGGACCATAGACATACATGTTGAGTTTGTTCTTACCATAAAACTCAAACTGTGCCAAGCGGTCTTCGAAACTCCAGNGATTACCNTAGAAACCTTCAATCACACCTCTTCTCTCNGTGTTTGGAAAGTCGATAATTTCCACCTCNTGCACCTCCTTCACATCCGCGAGTCGAGAGAATGTCTGACGNGCATAAAAGAGTCCCGCCTCATCATTNCCTGCAAGAATNACNCTGTCNGGCGTAATCTTGAGATAATACCCCTCTTTATTCTCCGGAATCAGATGAACAACTCTNCTCACCGCAGAGTCTCCCCTTACCCCTTCCGCAAAACAGATATCCCCTTTGGTCAAAGAAGAAACATCAAAAGCCTTTCCTCCCCATTCCAATTTCTGAGGCACGGGTGAAACCTCCACCCTTTGCGCTATGGAGGGAATGGCATTNACAGCCAACACTAATATTGTTGAAATAAGTTTATGTCTCATAATATGATTTAAAGAAGCTCGATCTGTTCCTCCGTCAATCCTGTAATGTCTGCAATGACACTCGGACCGTATCCCTTTTCCTTCATTCTGCGAGCCATCGCCATGCGTTCCTGCTCCTCACCGATCGCTATACCTCTCTGCTCNCCAACAGCNACTCCTTCATCATATCTATAGTCAAGTCCGGCCTGTACCTCCCGCAGATGCGATAGAGACTGGCTGTAACGCACTGCCTCCTCTCCTACTATGCCGGAACTCTCAGCAGCCTCAAAAAACGCCTCATATCCACCATCCAAATATGGCTTTGAATTTTTATCCAACTTATCCATGTTCTTAATAAGATATAATTGTCGCTCTATGTCACTCTCACACTCTTCCCATCTGGCCGGAACATGCTTCAGGGAATAGAATAATATCCTAAGTTTCTTAGTAAGACTTTCCCCTGTATATTTTTCTCTCAGCTCAAAGTCATGNACAAGCCGTTTTGACAGATGAGGAAAATCGAAATCTATGATTCCAACAAGAATCACCGGATCCANGTCATAATTCCATCCCGGCTCACCTTGAACCGTTATCATNCTGGAAGAATANAATGTTATGCGGTCCTCGAATGGNGGAGCATATACATTCTGCATCTCAAAAATGAAATGATGCTCTATATCTTTATTTTTATCTTCCTTATTGATATNGTGTGGTTTCAAAGCAGAGGTTTCCGGTGAAACCTTCATGGTGAAATATACATCATACATGATACGCTTACCCTTCTGCTGAGATGGGAGTATCTCCTTGTCGTGGTATTCCACCTCGTGTGGAGTCACTCTCGTGATATTTATTTCATCTCCGAGAGCAGCTTTAAGNAACCTCAAAACAACTTTACGGAACTTCTTTGAACCAAATGCTCTTTTGAAGCCGTAATCTGATTGAAGATTAATATAGGGAGTCTTTATTATGGTATTCTCTGCCTTCATTAATTAGCTGAAATTAAAATGCACAACGCAAATTTAAAGAATCTTATTGATTATTCCAAATTAAAATCCCCTCCGGCAACGGTTTGCCGAAGGGGATTGACTCAAATATCATTATCTTTCCTTAATTCTGCATTTCAATTTTCCTTGTCGCTCCAAGTAANTTTCCTTGTAATCTCCAAAGGCACCTTAGCTGAAATGTTGTCAGAAGAGTTACCGATCAAAATCTCGAAACGTCCGGGCTCCACTGTCCAAAGTTTTGTCGCAGGGTCGTAGAAGGCAAAAGCTCTCTTGTCGAACTCAAGAACNGCATCCNTTGTCTCNCCNGGCTGAACCTCTACCTTACGGAATGCTTTCAGCTCTTTTATCGGACGGCTCACNCTGCTCTTCACATCGCGAACATATCCCTGCACGACCTCGGCTCCCTTGCGTGAACCGGTGTTGCTGACCGGCACGGTCACCTTCAGAGAACCCTCTCCGTCATACTTAGCCGCACTCGCTACAGGTTTGCCAAGATCAAAGGTAGTATANCTGAGTCCGTGACCAAANGCATAATTCACACGGTTNGCTTTAAGTTTGTCAGTATGACGATACCCTACGTCAAGCCCCTCCTTATATTCCACGATTCCGTTCNCACCNGGATAGATGGTTGAATCGTTTGTCGCATGGGGAGCATAATCTGTGAGNTCGCGGGCAAAGGTGAAGGGNAGCTTGCCGGAAGGATTGACCTCTCCGAAAAGCACGTCTGCTATCGCATGACCGGCTTCCGAACCGATATACCAACCCTGCACTATGGCCGCTACCTTATCTCTCCACGGCATTGAATATGCGTTACCGGTTATCCCGACAACTACCGTATTGGGATTAGCCGCNGCCAAAGCCTCTATGACACGATCCTGATTGTAAGGAAGGTTGAACTGCGTGCGGTCCACACCCTCGGCATCCTGATGGTCCGATTTATTGAGACCTCCGATAAAAATCACGGCGTCAGCATCCTTCGCTGCTTTAACTGCGTCGGCAATCAGCTGGTCNNCGCTNCTGCTTTCCGAAAGATCCTGGCCCGTCTTGACTCCATTATACTCTCCGGTGACATCTCCGACATAACCGCGCTCATAGACCACATCTATNCCATTAGCGTCAGCAAACTCCTTAATTCCGTCAAGAGGAAGGATCTCTCTCTGCACCTTCAGGGANGAGGAACCTCCACCGACGGTCATCATCTTGATGGCATTCTCTCCCACGACGAGAATCTTCTTCACGTCTGACGAGAGGGGAAGCACTCCCTTGTCATTTTTCATCAACACTATCCCTTCCCCACCAATCTTGCGGGCTGCGGCATAATGCTCATCGCTNTTTAGAGAACCATAGGGACGGTTNCGGTCCATCTCGGTGCGCATAATCAACTTCAGGACTCTGGCAGCCTTATCGTCAAGATCCTTCATGGGNAGTTTCCCCTCGTTGATAAGTTTCTCGTAAGGCTTGGCGAGGTAATAGTCGTCGTAGGCGTTGCTTGCGCCCCAGTTCAGACCGTTTGTCCATGAACCGAACTCCATATCCAGACCATTTGCGGCAACTTTCTCCGTATTGTGGACAGCACCCCAGTCGCTTATGGCCACTCCGTCAAATCCCCAGTCTCCTTTCAAGATGTCAAGCAGAAGAGTGGGATTCTCGCAGGCATGTTCCCCGTCATATTTGTTATANCCGGGCATTATGGACCAAGCCTCACCCTCCTTCACAGCTGCCTTGAACGCGGGAAGATATATTTCATGAAGTGTGCGATCATCCACGCGCACATCCACATGGTCGCGGTCATGCTCCTGATTGTTGAGAGCGTAATGTTTGACACAAGCGGCAACACCGTTTTTCTGTACCCCCTGAACATACGGCACCACCATCTGGGCGGCGAGCAACGGATCCTCACCCATATACTCGAAATTACGTCCGTTGAGCGGAGTGCGGTAGATNTTCACACCGGGACCAAGCAGCACATTCTTGTTTCTGTANCGTGCCTCCTCCCCTATCGATTTCCCGTAAAGAGCCGACATATCGGGGTTCCAGGTCGCAGCCAGGCANGTCAGGGCCGGGAATGCCACACAGGAATCGTTGGTCGCTCCCGCCTGCTCCCATTCATCCCAAAGCACATCCGGGCGGATTCCGTGCGGNCCGTCGGTACACCACAAGCCGGGNATACCCANNCGTTGAACNCCGGGGGAACTGAATTTGCTTTGNGCATGTATTACGGCAATCTTCTCAGCTGTGGTCATCCTCGACAAGGCATCCTGCACCCTTGTCTCCAGCGGCAGAGAGGCGTCAAGATATGCCGGTGTGTCTGAATAAGCGAGTGTTGACCCTAAGAGAAGGGCCGCGGTCAATATTCTTATTTTCTTTGTCATGGTCATTTNTTCAGATCAATAGCATTAATGTAATTGCGGTGTTTCAGCATTCTGGCCGCAGTCGCATTGTCAACAAACTGATTCAACATAGAGTCTGCTGCCTCCTGCGAACAGAGAGCCCTTGCCTCCCTGATTTCCTTGTAAGAACCACGTGGAGCNTCCACGAATGCCACCACTCTTTCCCAACCCTCGGGAGCCTTGACGCCGGTCATNGAGCTGTCATTGATTTTCTTATAAGGCCAGAATGTGTAGCCTATATTGTTCTCNCGCATAACCTTGACGAAGTCGTTCATCCATTCGTCAGTATTATGNCCNATNTCNCCCATATACATNGGNAGTCCGACGCTGTCGCGGAAGGANATATATGAATCAATGGCCTCTTTTGTTGCCGGACCGCCGTAGCGATGGCAGGTGTACATAATATTATCATCGAATTTCCAGTCAGTGAAATTCCCGAAATAACTGTTCCACTGNGGTCCNCCCAGAAGGACGATATGGTTTTTGTCGTTCTTGCGAATTTCAGCCACAGCCTTCTTGTAGAGTGGCTCAAGAGCAGCGTTCAGCTTATCTCTTTCCTCCCCTTCCCAATAAGTAGCGACCGGTTCGTTGGCAAGTTCATACCCTAAAATCACATCCTCATCGGCATATCGGGCAGCAATATCACCCCATATGCTTACAAANTGATTCTGCGCCACAGTGTCNGTCATAAGCCATGGATAGCCATAACTGTCGTCNATATTGTCGCCGGTCTGACCTCCGGGGCAGTCATGCATATCGAGGATAAGGCGNAGATTATTACGTTTAGCCCAGCTTACGCAGCTGTCCAAGCGACGGAATCCTTCCTCCGCATCATTGAGACCCATGTAGTCTTCATTGGTGAACAGTTTGTAATGGAAAGGAACTCTCACGGTGTTAGCTCCTTCGGCGGCAATGAAACTGAAATCAGCCTCAGTGATGTAACTGTCTTTGAAATTCTGCCAAAACTCCTTAGCCTTCGAAGGGCCCACGAGCTGACAGATAGCCTCGTTGATAAGACGGGGAGAATTGATTTTGGAGAAGCCAAACATATAACCTTCGGGATTCAGCCAATTACCCAAGTTTGTGCCCTTTATATAAAACTTGTTACCCTTTGAATCCACAATATCTTTACCTTCCACTCTAAGGAAGTCTTTCTCCACAGCTGCCGGTTGTTTGCTACCGCAGCCGGTGAGGACTGCTCCGGTAAGGAGCAGTCCCATCAGCACGATGTTTCGGTTTGTAGTCATATCTTTTGATATCTTAATTTCTTCCAATTACTTTTGTCGAGGTGCAGCGACTCTTTGCCTTGAGATTTCCTATGGTAAACTCAAAATCGCCCTCTTCTATCACCCACTGGCCGTCATATCCCACGAAAGCGAGGTCGGTGGCAGGGAGCTTGAATTCCACTTTTTTCTTTTCCCCGGGTTTAAGGGAAATCTTATCGAAGCCACGCAGACGAAGCACGTCGGGGGTGATGGAGGCAACCAAGTCACTGCTGTAGCAGAGCACGGGTTCCATACCTTCCACACTGCCGGTATTGGCCACATTCACAGTGATTGTCAATGTGTCGTCAGGAGTGAATTCAGTCTTATCCACAGTCAGGTCGGTATATTCGAACGTCGTGTAGCTCATTCCGAAGCCGAAAGGCCACTGCACATCGATGTCGGCATTATAGTTGTAGGCCCCACTCATGGTTTCCACAGTCTCACACGGTTTGTGGTCGTATGTAGCGAGCGCGTTAATCCATTTAGGATATGTGAAAGGAAGCTTTGCGCTGAAATTGCGCTTACCGGAAATCAACTGCGCGAGCGCATCCCCTCCATAGTTTCCGGGGAGCATTATGTCGACAATTGATTTAGCCAGAGGCTCAATCTCACGGATAATGCGCGGACGCCCCTCGTTAAGCACGAGAACTATAGGTTTCCCTGTCGCTGCCAATGCTTTGACCAGCTCAATCTGATTGGCCGACAGATGGAGGTCGTTTGTGTTGCCGGGAGTCTCGCAATAAGAGTTCTCTCCGATGCAAGCCACAATCACATCCACACCACGGGCAGCCGCCACAGCCTTTGCTATTCTCACGTTCTGTTCCTGCTCCCATTTTCCATAGTCTTCCACATAATCCATTCCCTGCTCAAGCACAACGTTAGCCTCACCATATTCCGCCTTCAAAGCCTCATAGATAGTGTTATAACCTTCATGGAACTTGCTGTCGGCAGTGCCCTGCCAGGTGTAAGACCATCCGCCGTTCAACGCACGCATTGAATTGGCATTCGGTCCGGTCACGAGGATTCTCTTCCCGGCAGCTATAGGGAGTGTGTTGTTTTCATTTTTGAGGAGCACCTGACTCTGAACCGCCATCTCATGGGCTTTCATTGCATGCTGCTCACTCCCGAAAAGGGGATAATCGGCAGGATTGGTTGCCGGGTGCTCATAAAGTCCGAGACGCAGTTTGAAACGGATGATACGGCTCACGGCATCGTCAATACGTTCCATCTTGACTTTACCCTCCTCGACGAGTTCTTTAAGCAGAGTGCAGAACTGAGTGTCATATGGAGTCATTGACATATCGACCCCGGCATTGATTGAGAGCATGATCGCCTCCTTATAGTCAGTAGCCACTTTGTCACGCTTCCAAAGGTTATGTATGTCGGCCCAGTCGGTCACAATCATACCGTCCCAATTGAGGTCTTCCTTCAGCCAAACAGTAAGCATCTCATGATTTGCATGGAAAGGCATACCGTTGTTAATGCCGGAATTGACCATTATGGACAACGCACCGGCTTTAATTGCCATTTTGAATGGTTGGAAATACTTCTCCCGAAGGTCGACCGGATTTATAGAGGTCGGCGTCCGGTCTTTACCGCTCACAGGATTGCCATAAGCCATATAATGTTTAAGACAAGCCCCGACATGCTTAGTGTCAATATGATTGGGGTCTTCACCCTGATACCCTTTCACCATAGCCACAGCCATCTCCCCATTGAGATAGGGGTCTTCACCGAAGCTTTCCCAAATTCGGCTCCAGACGGGATTTCTCCCCAAGTCCATCACCGGGTTATAGACCCAGGGAATAGAACTTGCCCTCGACTCATAAGCGCAGACTTCCGCTCCCTGCATGACCAGGTCACGATTGAAGCTTGCGGCCATATTTATTTCCTGGGGGAAAAGCGTGCCACCTACGGTATATGTCGTTCCGTGGTTTTGATCCACTCCATATACGTCGGGGATACCTATATATTTCATTGAGGCTTCCTGTATGCCGTTAATAAGGCGATACCAGGTCTCTCGGTTCTGTGCTTCGCCACGTGCAGTATTGAGGATTGATCCGACACGATATTTATTGAACACCGAATCGAGTTTTGCTTCCTCCAGCACAATGTTTCCATTACTCAAACTATCGGCACAGACAAGATCGACCACGACCTCACACATCTGTCCCACTTTGTCGTCGAGACTAAGCCCTGACACTATCTCTTTCACCTTTGACTCAATGTTGCTGTCGGCGGGAATTGCCGGAGCTGAATCTCCGCTCCCATTTCGTCCGCAAGCCATCGCCAAGAGGCCCATCAAAAAAATCGTTGTCTTTCGCATATCGAAGATTTTTAGGTTATCATGACGCAAACTTACATCTTTTTCCGCACCCTTTCCCCGGGATGATAATATTAGTAAATCCCCGACGTTTCTTCCTCTTCCCTTTCAATTGAATATAAAGATATTACAAATTAATCATCAATATAAACAGGTAAATTTAAAAGACTAAAAAGAGAGGAGAAATCAGTGTTAACAATTCTTAAAATATCTTCAATTATATTTTATTCAAGGGATATATATTATATTTGTAGACTCAAACTAAACCTGATTTGAAAAACTACATTCACAAGATGCCAAGAAAAATTCCGGCGATAGCCTGTCTACTTATACTTCTCTCCATTTCTTTTGTCTCCCGGGCGCATGGCGAACATCACGCCATAACGGCCAACGAGGCCCTGCTTTCACGTCTCGACTCGATTTTGCTGAACCATTTCAAACTCATTCGTGACAAAGAAAATCGCATTGACGGGCTGCGCGAGAGTCTCCACCGCTCAAAAAGCAATTCTGACAGGCTCGCAATCATGCGTCAGCTATATGACGAATATCTCGTCTATGATTCGGACTCGGCTCTTCATTATGTAACCGAATCTCGCTTCCTGGCAGAGCGCACCCATCCGGAAGACTATAATCTAATCACCGAATGGAAGCTAAACCAGGCTTTCATATATACCGTGCAGGGATTATTCGACCAGACTCTGGCCCTGACTCAAAGCATCGACACCAAACTTTTGAACCCCGAGACTAAGGCTGATTACTTCAATACTCTCGCCTATCTATATTCCATGCGAGCCACATATATCGGAGGAAACCAAAAGCTATGGGAGCAAGAAGCGGCCATAGCAAACCAATATCGCGACTCCATATATAATATGGGAAGAGAAATCGGCGACGATTGGCTTTGGATTCCCATTGCCATGACTCTTGACAAGCCCCAGAAAAATATCTCAGACCTTGATATCTCGGAAATAAAAAAGCTCGTGGACAACACCAAAGTCCCCTCTCGTCAGAACGCCATAAATTCATATTGGCTTTCACGTTATTACGAAGAGAAGGGAGACCTTGACCTCATGCTTCGATATAAGACCATTGCAGCGATTTATGACGCACAAATACTCAACCGGGAAATAGCCGCTCTTCAAGAGATAGCTACCTTCCTCTTTGACAACGGTTCGCTCAACAGAGCCTATACCTTTCTTATATATGCCGTCAATCAGGCCAACCTATACCACAACCGTTACCGCATCGTGGCGCTATCAGATGTTACACGGTCAGTTAGAGACAAATACCGGGAAGAACTCGACAAGCGCGACAAGCGGCTTCGCATTCTTGTGGTGCTCCTGGGGGTGCTCGCCCTCATCCTCCTCGGAAGTGTTGTCTTTATCATTATGGAGTTCAATAAGCTTAAAAAGACCCGGAATCTCCTTAAAACAGCTAATCAAGAACTCAACCAATCAATAGAAGACAGAGACAAAGCAATAGTACAGCTTGAGGAGAGCAACAGTCAGCTCCATCTCTTAAACAACAGATTGCATGAAGTCAACAATCAGCTCCAAGAAGCAAACTCACAGAAGATCGGGCTGCTTGCATATGCTTTCAAACTTTCAGCGCAATACATCAATACCCTTGAAGACTACCGCAAGAAACTACTTAAGAAATATAAGTCAAAACGTTTTGATGAGCTTGGCATCCTCATCAACGATCCGGAATTTATCAAGGAGCATTATCAGGGATTTTACGAAAGTTTCGACAAAATGGTGCTCTCCCTATTTCCGAATTTCATTGAAGACTACAACAGCACCGCGCCTGCAGAAGCACAGGTTTCACCCGAGGCAATCATGAAGACCAAGAGCCTCAACACACGCCTGCGTATCTTTGCCCTGAGAAAGCTCGGGGTCTCAAAAAGTTCAGACATTGCGACGATGCTTAATGTCTCCATTCGCACCGTCTACAACAACCGCATCTCCGAAACCCCCACGGAGACAGATGAAAACAACGATTAAATCCCACACTCCCGTTTACTTATACCCAACAACTAACAACTGATTTTCAAAAGTTTAAATAAATAAAATTTACCTTTCCACTCTCACGGTGATTCTCTAAGATGGGATTTGCTAATTTTGCGATTGTCAAGCTGCCTCATGACCGGGCAGAAGACCACACGACAATGACAACGTAATAAAAGCAACCTATCATAATGAAGAAAGCTACAGTTTTTTCACTCATAGTGCTCCTGGCCGCCGGGCTTAACCTGACCGCCTCATGTGGGAGCGACAGCAGCGACACCCCGGTGATAACCCCCGGCGCGGTGTCAGTCTCCGTATCCCCCCAGACTCTTTCAGCCGGCCCTGAAGCGGAAACCCTCTCCCTCTCCGTCACCGCGGATGCAGATTGGTCAATCAGCTCGGAGGCAGACTGGGTGACAATACGCCCTTCCGGCGGTCTGAAAAATTCCGAAACAAATGTTCAGGTGTCGGTCAAGGCCAACGATTCCATGGAGCAGCGCAACGCCTCCATCAATATCGTGTCCGGAGGGAAAAACATCAAAACTGTCGAGCTCACACAGGGTTTCGTAAGAAAAGCAACCGCTTCGGCCAATGATCTCGTGATGGGCGCGCAGGAGTCAACTACAGAAATAACTGTGACAGCCAACGATTCCTGGACACTTTCTTCCGAAGCTGAGTGGGTGGCCTGCTCCCCGGCCTCCGGCAGCAAAGGGGAAACCAAAGTTGAGATTAAAGCAACCGCAAACTCCTCTTCCTCCACACGCGAGGCTATTATCTCTCTTGAATGTGGCGAATCTAAAACCAATATAAAGCTCTCCCAACTGTCCGATGAAATCGTCGCTCCTGACGGGTACTCACTCGTTTGGAGTGATGAGTTCAACGGTTCTTCACTTGGTTCCGACTGGGTGGCCGAGAATTGGGCCGCAGGTTACGTCAACAATGAGCTACAGACCTACACATCTCACAAAGTAGACGGAAAATCCACTTTGGAAGTGAAAGACGGTTTCCTCTATATCAATTGTTTCAAAGGGAGCGACGGGAAGATTTATTCAGGACGTATCAATGCCAAACCCTCCACCGGCTGGCTCTACGGCTATTTCGAGGCTCGCATCAATCTTCCCTCAGGCAAAGGGACTTGGCCGGCTTATTGGATGATGCCGTCAAACGTCGATTGGAACTCTAATCCATGGCCAAAGTGCGGCGAGATAGATATCATGGAAGAGGTCGGCGCTGACCCCAACATGGTTTCTTCCTCCCTCCACACATGGAATTACAACCACACCAAAGGGACACAGAAAACCCACGAGATGTATTGCGCCGGGGCAGAAGGGTCATTCCATATCTACGCCCTTGAATGGACAGAAGATGAAATCACGACCTACGTTGACGGAAAAGTGCAGCTGAAAGTGAGCCGCGCCGCTATGGGCACAGACCATGATTCATGGCCCTTCCACTATGCTTTCTATCCCATCCTCAACCTTGCATGGGGAGGCGATTGGGGCGGCTATAAAGGAGTTGACGACAACGCTCTTCCGGTCAGCATGAAAGTTGACTACGTGAGGATATTCCAAAAGAAATAATCAAATTATTATACTAACTTAACCAAACCCAAGATGAAAAAGATAACCTTATTTCTCATCGCGATCTTGACCTGGCTGGGAGTAAGTGCCCAGGATGTCAACGTCTCCGGTACGGTTGTTTCCGTCCCTGACGGAGAACCGCTCATCGGAGTGACAATTATGGTGAAAAACTCTACCATCGGAACATCTACTGATGTTGACGGTAATTTCTCACTGAAAGCCCCCGTCGGATCCACCCTTATGATTTCCTATATCGGCTACACACCGCAGGAGATTAAAGTAAAAGGAGCTGTATCCGACCTACAAATTCAGCTCATCGAAGATTCCGACATCCTTGATGAAGTAGTCGTTGTCGGTTATGGCACTCAGAAGAAAAGTGTCGTTACAGCGGCAATCTCGAAAGTGGGAGAAGAAACCCTTTCCCAGACCGCGCCTACCAACGTCCAGAACGCTCTGAAAGGTGTGACAGCCGGTGTGACAGCCACATCAGCAACCGGTGCTCCGGGTGAGTCTGCCCAGATTCGTGTCCGCGGTGTCGGAACAATCAACAACTCCAATCCTCTCTATATCGTCGACGGTATGCCTATCGACGGCGGTATCGACTATCTCAACCCCGCCGATATCAAGAGTATCGAGGTGCTCAAGGATGCTGCCTCAGGTGCTGTCTACGGTGCGCGCGCAGCCAACGGCGTTGTCCTCGTGACAACCAAGAGCGGTGTGCAGGGAAGAGCAAAGATAACCTACGATTTCTCTTACGGCTGGCAGTCAAAACTGAAATCAATCGACATCCTGAATGCCACTCAGTATGCTCTTATGAAAAACGAGGGCTACATGAACATCGGTCAGCCCGCACCCTACGGAAATCCTTACAGCTACGGCAACGGATATGACTGGCAGGCAGCTATTTTCAATGACAATGCTCCGGTGATGAATCATCAGGTGTCAGTGTCCGGTGCAAGCGAGAAAATCAACTACTTCCTTTCATTCGGATATTACGATCAGGAGGGTATCATAGGTGGAAACTACAATCAGTCAAACTACAACCGTCTGACTCTCCGCGCCAACAATATCTACACTCTCTTCGACGAAGTCAACAAGCGCAACTATCTCAATAAGTTTGTCCTCACGACAAATATCTCTTACGCCCGCATCCATTCCAAGGGATTCGGTGGCGGCGGTGGCTACTATGGTGGCGCAATCACAAATGCGCTCGGTATGTCGCCTATGCTGACTCCTACCCTCGCTCCCGGTTCTGCTGAATATCAGCATCAGGTGGATTACTATGCAGGTAACGACAAATATGTGCCCCGTTACGATTCAGCCGGCAACCTCTACACTGTTCCCGAAGCGTTCGGCGGCGGTTATCAGGAGCTTACCAACCCGTTCTACGGATGGTCATTCCCGGCAGCTTACAACTGGAGCCATAAACTCGTGACCAACATCATCGGCGAACTCAATATATGGGATGCCATCAAATATCGTATCAGCTTCGGCGGCGACCTCTCTTTCTGGGGCTCCGACAGCCATTCCGAACCCAGCTACTACAGCAACCTCAGCAATACAGACGCAATCCACGCCTCTGCTTCTTCATCTTCCAACCGCGGATGGGCTTGGCAGGTTGAAAACATCCTGTCTTACGACAAAGAATTTGGTGATAACCATATCAATGTTGTGCTTGGTCAGTCTGCAAAGCAGAACACCGGCTGGTGGATCAATGCTTCTGCTAACAAACTTTATGATTTCACCAAACCTTGGGTGACTGTTGCACAGGGTTCTCCCGGTGAGTCTGACGGTGGCAACCGTACAGGTAATGCCGGTCCTGACTCGGCATGGCCCAAACTTCTCTCCTACTTCGGACGTGTATCTTACGACTACGGCGGCCGCTACATGGCACAGGTAACTGTACGTCGCGACGGTTCCTCTCGCTTCGGTGCAAACCACAAATGGGCAACCTTCCCCTCCTTCTCTCTCGGTTGGAATCCTACAAGCGAAAAATTCCTTGAAAGCCGTCCCTCTTGGTGGAGCAACACTAAGGTACGTTTCTCTTGGGGTAAAAACGGTAACGAATCTATCGGTGACTTCCGTTACACAGTGCTCACCGATGGCAACAACAACTATTATTTCGGTCCCGAGGGTTCAAGCCAGACTTACGGTTCCAAGGCATCCGGCCTTCCCAATCCTGACCTGAAATGGGAGGAATCAACCCAGACTGACGTTGGTCTTGACTTCGGTTTCCTTGACAACTCTCTCCAGTTTACTATCGACTGGTATAAGAAACGCACCACCGGTATGCTTATGACCATGATGATTCCTACCTACGTCGGCGAGACTGCTCCGATCGGCAATGTCGGAACAATGGACAACACCGGTGTCGAAATGGAACTTCGTTGGGCTCACAACTTCGGTGAATTTGAGGTGAACCTGAGCGGTAACCTCTCCTACGTAAAGAACAAGCTCGTGAACCTCGGTAATGCCGACGGATGGATGTCTGTGGAGAACAACGCGACAGCCGGTGATATCGCCCGCGCGATGAATGGCGAAGTCTTCCCCTATTTCTATGGCTACAAGACAGCCGGTATCCTCCAGAACCAGGCAGAAGCAGATGCTTACAACCAGAAATACGGACTCAGCTCCAGCCAGACTTCTTACTACGGCCAGCCCGGTGACGTAATATTTGTCGACACCAACGGCGACGGCACAATCAATGCTGATGACCGCACAAAAATCGGTAAGGGTCTTCCCGACTGGACTTATGGTTTCAACGTAGGCTTAGGTTGGAAAGGATTGCAGCTCACCGCATACTTCCAGGGCGTATGGGGCAACCAGATTTACGACGCTTCATTGCGTGGCGACACTCCCGCGAAGAACCTCCCTTCTTGGATGCTCAACCGCTGGACCGGAGAAGGAACTTCCAACAAAATTCCTATCTACCGTCTGAGCGAAACCCGCAACTGGCAGAGCTCCGATCTCTATATCCACAATGGTGCATACCTCCGCTTGGCTAACCTCACCCTCTCCTATACTCTTCCTTTCAATATCGTGAGGAAGATTGGTTTCGACAACATCCGCGTATTCGTCATGGGTGAGAACCTCTTCACTGCAACCAAATATCACGGCTTCACTCCTGAGATTGGCAGCGGTACAAATATCGGTATTGACTACGGCAACTATCCGGAAGCACGCACATTCTCAATCGGTTTCAACGTGTCAATCTAATTTTCACAATCCTTAATCAAGAGACAATCAAAATGAAACTCAATAAATATCTTCTCACTGTCGCCCTTGCCGGAATGGGATTAAGCCTTACTTCCTGCGGCAGCGAGTGGCTGGAAATCAACAATAACACCCAAGACCCGGTCGAAGAATATTATAAAAAAGAGTCAAACATCCAGCAGGCGATCGTGGCTGCCTACGATCCTCTCCACTGGTTTGACTACGCCAACAACTACTGCGGCATAAACATCTATCCGGAAGTGCTCGCAGACCAGTGCTTCCCCGGCGGTGGCGACGTGAACGACATGAACCAGTGGAAGATGGTGTTCAACTTCAATGTCACTCCCACAGTAGTGTTGAGCACAAACTACTCCAACGCATACTCAGGCGTGAAGCGTTGCAACGACGCTATCCATTACATGTATACCTACTGGCAACCTGAGACAGCGAAGGAATTGGCCAACAGAGATTATTATGAATCGCAGGCTCTTGCACTCCGCGCCTTCTTCTACAATTATCTCTGGCACTGGTGGGGAAACATCGCATACTACACTGAGAACCTATCCGGCGATTATCTCGCTCCGCAGTATTCGGCTGACGAAGTCTATGAGTTCATCATGGATGACATAGAGAGAGTGATTGAACTGGATGCTCTGCCGGAAAAGACAACAGGGGCTGAACTCGGCCGCGTCACCAAGCACTTCGTCTATATGCTCTATGCTGAAGTGGTGATGTATCAGAACGACGCAAGCCGCAAGTCTACCGCTCTGAAGTATATGGAGGAAATCATCAGCTCAGGCAAATATCAGCTCATGTCTGACTTCGCTTCAATCTGGGATGTAGCGGGCGAATGGTGTGACGAATCAATCTTCGAAATCAACTATTCCGACTATCTTGCAAACCGTAACTGGTCTTGGGGTGGCACAGCCGGCGGCACAGTCGTTCCTTGTATGATTCTTCCCCGTGGTTATGACTCTTCAGACGGTATCCACGACAATACAGGCTGGGGCTTCGGCACCGTTCGTAAGTCAACTTATGATTCATATGCAGCCAACGACTCCCGTCGTGACGCATCAATCTGGCAACCTGCTCCCGGCTCATATAAAGAGGGCTTCCAGGACACCGGTTACTTCCTTGCAAAATATGCCGGTAAAATCGGCGGCAACTCCGGTCAGATTGCAGACGCAGTGCTCAACTATAACAACAACCTCCGTCTCTACCGCTATTCAGAATGTCTTCTCAACGCGGCTGAACTCGGATCTCCCAATGCTCAGACTTATCTTGACATGGTTCGCACCCGCGCAGGTCTTTCTTCAGTGCCCGCCACTCAGGATAACATCATTCAGGAGCGTGCATGGGAATTCCTCGGCGAAGGAAAACGTTACTGGGACCTCATCCGCACCGGTCTTGCTAAAGATTATCTCGTGGCCGGCAATGAGATTCCTGACGACCGCACAGGCAACTACACAGACAATAAGAAATACCTCCCCTTCCCGCAGGACGAAATCGACAAATGTCGTGGCACTCTCAAGCAGAATGACCAGTATTTCCAGTAATACCCTTCCTTAAAAGTAAGCAAACATGAAAACCAAAAATAACATCATAAGGAACAGCGTTATGACGGGAGCACTGCTCGTCATGACAGCCTGCGCGAGCGAGCATATCAACGAACCCTCAATGGCAGGCATTCCCCAGGCTTCCGACTATCAGATCGGCATCAGTGTGGATGATCTGAACAATGTGGAGCTCAACATCCTTGACAAGAATGGCAACAAGGCGGTGGGAGTCTATCCTATCTGGTATGTAAACGGAAACACCAAGCCCTCGACATCCCTGACTTATAAAGACCTCATCACCATAGCCGGCGATTACCCCGTCGAGATGAAAGTGGGTAACTCCAACGGAGTGTCTGACGGCACCGTGACCGGGACTATCGTTATCACGAAGACCATCTTTGATTTCGCCCCCTACATGAGCGCTCTGACCAACGGGTCAACCAAGGAATGGGCCGTAGACGGCACAAAAGACGGCAACATGGGATGCGGTCCGGAAAGCAACCCGACCGAATGGTGGAGCGGCGGCCCGGGCGCGAAGGAAGCTGAAGGTGTGTATGCCAACATACTCACCTTCGGGAACACCGGCTCAGAAACCTCCGGAAGCTATACCTTTGATCCGGGAACATCGGGAACATTTTATGTGAACACCGGCGTTCACTCCCTGCCGGGTTATGAAGTAAACAATCCGGACAATGGTGAAGACTTCCGAGTGTCTGCCGGGGTAGTCAACTCCACTTTCACCCTCTCCCCGGAAGGAGCTAATCTCTACCTGATTCTACCGGCGGACACCCCCTTCCCCTACGTTCCCTCTGAGGCCGCATTTGCGAACCCCAAATACAGAATCACGGCATTCAGCAGAAACGAGATTACCCTTGCACAGGATCTTGAGGGTATCTCCTGGCAATATATCATCGCTCCAAAGGCTGAGGCTGACGTGACCACCACCGGCTTCAAGTATGACTTCGAACACAACCTCTGGAAGGATGCGGATGTCACTGTTGCAAGCACATGGTTTGCAGACAACAGCTGGAACGAGCTTGGAAACCAGCCGACAGTCACAGTGACTGACAACAAAGGAATCGTCTTCCACACTCCGGTGGAGACCGGTAATGACCAATGGCAGGGTCAGGTGCATGTCAACACCAATATCGAAGTTCATTCAGGTGTGACCTATGACTTCTCCTGCAACGTCAATGTTCCCAAAGCCGGAATGGTGACTGTAAAGGTTCAGAAGCTCGGTGATGATGAGACATTCTTCACAGCTGAGCGCGTGGATGTGGATGCCAACGGTTCCATCGTATGGTTCTCCGACGTGGAAGGTTTCGACGGCACACTCAAGATAGCGTTCGACTTCGGCGGCTATGGCGACTGTGATGTTGAGATTAACAATATCGTCTTCAAGGAGCATCAGTATGACGACGGAACAGTTATTCCTGCTGCCGCTGCCGCACCGGTGATTTCCGAAAGCGACAATATCTTCGCTAACTTCAAGGTAGAGAAATACTCCACATGGTTTGCAGACAGCAGCTGGAATGATGCAGCTATCGAGCAGCCGGAGATTGTCTTCTACGAAGATGGCTACAGCTTCATTGCTCCCGAAGGAATCGGTTCTGATCAATGGCAAGGTCAGGTTCATGTCTGGACCAATGTCGAGACCTCAGCAGAAAACAAATATGACTTCCGTCTCAATATCGAATCAGACAAGGATATCAAGGGTGTGACCATCAAACTTCAGAAGGGCGACAGCCTTGGCGAAGATTCCGACACAGATGACAATGTGTCCATCGTCGTTACTAATGTGGATGTGGAAGCGGGTGTGCCTTACCTCTACTTCTTCAAGGGGAAACAGGGTATCGACACCAAAAACCTCCAGCTCTGTATGGACTACGCAGGCTCACCGGCCGGAGCTAACATCACAGTTTCTGAAATCAAGATGCAGATTGCAAAATAAGATTCACAGAAAGCAAATCTCATAAATCAATATCATGTGCAAGGAGGGCGCCTATTGGTGCCCTCCTTTTTAGAGAGGCTGTCTAACAACCAAAGTTAGGCAGTCTCTATTTTATACACAAAATCGGAAGATTCAGGCTGCATTTGCCACTCCCGAGATATATTTTGGATAAAAGCTAAAATGAGGGTTCGT
>JAAVDJ010000010.1:139235-303856 GCA_014801875.1 Bacteroides sp. | reverse complement strand
CGTCTTCAGCCATCTTTCGGGCTGCTTTTTCATCTCTCATCGGTCGTTTAGCTCGCTAAACTTCCTCTTCGAGCTAAAAAATCACCTCCGAAATCCGGCTAAATCCTGACAAAGAAAAAAGTTTAAACGACTTCAATGTAAATTTTACGAAATTGAAAATGGTTAGTAATCAATCTATCTGCAAAATTAGTAAAATTGGATGAACAAATCCCTTTCTGCGACTCAAATTTTAAGATCGATTCCCACAAAAAAGGTTAACACAGGGCGGTTTATTTTCGAGGAAATTTCGCAAGTTGACTCCGGCTTGCATATTTTGTGGGACGCGGTCTAAAGTAGGAAAGAACCATATTTATCAGGAATAGACATATATACCATAAATCATCCTCCCAATCACTAAAATTTTATGAGATTGGGAAGATATACCATGATTTTAGATCTAAGCATCAAAAAGTCAGACCATAATGATTGATAGATGAAAAATTCTCATTATCTTTGCAGCCTAATATTAAACGACATGTCGAAGATTAATAGAATTAAGAATTTCACATCTTCTCAATATTAAGGTGCAAGACCTTTATGATCAAGAAGCTTTGCGAAAATATTCGGCATGCCGAGAAGAAGTATAAGTAATGATCAAAAAAACTAAACGACTTACAATCTTTATCACCTTGTCAGTATTCTTTCTGACAATCATTTGCTGTGACCGTCACAGCAATGCCTGGAGTAAGATGAATCAGGCAGAGGAGATCATGAACACCAGACCCGATTCTGCACTCTCTATCTTGTCTTCTGTAAAATCAACAAGTCTTGGTGATACAGAAGAAAAGGCGCGATATGCGTTGCTTATGTCAATGGCATTAGATAAGAATTATATTGACACCACTTCTTTTGAGGTTCTTCAACCAGCTATTGACTATTACCTTGAAAATGGATCTGCGGACGAGCGTTTAGGTACTCTTTATTATCAAGGCCGTATTTACATGAACAAATCAGACTTTGACATGGCAATGCAGACATTTCTTAAAGCAACGGATATCAAAAGAGAATGTAGTGATTCTCTTACGTATGCCAATATGCTTGTTGCACAAAGCATATTGAATTTCGCTTCATACCAGATGGATGATTATGTATCCAATAATTTGATTGCCGCTGCTTTATATGAGAAAATGGGCAATGAAAGATATCAACTGTCCAGTCTCAATAAAGCATTAGATGGAAGTATAGCTATAGGGAATAAATCACTTTCGGACAGTATTATGACTATTGTAGATTCTCTAACACTGCGCATCCCTGAATCAGCTCAAGAAAATATATTAGTTAAGCAAACCTATTTAATTACATTTGAATCTGACACTATCACTAAGTCCCTATTAGATACAATCTCAGATTTATCAATGGTGAATGATGCTTGCAAACTTAACGTTGCTACAGGGTATATGAAATTGAATCAATATAAAAGAGCTGAATTTATTATGAATGAGATTGATTCGTGTGGTGAAATCGGGAAGTCATTTAGATACCTTCAACTTAAGCCCGACATTTTGGAAGCTAATGGTAAATTCAAAGAAGCTTTAACTGCCTATAAAACCTACTTTGAGGCAATCGAAAACGAGAACTCCAAGATTTATTACCAGAAAACAAAAGTTGCTCAAGACCTCCACGATATCACGATTAGCCATTTACGCTCCATACAACAAAAAGACAAGCAAATTTGGTTAGGGTTGAGCGTAGTTTTAATCCTAGTGATTATTATTGGAATAATTTATTATCAACTTCGTATAGGGAAAAAAAATCGTATTATCTCAGAGCAAGAGAAGTCAAGACTCCAACTAGAAAACGAAAATCTGCAAAATCAAAACTCTGTTCTTGGACTTGAGAAACATAATGCAGACTTGGAGCTGGAGAAGGAAAAACTCGCAGCTGAGAATATGCAACTTAAGATCTCCCGACTCGAATCTGAAAAACAGAAAGCGGATTTGGAATTGGATAAGAAGAATCTTGCAGCTGAAAATATGCAGCTGAAGATTGCTCAGCTTGAATCAGAAAAGCATAAAGCTGACTTGGAGTTGGAGACGAAAAACCTTGCAGCCGAAAACATGCAGCTAAAGATTTCCCAACTCGAATCTGAGGGAGAGCGACTAAAAGAATTACTTGAAGAATCTAAACTTTCTAAGCCAATATTAGATTCTATTCAAGAAAGAATTGGTATCTTGAATGGGTTATTAGCTGCTAAGATTACAGACAATGACTCTTACTCCAAGCCATACGATAAATGGATCAATAAAGTTACAGAGGATAGAAAGAGCTTTATGGACACCACTCGTCTTGCGTTCCGTGCTTCTCATCCAACATTTATGAGATATCTAGACGAGCATGGACTCAGTGAAGCTGAAATCAATTACGTATGTTTGTACGCTATTGGCTTAAAGGGAAAAGAGATTGGAGAATATATTGAGTTAAAAAGACACTATCATATGAGTACAGACATACGGAAGAAACTTGGACTCAAAGAAGGTGATACCAATTTGGGTCTTCACATTAGGAACCTTGTAGGGAAATTATAAGTATTTCACTTTTTCCATCATTATCCAAAAGTATAATAAGCGACCTCATCTTTTTGAGGCCGCTTTTTAAGTTTTAGTCCATTATATAGTGTTCTATCTGTGTGTTCTTATGTTATGAAATTGAGTGATTTTGATAAAATGTCAAACTTTGTGATTTGCTGAATATTATAATTTACCTCCCCATTTTATAAATATCTAATTATCAACATTATAAAAAGTTTAACTGTCAAACTTTTTGTTTTGTTTGCAAACTTTTCTTGATGTAATTTTGCGATATGAACCAATACAATTATGGTATGAAAAAATTAATGCTAATCATCGGGATAATGGTCTCCCTCTTTGCATTTACCATTAAGGCAGAGAAAACAAACCATCAAGTTTATGTGAGTCGTACCAATCCAACAATAGGGACAAAAGTTCACAGAGCACCCTCAATGCTTCCTTCAGTAGAATTGGTGTATAACACTGAGAATAATTCTATTGACATCGTATGCTCTTGTGATTGCGATGCGGAGGTCACTGTATATGATGCAACAGGCAATATTGTTGCAGTCTCAGATATCAAGGATACAATCTTCCTTCCATTTATGAATACCAGTTCTTTCAACGTGGTAATTGAAGCTGAAGTCTGGTATGGAACAGCTGAAATCAGTTACTAGATCAGCCATCAAGTTTAACAATTCTAACTAAATATATGAAAAGGTTTTTAATTCAACTCAGTTTGGCGGTCATATTCTGTATACTGTTTCCCGCCTGTTCAGATGAAAGTTCGATTTGGGAGTGGAACATTAATTCACGTGAATGTCTGTCAGATGAATCTTTCACTCGGTCATCCATGTCTTGTGGATCTGATACAATAGTACCTTTAGAGGGGGACAGTTTGACAATGAGAAAACAACAAATTAAAACACGTGGAGTATCAGGGTACTCCGATTTATATGAGGAGCTCAAGCAATTGGATCAATTACCCATCTATTTACAGATAAAGGGTAATACCTCTACAAAGCACTATTTGAATGTTAATGGCGAAGGGAAGGAATTGACTTTTGAGAATTTTAAAAGTAATAATATTTCTCAGCAATTCTACATACGAATTCTGCCTCCGTCTACGGGGATACCATACATGATATATTCTAAACAAACAAATACACCAATCAGTCTGGGGGCGTATTCTAACAATCCAGATATTAAAGTGGTGTACGTTAAACCATCTGATAATACATCAACTTTTGGCGCTTCTTGGGATATTCGTTATGGAGAATACTCAAAAGAATCTTTTATACTTGAGAATCAGGATTATCCAAGGCAAGGGTCAAGTGGATCGTGGTATGATATTTATTATAGTGTTATTACAGCCAATGACTCAAAGGTTTCACTTGAGAAATATTCAAAACTTCCTAAACAAGAATTTTCTATAATCCCTGTTGAAAACTTTAAAGTGGAGAGTGTGACATTTAATACGGATGTATCGACACTATCTCATATTCCTGACCAAATTTTTTCAGATAAATTTACAAATAAGGGACCTATTGATCAAAATCATACCTTTACTATATCTGATACTTATCGTGAGACATCATCGTTTAATCGAAAAACAACATACAATGTTAATGTAACCACTAAGATTAAAGTAAAGGTTCCGTTTATAGCTAACGGTGAAGTCAGCACATCTATATCAGAAGGGCAAGATTTTACTTATGGCGAAACTGAAGAAAGAACACAAACAATAAACAGAAGCTACCCTATAGTTGTACCTGCAAACTATATTGCACAGATGACCTTGACTTTAGCAAAATATACTATGGATGTAGAATATTGTGCTGTGTGCGTTGGTATGACATCTGGTAGGAAAATTAAAATTAAGGGAATATGGAATGGTGTGGATGTTCAGGAATCAGACGCATTCTTGGAGCTTACACCAATTAATGGATCAAAAGCGAATAGTAAAATTATTAGTATCACCGATGAAATGATATCAAAGGCTAATGGTCATATCAAAGTTGAATGACATGAAAATAGCTCATTTTATTTTTATAGTTCTATTTAATTTTACCTCTTGTAACGTATACCGGAATAGTGCTTCTCACCCTATATCAATTGGAGCTATAAATCTTGGAATAAACAAAGTGGCAGTATTGTCTGAGTTTGGGGAGCCGTTTTCTCAGAGTGTTCAGATTGTAAACAACGATACTCTATCAATCTTGTTTTACAAATCTCCTAAAGTAGTAGCGAATTGTGAATACATTGTAACTACTGAACTATTATTTACTAATAATACACTAGTGAAAATATCTCAAAATGACTTCTTTGTGCCCCAATATGTTATCTTTTGTGATTCCACTAATAAATCAATAGTAAATGAAATCGAAAAGCTAAAAGATTAAAGTCGACAATAATCTCACAGACCAGACTGTATAACAGGCGCGGAATCCGAAAAGTGACATGAGTAGGAAGAATTAAAAAATAGAATACGATGCTTAAACTATCTGTTCTTTTACCGGAAACAGTCTCAATCGAAGAGATGATGTCTGTGAAAGGTGGTATATCTGACTTGGACATCAACACTGAGGCAGAGGATAAGCTCACCATTGAATGTAAGCCTGGTCCGGCAGTTTCATGCTATCCAGGAAGTGCAGTGTAAGCCATTTACCAATTTCTCGCAAACATTTAGTCAGGCTCTTGAGCCTGACTAAATATAATTCTTATTGAAATATGAATATAGGAGACAATGATATCATAATTTTCAACCCTAATTATAGGATTAAGAACGACCTAAATCGTCAGATTTTGTATGCAGCTAATAGCACCATAGACTCATCATATAATTTTTCATTAAAATGGCGAAGTACCATTCATCCATTCTTCGGAGAATTGTTCAATATGTTTGACTCAAGCTTACCTTTTGGTAAAGTTTGCGAATTACTTTGTGAGCAATTTAATCTTTCTAAAATTAGTATGGCAAATATTTTGTCTCCATTTGTGGAAAATGAGGAAGGGTTCTATACAGAATATATGGGAGCAAAAATTAAATTCCCTAAAAAAACTCTTGTTCGGCTAAAGGATGGCGAAGTATGTGCAACCGCAACTGTAAATCGTCCGCAGATAGAGAAGTATGAATATAGAGACCAACAGGTTGATTTGTCATTTGATCGGTTTCGTAAAGCTCCTGATAATATATTGTTTGTACTCACAACCAAGTGCCCGGTTAATTGCGCATATTGTTATTGTGATAAAAAGACTCACTATAAGCCTCTGTCGATAGAACGAATTTATCACATAATAGATGAGGCATATCAGTTAGGAGTATCGTATATAGACACCGTAGGAGGTGAGATATTTAGTCATCCTCATTGGGATAAAATAGTGAAAAAACTGGTAGATATGGATATGTCTCCATCCTATATTTCCACTAAGACTCCCGTAACTCCACGCATTTTATCACAATTGTCACAAACAGGATATAAGGGAGTTATCCAATTTTCTTTAGATTCGCTATCAGAGGAGATTCTAATGAAAACAATCCAAGCATGGCCAAATTATAAGAAAGAATTCATTGATGGTGTCCGCTTATTAGATAATCATAATTACAGAATTCAAGTTAATACTAGGCTTACATCCTTAAATTGCAATCCTGATCAAATAAATATGTTGTACTCATTTATCCAGACTATAAACAATTTAGAGTACTGGGAAATTAGGATAGCAAATGATTCATTATATCCTCAAGAAGCGTGGAATAGTATTAAGCCAACTCCAAAAGATTTAAAAGACATTTTCTCATATATAAATGATAACATTGCATTATCATCGCATATCAAACTATTAGTAAGTGATAACGCATTAAGTTTACCCAAAAGATGTCTACGTATGGGGCATCGCAACATAGAGGGGGGTATATGCGGTATGCTACAAGATAGGATGGTAATATTGCCGGATGGGAAAGTTACTGCTTGTGAGGAATTATATTGGCATCCTCATTACATTATTGGAGATCTGAATAACAGTAGCATCTCTGAAATTTGGCAATCAAAAGAGGTACATTCACTCTTAAATCCCAAGAAGGAA
The DNA here is from genome assembly GCA_014801875.1 of Bacteroides sp. Taxonomy (GTDB): domain Bacteria; phylum Bacteroidota; class Bacteroidia; order Bacteroidales; family Muribaculaceae; genus Lepagella. Next base: position 297,227 of record JAAVDJ010000010.1, on the reverse strand, counting down.
TCGTTCTCGGGGCATTGTTCTGTATGTGATCAATTTTCTGAATGCACTAATCTCAGAAACAGATGTCCGGTGAAAACAATCCGGGCTTTCGGAAAAGAAAAATATGGCTTCCCTGATCCACGGTGTCAATTTGCACCTCCATTCAACACGAATAAATACATTTAATATGCGTTTGAAAATTTTGCTTATTTTAATATTATCATATCCTTGTATAATATTGGCGAATGATGTTGTTGTGTTGGATTCTATTACCAGAGAGCCCATACCATTCGCGCAGCTAATCGTCAAAGAGAATGGGCAAACTCGATCCTATCCTGCAAATTTGGATGGGCACATAGAGTATGAAAGTCAGAAAATTGATATCAAGCCTGAATTTTCCTTTAAGGCCAGTTTCTATACAGAGAGGAAATATACTGAATCAATCCCTGATACGGTTATGTTGATACCTAGTCAAAATCTTTTGAATGAAGTTATTGTATCAGGTCAAAAAGAATTTACGAAACTATCAGAAAGAGGTTTTTATATCACCATATCCAATAATCCGGTATCAAATCTTGCTTCGGTGGTAAAAATGGTTCAACAGTTACCACTTGTTGATGCTGTAAACGAAAAGCTCATGATTATAGGTAAACGGAAAACAGCATTATATATTGGGAATCGTAAAGTTACCGAACAGTCGGAGATACTTTCTTATTCACCTGCAGATATTGAAGCTGTGGAGTTAATTACAGAGCCTGGCTTAAAATATGGCAGAGATGTAGATGCTGTGATTATAATTCATCCAAAGAAGAAAGATTTAGGGTTGAATTTATCGGTTAATGGCGATTATATAAATCAAAGAGGACTTAATAGCGTCTTGGGGAATGGCAAGATTGGCTATTCATTCTCTAACAATTGGGTTGTTGAAGCATTTTTGTCAGCCTCAAAGTATGCCAATAAGGGAACGAGAGATGATTCAGACTTTGTCAGAACCATCTACTCTACAAATACGCATGCTGTCAATAAGTTTGATAGTGAGAATTATTCAACGCAACTATCTTTATTCAAAGAGAGCAACAACACATCTTATGGAGTCAAATATTTTTATAAAAGAGAACCATCTTCAACTTCAACAACATTAGGAGAATACGTGACATCATTCTCAGATAATGAGATTGTAAATGGCTTATTTAACAGCGAAACTCAAACTAGCAATTATAGGCATTTGATAAACGCATATTATAACAACTCGTTTTCCTCTAAGTTATCATTTAATATAGACTTTAACGCCTATGTCGGTAAAAAATCAGATATAGATTGCAGTGATTTTAATACCGAGACAAAGTCTTCTACAAGTCAGTCAAATCACGAAATGAAATATTCATTAGTAGAAGCCAAAGCATTTTTAGGGTATTCATTCACGAAGTATTCAATTGAAGGAGGTGTAGAATATTCATATACCTCAACTAAACAGGACTTTTATGGAGCGAGAGGATTTACAGAATCATCCTCATTTAATAATCAATATCAGAACCTGTATGCAGTATTTGTATCTGCAGGTTATACGGCAACAAAAGAGTTGAGATTAAATGCGGAAATGAGAGGTGAAATTACGTCAAATAAATACACCTCATCTGATATTTCTTCCGATTATACAGAATCGAACACCTATTGGACACCAAAATTATGGGCCACATATACACCGGGAAAAATAAAGTTAGCCTTCGCGTATTCTTTCAATATATATAGGCCTTTCTATTTTTTTCTGACTTCAGGTTATACATTCTTGTCCCCAACACTATGGCAAACCGGGAATCCCACGCTTAAAATAGATAAGGAGCACAACTTCGATCTTTCAATAAATTGGAAGAAGACATATGCCTATGTTAGTTATGGATATGGTCGCGATAGGTGCGACTATGGATTGTCGTATATCTCTGACAAGAAATATTCTATTATGTATCCGGTATCCGTTCCAAAAATGAGTAGTTGGGCAATAATGCTCCAGCAACGGGCAGATGTATGCAATTGGCATCCATCTCTTGTAGGAGTGCTTTTGCTACAAAATCTAAGATATGGCGCTGATAATGAATCTTTCAACAAACCATATTTGAGATTACAATGGAAGAATATGCTTAAGCTGCCATTTGATATATACGCATATGTGAATCTAATGTGGGAATCATCTGGGCATACAAATCTCTATTATGTGCACAATCGTTTTCGGATTGATTTGTCCTTATCAAAGAATATTGGATTTTTCAATTTCAACCTTTCTTTAGATAATCTTCTCAATACATGGCGGCTTAAATACACTTTGTCCTCAAATCAGGTCTGCTATATTCAAAATAACAAACCTTATGGACCAATTGTAACACTTAGTTGCTCATATAACTTTAATCAAAATAAAAAGAAGCAATCATATCAAGGTGGTTACTCATCATCTGAAGCCAAGCGATTTTAATACAGCCAACAGACCATAACTGTAAAAATGGCCAATGTCGAAAATCGGCATCTCGGATTTAATAACTTTAAACTTTATCAAATGAAGAAACTTTCATTTTTTCTTCCAGATTCCATCTCACTTGTTGAGATGATGCAGGTTAAGGGTGGAGTGGGCGAGTTGACTTCCACTAATGAAAAGGATGATGAAATTGTCATCCGTTGTGAACCTGGGCCAGCTGTATCCTGCAACCCAGGGAATGCAGTAGGTAAGAAAAACAACAACTAAACTCTTACGAACTGTATCTAGAGTTCCTATTATCTGATGTGGAACTAGGCAAGCATCAGATTGCATTTACAAATGCTCTGTTGCTTGCTTTTTTATAGTAAGCACTAACTCAAGTACACATTTTGGTGGTTGCAATTAGGTTGTAATTTTGCATCGCAAGGTTGCACTAATTGCAACCTTCAATTTTATGACAAAGTTAGAGTCGTTTCAAGATCTACAATCCAGAGCGACATCAAGTGGCATGACTCTTAAGGATTTTCTGCGAGCAGAAGGTGTAGCCTATACCACCTATCATTATTGGAGTAAAAAGATGCATTCGGAATCCACGATATATCCGGTTGCACCAATAACACTGAAGCAACAGACGGAACCGGAGACAGGCGAGTTACATATGCAAAGTAGTAACTTTAAATAAAACTCAACATCGGCTACAACTTTATAGGGTTGTAGTCGATGTTGCTATATTATGAACTTCAATTTATCGCGAGGTGTAGTTGAGTTAATGCTTACAATTATTACCTGCTGTCGGTCAGTTATTGCAATATTAATAAAATTGCATGAACAAATCCGTCTCAACGACTCAAAATTTTAAATCTTCTGAATTTTTAATGTTGAGTATATAAATCTTTGCGAAATAATCTTTTAACCATAGAATTTAAAAAATGGGGAAATCAATTCACATATAAAATTAAAAAAAATGAGTGGCAGGAGAAAACCAAAAGACCATTTGCCGTGTTATAAAAACAGAAAAACGTTTCATGATGTTAGGTTAGTTATAAAGAAATGCAATAGGGTCGATGTGAATCGATCCTTTTTTGTGACCATTCCTCTCTTAGTGTGGATAGGCTGGAACTCGCATCCTGAAGCAGTACCGGGGTACGCGATGTGACGCTTACGGAGTGAGTACCCTCCAGGTTAAATTTAGGGTAAATTTCGCCAGGTCACATCGAATATATCTATCCCTTCGTTTACATTTATTGTGGGAAGCGGTTTAAACAGTTTCCAAAATGTTCTTCACTACCACCGCATTGTTGTGGTCATGGTCGCGTGAGGAGTAAAGAAGTGTGACGATCGGCTTATCTTCAATTTCTTTCTTCAAATTTTTGAAAGAGGGATTGGAAAGCAGTTCAAGCTTATATTTCTGTTGGAATTCATTCCAACGTCCGACAGCATCCTGATGAAACCACTCCCTGAGTTGAGAGGAAGGAGCTATTGCTTTATCCCAGGAGTCATAATGAAAAGTTTCATGAGACAATCCTCTTGGCCATAGTTTGTCGATATACACACGGTCTCCATCCTCAGGGGAGGCCGGGTCATAGGCTCTTTTCAATACTATTTTCTGTTTCATACTTATAATAAATCTCTTACTGTAGAAGTTGTATAAACTTTTTACGGGGTTGTTTATTTTTATAAGGATTTCTTTAAAAAGGAGACCTCTTTGCCCGTCTTCAGCCATCTTTCGGGATGCTTTTTCATCTCTCATCGATCGTTTAGCTCGCTAAACTTCCTCTTCCAGCTAAAAATCATCTCCGAAATCCGGCTAAATCCTGACAAAGAAAAAGTTTAAACAACTTCTTTAAGAACATTTGAGGAGCGGGAATGTTGAGAGATGTTTCAAAAGGGAGGGAAAAAACATGGAAGATGTGTTGCTCTTGAACCATTGCGGAGGATGAATGTTAAATAAATAGAAACAGGGGGATTTCTCCCCTAAAAATTATAAAGCGAATATAACAAACAACTAAATAAATTTCAAGGAATATGAAAAAGTATGTATGTGATGTATGCGACTGGATCTATGATCCCGCAGTAGGTGACCCTGATAGCGGCATTGCCCCCGGCACTGCTTTTGAAGATATACCCGAAGATTGGGTTTGCCCCGTCTGCGGTGTGGGCAAGGATCAGTTCTCAGTAGTAGAGGATTAATCTGACGCTCTTTCAAAAAATAATCCTGGCTCGAATATCCGTATCGGGCCAGGATTTCTTTTTTAATGTCAGCGTGCGCGAAGTTCCCAGAAAGTTACAGCAGAAGCAGCAGCCACGTTGAGGGAATCGACCCCATGAAACATTGGAATCCTGGCTGTGTAATCCGCATCTTCAATCACTCTTGCGGAAAGACCGTCTCCTTCGGTTCCGAATATCAATGCGAGGCGAGGTTCGCTCTTCAGAGCGGGATCATCAATACTCACTGATTTGTCGGTTAGTGCGAGCGCAACCGTTTTGAACCCGAAATTGCGAAGGGAGGAAAGGGGAGTGTCAATCCAGGTCCAAGGAACAAGAAACACACTTCCCATCGAAACTCTTACCGCGCGACGGTTAAGAGGATCGCAGGAAGTGGGGGTTAGTAAAACCGCGTCAATTCCTAAAGCAGCCGCAGATCGGAAAATAGCGCCGATATTTGTGGTGTCCGTGACACCGTCGATGACCGCGACTCTCCGCGCATCTTTAATGATGGTGCTAATCTCAGGAAGAGTCTTTCTTTTCATGGCACATAATACACCTCGAGTCAAGGTGTAGCCGGTGAGTGAGGCGAGAGTATCCCTGTTTCCGGTATAGACGGGAATATCCTTACCGATTCTTTTTATGATTTCAGCGGCATCCCCTTCTAAATGTCGTCGTTCGCAGAGGAGCGAAACCGGAGTGTAGCCGGCGTTTAATGCAGTAGTTATCACTTTAGGACTCTCAGCAATGAAAATCCCCTTCTCCGGTTCAAGTCTGTTCCGGAGGTTTGCCTCGGTGAGAGCAGAGAATATCTCGACACCCGGCTGAGTGAGGGAGCAGATTTCTATTATTCCGTTTCGTTGTTCCATTTTGCAAATTTAATGAATTATTTCCCCGGTAGGAGACGATTATAGAGAAGAATTTGCTAAATTTGCAAAAAAATGAAGATAATGATACGCATCAACAGCTATATTTTGACGGTTCTCCTGTTGTCTCTTTCAGGTTTGTTGTCTGCAAAGGGAGCGGTCAGGATTCATTGTGCGGAAGACACTGTGAAAGTAAACCGTATTCTCAAGGCAGCCGCAGAGCGAGGAGGGTCATTTGGCGATCGCTGTGCTTTTGTGGCGCGAGAAATGGCAGGCACAAAACTTGGCGAAGCTCCTGACAATGATTCAATAGGCACACTTATGGTGGATTTTCATGCGATGGACCGCATGGGTTTTATCAACAACGTTATGGCACTTGCGGAGGCGAGCACGCGCACTATTCCCCGTTTCGAGGAGTATGTTAATTTCCTGGAGAGATATTCTCGACGTAAAGGGAAGGATGAGGGGTTTGCCTCACAGTTTCTTTACGGATCAGACTGGATTGTTGACAATGTCTATAGAGGAAACCTGAAAGATATGACAGAATATCTGACCGGGGGTGGCTTTAAAGTAAAGACTCTTGACTATGTAAGTCATCATCCGGAACTTTATCCGGCTTTGAAGGATTCCCTGACAATGGAAAAGGTCAAGATGATGGAGATGGGATTTCGAAGCCACCGCATTCCACACCTTAAGAAGCAGAGCATTACCAATAAATCAGTACAGGAACTGCTTGAAAATGGTGATATTATAATGATGCTGAGCAATGAGATAGATAAGGATGTCCATGACATTGGCTTCGTTGAGATGCGCGAGGGGGTCCCTTATCTCATTCATTTTTCGGAGGAAGAAGGAGCAGTGACAGCTGACCCATATCCACTCTCCCGCCTCTTCAAACTCGAAAACCAGCGATTCTATGGTTACCGTTGGTTGCGTCCGTATGACCAATAGGATCAAACAAATTTCAATTTAAGGGAGGTTTTTTCATGTTAAAATTTGCTTTTATAATGACAATTTGCTAAATTTGCAACATAGTTATTCTTAACCTAAGGCAGCATTTCCGCGTAGCCGATATATAACACCAAGCATTCTATGCATAATGACCTTCCAAAACCTAAAATCATGATGATTTATACCGGAGGAACTATCGGCATGAGAGAGAATCCGGAAACCAAGGCACTCGAACCTTTTGATTTTAATCATCTAATAGACAGTGTGCCTAAACTGAAGATGCTCGATTATGTAATCGAGAGCACTCAGTTTGAACATCCAATAGATTCATCTGCGATGACCCCGCAGCATTGGATGAAAATAGCCAAGGTGATTGAGGCCAATTATAATGACTATGATGGTTTCGTGGTTCTTCACGGCACCGACACGATGGCATACACAGCCTCAGCACTTAGCTTTATGCTTGAAAATCTTGATAAACCTGTAATAATTACCGGTTCCCAGCTCCCTATCGGAGAAGTTCGAACGGATGGGGAGGAAAATCTTATCACAGCGCTTCAGATTGCAGCAGCCCGCGACGAAAACGGCAGCCACATAATCCGTGAGGTTGCAATTCTTTTTGAAAATTATCTCTGGCGCGGAAACCGAAGCACAAAACAGAGTGCTGACAATTTCAACGCCTTCAGAAGCAACAATTATCCGGAGCTCGCGAAAATCGGACTCGGGATAACATATAACCGCGATGCACTGTGGCGAACCAGAAACCACGGAGCGCCTCTCAAGGTGCACTATAACATGGATTGCAATGTGCTATTCATTGACCTTTTCCCCGGAATAGAGGAGAGGGCGGTTCGCCATTTGCTCAATACTCCCGGGATAAAGGGGATTGTGCTGAAGACTTTCGGTGCGGGGAACGGACCGAACAGCCAATGGTTTCTTGACGCAATCCGGGAAACAGTGGAACGAGGAGTTGTTGTCGTGAATATAACCCAATGTAACAACGGAAGTGTTCTTCCTTACCGATACGTGACAGGGCTTGACCTTGCGCGAGCAGGAGTGGTCTCGGGCCACGACCTGACCTCTGAAGCCGCTATAACGAAACTCATGCATCTTCTTGGAAAAGGCCTCACCAACGACCAGGTGAAAAGCTTCATGGAATACAGCCTCTGCGGAGAAATGTCTTCTTGATTTTGGAAAATCGGGATATTTTTTGTAATTTCGCTTCGAACTGTGTCGTAATGATACGGCGACGTGACAATTATAAATTGAAATAGAGATAATGAGCGGATTGACAGCGGCTGATTTTGCCGACACCGGACAATGGCGATTAATTGTGAAGATTTTCAGGACGGGCATGTCTGCTCATCTTGAAAACACCCTCCATCCCCAATATCCTCCCCAGATGTTGTTTCAGACCGATTGGGAAAAGGATGAGGAAACACTTCTGAGCCACATCGAGAACGCTGTCTATGACCATCCCCGGGTGTTGGATGATTTCTCAGCCAAAATTATCGTGTTTGATCCCAACACTCTCTTTATCCCCACTCCTTTTATGGAAGAATCCGAAGGGATGGAGGAGATATGTTATACCACAGTCTACGATGTTCGCCCCGAAGATGTCATGACCGACACCTTTGGCGACCTTACAGCTGTCTATTCCCCCGCGAAGGGGCTGAAAGGATTCCTGAACAGGACCTTTCCCGGTGCAATGGTGGAATGTAATCTGATGAACCAGATTCGGAGCAGAATAAGGGAAAGAGAAGGAGCGCGCATGTATGTGACTCCGCGCTTATCGGAATCAGACTTCATACTGTTTGACGGCGAGGAGCTTCAGTCGGCATCGACACACCCTGTGGAGAAACATTCCGACACGGTATATCATGCCCTTAACATATTGGATGTCTACGGGATAAAACCGGAAGAGGTAGAGGTGATTCTCCCCTCTTGCCACGGAGGGGAGGAGATAAAGGATTTCTTCTCCGGCCTTGGCACACGCTGTTGTCTGGAGAAAGATAAGACTATGGAAAACAATTGAAGATATGAGAATAATCAGAGGAAAATATGGCCGTCGGCGTTTCGATGTTCCTAAAAACATCACTGCCAGGCCTACCACCGATTTCGCGCGGGAAAATCTGTTTAATGTTCTTGAAAATATCGAGGATTTCGAAGGAAAATCGGCTCTCGATCTTTTTGCGGGCACAGGAGCGATCAGCTGGGAATTTGTGTCAAGAGGTTGTCGTGAGACAGTAGCTGTCGAACAGGCTCCGGTCCAGTCAGCTTTTATAAGGAGTGTGAAGGAGAAGCTCGGAGATGAGACTCTTCAGGTGATTCGGGGCGATGTTTTCAAATTTATTGCCGCTTCAACGCGCACATTCGATTTCATATTCGCTGACCCTCCCTATGATCATCCCCGCTTCGAAGAGATTCCGGCTCTTATCCTTTCGTCGGCCCTGGTCAAGAAGGGGAGTGTGGTGGTGATTGAACATTCACGCACACGAGATTTCTCCCGTCTTCCCGGTTTTTCCCAACACAGGGTCTATGGAAGCGTGAATTTTTCAATTTTCATCGTAGAATGAAAAATCTTTCCCTATCTCTATATTTTACAGAATAAAACCCAATCATATATGGATAATAAAATCAAGCTTGACACCATCGAGGAAGCCATAGAGGATTTCCGCAACGGAAAGTTCATCATCGTTGTTGATGATGAAGACCGTGAGAACGAGGGCGATCTCATAATCGCGGCTGAAAAAATCACCCCCGAGGATGTTAATTTCATGTTAAAGAATGCCAGAGGTGTGCTCTGTGTGCCTATAACCAACAAAAGATGTGAGGAACTTAATCTTCCCCATCAGGTGAGCGACAACACTTCCATGCTGGGGACTCCCTTTACGGTGACGGTTGATAAGCTTGAAGGGTGTTCGACAGGAGTTTCGGCCGATGACAGAGCCGCCACCATACGGGCATTGGCAGACCCTGCCTCCACTCCGGAGACTTTCGGGCGCCCGGGACACATCAATCCCCTTTATGCACAGGACAGAGGCGTGATTCAGAGATGCGGCCACACGGAGGCTGCTGTGGATTTCGCTCGTCTTGCAGGTCTTCAGCCGGCTGCCGCCCTTATGGAGATAATGAATGAAGACGGAACTATGGCACGCCTTCCGGAACTTCGCAAGCGTGCCGATGAATGGGGGATGAAGCTCGTCAGCATTCGCGATCTCATCGCCTTCAGAATGAAAAACGATTCAATCGTTGAAATGGGGGAGGAAGTGGATATGCCGACTTCCTACGGACATTTCCGCCTTATCCCTTTCCGTCAGAAAGATAACGGACTTGAACATATCGCCTTGATAAAGGGTGATGTCAACACTGATGAACCGGTGCTTGTCAGGGTTCATTCTTCCTGCGCGACAGGGGATATTTTTGGTTCGCTGCGCTGTGAATGTGGCGAACAGCTTCATCTCGCTCTTCAAATGATAGAGAAAGAGGGTCGTGGAGCAGTGGTATATCTGAACCAGGAAGGGCGCGGCATAGGACTGATGGATAAGATAAAGGCCTATAAACTTCAAGAGAACGGTCTTGACACTGTTGACGCCAATCTTCACCTCGGCCATAAGGCTGATGAACGGGACTATGGTGTAGGCGCAAACATTTTGAATGCGCTCGGCATCCGTAAGATGCGTCTTCTCTCCAATAACCCCGTGAAAAGAATAGGGCTTGAGGGATATGGTCTTGAAGTGACGGAGAATGTCCCTCTTGAAGTGGAACCCAACAAATACAACCGGTTCTATATGCATACAAAGAAGGAGCGTATGGGGCATAATTTACATAAAGTAGACTGAATACAGCAGACTGATATTAACTACCTTAATAACCTTAAACATGAAAAAAACGGTTTTTCTGGCTGCCGCACTTCTTTTGTCAGCAGGTGTGTCGGCCAAGAAGACACTTAATCACACCGATTTCGATTCTTGGGAGAAGATTAGCAATGGCGCAGTGTCAGCCAACGGGAAATGGGTGAGTTTTACTGTTTCTCCGCAGGAGGGGGATGGCCTTCTGACCCTCTACAACACCTCTACGGGAAAGAAAATCGAGATAGAGCGAGGGAAAAGACTCGCCTTTACCGCCGATAGCCGTTATGCAGTAGCACTCGTGAGCCCTCTCTATCAGCAGACGCGCCAAGCAAAGATAAAGAAAAAGAAGGGATTTGAGCTTCCCCAAGATTCTCTGGCGTTGGTGGACCTTGCAACCGGGAAAGTGGAAAAAATCGGTAACGTAATTTCCTATCGCCTCGGGAAAAAAGGTGGAGACTGGGTGGCATGGCTTTCTTGCGACACAGCATATATCAAAGCCAAAGCTCTCAAAGACACCAAAGCCGGGAGACCGATGATCATGCGTTCGCTTACCTCCGGCGTTTCCAAGAAAATCAATTGGGTCGGCGATTATGAATTCTCAGAAGACGGCAGCAAGCTTGCAATCACTTTGCAACCGATGAAGAAAGACACGTTGGCCACTTCCGGCGCCGGCGTCATAATGCTTCCCGACACATCTTTCCATCTTATTGACCGCGACCGGAAATTCTATGGAGCTCCGGTTTTCAACAAGGCAGGCACACAATTGGCATATATCGCATCTGACGATACAATTACAACAGGGACAAAGCGTTCGGAGCTTTTCTTGACATCCCTGACAGCCTCTTCGCTTGACCCAAAGGGAATATCAATATCCGATAAAACGGTTGACCCGGCTAAGCTGGGATTGAATCAATATTCCAAACCTCAGTTCTCCAACGACGGGAATCGCCTGATAGTGGGAGTGGCTCCCTATGTGGCGCCGAACGACACAAATCTTGTGCCCTTCGAAACTCCCGGGCTGGACATCTGGAGATGGGATGCTCCTTACACACCCCCGCAGGCTAACCATCGCCTTGAAGAGCTGCGGAAAGCCACTGTCCCCGTTGTCATAACTCTCGGAGATAACAGCCAGGTGTTGGTGGCAGACAATATCCTTGACCGTGTGGAAGCCCCAAACCGTTGGGACGGTAACTGGGCGCTTGTAGCCGGAAGTGAAAACATATTGCAACGACAATATGATTATAACTATCCCGCTGTCGTATCATTGAAGAATATCTCGTCCGGAGAAGTAAAGAAAGTGGGAGAGTTTCCAAATTCAACCTTCCGTCTCTCACCGGCCGACCGTTTCATCCTCTGGTTTGACGGAAAAAACTACCACACCTACGAGATAGCGACCGGAAAGGAAAGGATTATCTCCGATAAATTGACAGTTGCTCTGTTTGATGAGGAGGTAGACCGTCCGGAGAAGATCAGAAGTGAATATGGAGTAATGGGGTGGACTGAAAATGACGGACGTGTGCTTGTCTACGACCGCTTTGATGTCTGGAGTCTTGACCCGCTTGGAGAAGCAGCGCCGATATGTCTGACTGCCGGAGAGGGTCGTAAAACCAATATACGCTACCGTTGGCAGCGTCTGGACAGAGAGCAGCGATTCCTCAAGCCGGGAGAGAAAGTGATTTACAATATGTTCAATTATGAGGACATGAAGAATGGCGTGGCCAGCACCACTTTCTCCCTTAAACCGGCTGCCCCGAAGACAGATTTCTATGGGGAATGGGAATACCATAGCCTCGCGAAGGCAGAGAATGCCCCCGTCTACAGTTGGATACAGGCAAATTTCAGCATATCTCCGAATGTCTACGTCTCAACTGATATCGAGAAGGGGAAATCAGTGAAAATTTCAAATACCAATCCGCAGATGGCCGACTACAAGTGGGGCACTGCTCGCCTTGTCCATTGGACCACCTACAAGGGACATGACGCCAAAGGTATACTTTATCTTCCCGAAGATTTCAGTGCGGATAAGGAATATCCGATGATTTCATATTTTTATGAAACATATACCCAGGATCTCTATCATCACTACAACATGGAACCCTCCTGGAGCTGGATTAATTTCCCGTTCTATGTGAGCCGTGACTATGCCGTGTTCGTTCCCGACATTCATTATTCACCCGGTATTCCCGGAGAGAATGCCTACGACTATGTTTGCTCGGGTGTAGAGGCAGTATGCAAGGAATATCCCAATATCGACATAAAGCGTGTCGGTATCGACGGACAGAGTTGGGGTGGTTATCAGACAGCATTCCTTGTCACGCGCACGAATATGTTCGCTTGTGCGGGTTCAGGTGCTCCGGTCGCCAACATGACCTCAGCATTCGGCGGCATCCGTTGGGAATCCGGCGACTCCCGCCAAGGGCAGTATGAGCAAGGTCAGAGCCGAATCGGACGTAATCTTTGGGAAGCTCCGGAGCTTTATATCGCCAACTCTCCGGTCTTCCATGCAGACCGCGTGGAGACGCCGCTCCTAATAATGCACAATGATAATGACGGCGCCGTTCCTTGGTATCAGGGAATAGAGATGTTCATGGCGCTCAGACGTCTTCATAAGCCGGTGTGGATGCTTCAGTATAACGGAGAGGCCCATAATCTCAGGGAACGTCGCAACAGAAAGGATATAACCATTCGTCTGCAGCAGTTCTTTGACCATTACCTGAAGGGAGACCCGATGCCGGAATGGATGAAAAACGGCATTAACCCTTTGCGCAAGGGGCAAGACTTCGGCTACGGATTGACTGAAGATAAATAATAACTAAAAATAAAAGGGGACGTGTCATAGACTCGTCCCCTTTCCGTTATAATAATATAACGAAAAAGATTTGTGAATAAAAACAATATCAACAAAGAGATTCTCCGGCTGAGCCTTCCGGCTATCGTCAGCAACATAACAGTCCCCCTGCTGGGATTATGCGACACTGCTATTTCAGGGCATCTCGGTTCAGAAATGTTTCTCGCAGCCATAGCAGTCGGTTCTGTCATGCTTAATGTCGTGTTCTGGCTTTTCGGATTCCTCCGGATGGGCACAACCGGTTTAACCGCGAATGCCTTTGGAGCCGGCGACGATGAGGGGGTGAGGAAAGTTTTCAGCCGTGCCTTCTTCCTCGCTATTGCTGCCGGAGTTATCCTTATTCTCTTTCGGTATCCTCTGCTGGAGCTTTTGTCGGCTGTCGTAGGAGCGGATAAAGAGGTGGAGGGATTCGTGGAGGATTATTTTCTGATAAGGATATGGGGTGCGCCCGCATTGCTCGGAGTCATGGCAATAAGCGGTTGGCTTGTAGGTATGCAATCTACATTCTATCCTATGGTCATAGCCATAAGCGTAAACATTGTCAATATAATTTCAAGCTTTCTCCTTGTTTTCCCGGCCCGCATGGGTTTTCCCGGAGTTGCTCTGGGAACACTCATATCGAATTGGGTCGGTCTCGTGATTGCTTTCCTTTGTGTGCTCAAGTTGAGAAAGGGACAGAAAGTCTGGTGCCGTAGGGGAGAACTGCTGGAGGGGGATGGTCTGAGACGTTTTTTCTCAGTCAACAGCAATCTGTTCGTTCGTTCCGCCTGTATTATATGTGTGACTATGGGAGTGACGGCAGCCGGGGCACGCCTCGGGACGCTTACTCTGGCAGTGAACGTTGTGGTGATGCAGTTTTTTCAGTTCTTCTCTTTCTTCATGGATGGTTTCGCTTTCAGCGGCGAGGCGCTTATAGGAAGATGGTATGGAGCGGCAGACCGCGGGATGCTCACGAGATATTTCAAGGCTCTCCTGTTTTGGACCGCAGGGATGGCTCTCTTCTTCTCAGCCATTTATACGTTGGGCATAAAACCTGTGACGGAGTTGCTTACCGACAGCGGGAATGTGCGTGAGGGAGTCGAGGGAATGTGGATATGGATAGCCATGATTCCGATTGTGTCGGCCTGGGCTTTCATCTATGATGGATTTTTTGTCGGCATCACCGACACGCGGCGTATGATGTGGGCCACCATCACCGCCTCCGGTGTATTTTTTCTTCTTGCGTTTGTCAGAATCAATGGAGAGGGAATAAGGATATCTGTAGAAGACAACACCCAGATTTGGAGTGCGTTTCTTGGCTATCTCTTTATGCGGGGAGCATTTCTCGCAATGGCGTGGCGTCCGTCTCTCAGAAGAAGGATGCAATTGGCGGAAAGCAATAGATAGGGTAGTGTCAAAGAAATAAATAAAGAATGGTTAATTAGAAAGATATGATACGTTTTGTTAATGCAAAGATAAATATAGGTCTGAACATAGTCAGAAAAAGGGAAGATGGGTATCATGATTTGGAGACTGTTTTTTTCCCCGTAGGGCTGGAGAGCGGAATGCCGCAACAGCCGGAACCGTTTGATGACATACTGGAAATATCAGTAGACCGCAATAAGCAGTCGGGTTGTCGCTTCCAACTTATGGGGCGACGTCTGAATTGTCCGCCGCAAAAGAACCTTGTGGTTCGTGCGGCCACCATGTTTTTCTCCTCTTTTTACGAAAAGACAGGACAAGGAATAGAGGAAGGGCTTTACAATATCATTCTCGACAAACATCTCCCGGACGGAGCCGGGCTCGGAGGGGGGAGCGCGGATGCGGCTTTCTGCCTTAGTATGCTGAACGAGATGCTTGATGAACCATTTTCCCGGAACCAACTTATAGAGATGGCTAAAAAGCTGGGAGCTGATTGCCCGTTTTTCATTATCAACACTCCCTGTTTCGCGGAAGGGATTGGGGAGGAGCTGTCTGAAGTTGAGATAAATCTTTCCGGGTGCTGGCTGATGATAGTGAAGCCGGATGTTTTTGTCTCCACGAAAGAGGCCTTTTCAGGAATCACCCCCCGTAAGCCTGAATTCGACCTTCGCTTTCTACCCGATCTTCCACTTGAGAAATGGAAAGACTATGTGGTGAACGATTTCGAGAGCTCCATCTTTCCCCTATATCCTGAATTGGAGCAACTGAAATGCGAATTTTACGAAGGAGGAGCTGTTTATGCTTCCATGTCAGGGTCGGGTTCTTCAATCTATGGTATTTTCCGCAGCGAGGAGAAAGCAAAACAACTGAGAGAGAAATTTGACTCAACCTATAGTGGGGTTTGGTTGTTTGGATTATAGGAACAGAAACCTATGTAAAGGATTGATTATGTCTTATGCCGGTCTCTGCATCCGATTGCGTCGTATTTTTAACAAAAATTGGCGTGATTTTTGCAAACGAAACAATAAACATACAACCGCTATGGATACAAATAACCATTATCAAAATAATGAGTCGGAACAGACATCCGGCTTTTCCAACGAAGAATTTAATCAGGAGGCAATGGGAGCTGAGGTTTCTGATGTGACTCCGGATGCAGAGACTGTAGAAGAAGCTGAGGCAGAAGAGGAGGTAAACACCCTTGAAAGCCAGGTTGAATCTCTTCAGCAGCAAGTGGAGAAAGAGAAGAAGGAGTATCTATTCCTTATGGCGGAGTTTGACAACTTCCGTAAACGCACACTCCGCGAGAAAAGCGAGATAATCAAAAACGCCGGTGAGAACGTCCTGAAAGGTCTTCTGCCAATCATGGATGACTTCGAACGAGGCATAAAGGCAGCCGAGACAAGTGAAGACACGGATGTCGTGAAAGAGGGTATGACGCTTATCTACAACAAGCTCAAGAAATATCTCGCGATGAACGGTGTTAAAGAGATTGATCCAAACGATGACATTTTCGACACTGAGAAGCACGAGGCAATCTCCGTTGTCCCGGTAGCAGACGAGGATAAGAAAGGGAAGATTCTTGACACAGTAGAGAAGGGGTATACGATCAACGACAAAGTGCTCCGCCATGCGAAAGTGGTAGTGGCTCAGTGATTGATTAATACTTGTAGACACTAAACTAATTCACTGGAAATCATGGCAGAGAAAAGAGATTATTATGACGTGCTGGGCGTGTCAAAAAGCGCGAGCGCGGATGAAATAAAGAAGGCTTATCGAAAGATGGCCATAAAATATCATCCGGACAAGAATCCGGGTGATAAGGAAGCTGAGGAGAAATTCAAGGAGGCTGCAGAAGCCTATGATGTTCTGAGCGATGCGGACAAGAGAGCCAAATATGACCAATTCGGCCACAACATGGGCCCCCAGGGGTTCGGTGGAGCCGGAGGTGGCGGTGGTTTCTACAGTGGCGGAGGGATGTCTATGGAGGATATCTTCGCACACTTCGGCGACATATTTGGCGATATGGGAGGTGGTTTTTCCGGTTTCAGTGGTGGCGGCCGAACACGTACACGCCAACATGTGAACAAGGGAACTGACCTCCGAATCACTGTCAAGGTCAATCTCAAGGATATTATGAACGGTGTCGACAAGAAATTGAAGATACCGCGTCAGGTGGCTTGCGAGCATTGTAAGGGTACGGGCGCGAAAGATGGCACGGCCTTCCATACTTGCCAGCGTTGCGGAGGCACGGGTTATATCAACCGTGTGCAGCAGACGATGTTCGGAGCCATGCAGAGCGAAGCCGTATGTCCGGAATGTAACGGCGAAGGTAAGGTTATAACTGAACCTTGCTCATATTGCCACGGCACAGGTGTAGAAAGAAAAGAGGAGATTGTAAGCTTCCATATTCCGGCAGGTGTAGAAGATGGCATGACCTTGACGCTTCGCGGACAGGGAAATGCTCCGCGCCACGGTGGTGTAAACGGAGATCTTCTCATTGTAATTCAGGAAGAGAAGAATCCGGATCTTATCCGAGATGGCAACGACCTTATCTATAATCTTATGCTTGACTTCCCGACAGCGGCGCTTGGTGGAAGTGCAGAAGTTCCGACCGTTGACGGAAAGGCTCGTCTGAAGATAGCGGCGGGCACACAGCCCGGTAAAGTGCTTCGTCTTCGTGGCAAAGGTCTCCCGCAGATGAACAGCAGCGTGAAGGGCGATTTGCTTGTGAACGTTATGGTTTACGTCCCCGAAGCATTGACAGACGCTGAGAAATCAGCGATAGAGAGTCTAAAGGATGCTCCAAATGTAGTTCCGACAGAATCAACATCGAAGAGAATATTCTCGCGCCTGCGCCACATTTTCAATAAGGAAAATCGCGGAGTAGAATAAAGACTCCCTCAATTTTGATAAAAAGATGCCTACGCCCCTATCTTCATGACAGAGGGCGTAGGCATCTTTTATTGTGAGATTGTAATGACTACGGCAAGGGGAGGTTGGGAATATTCCATACAGCATAAAGGGGCAGGATTCCTATTGTTCGCTCAATCTCAATCTTGCAGCCATTGCTGTCGCTTGTTTCCTTAATTGTAAGTTTCCCGAAATTTTCAAGGGAGGCACGAATGCCGACTTTCATATTTTTTTTATTTAGAAATACCCTAAGGCTTTTCATCTTCCCGGTTACTCCTGACTTTACCTCTAATGGCACACAAGTAGCTGATTTTGCAATAACATATTCAACTTCTGAAGTAGTATTCCGATCAAGATTTTCCCAATAGAATAATTCGTAGCGATTTTTAGGATTTGAACTTTTAAGCAATTCCAATCCTACCGTCATCTCCGTGACTATTCCCTTATTTACTAAATCGGGGACTGTGCCGGCCAAAATCAGACGAGTCAATTCCTGATCGTCATCATACAAATAATCCATAATACGCAGAAGAAGACCGGTATCCAAATAATCATAGCGGATGAATTTCGGATTAACCTGTGCCCCTAAAGGTAAACCATTAGAAGCTGACATCTGTACGGGAATAATAATTCCGGCGTCTCTTAACAAAGTAAGTGCCTCTTTTACCTCTTCTGACCGATAGTTGCCTTCCACTTTGCTATAAACAAATTTTTTCCCTATTTGCATTATCACGCTTGCCAAAGTGTTCCTGAGAAGCTGAGTATCTATTCGGTCGGCATATTTTGCAAAATCATCATAATAACTTTGCTGTATATCATTCTGTTCATCTTGACATGCCGAGTAGTCGCGGGTAGTTACCCAGGCGTTCACACTTGCCGGCATTCCTCCCACGAGAAGAAATGATCTGAACTCATTAATAAGAGCAGAGTGCATTTCCGGAGTCATCGGAGAATCCCAATCTCCCCGGGATATTGCTTCAATCCAGTTGCCTTTTCCTAAGGCCATAAGATATTCCTTGAATGACATAGGATACATAAACAACGAGCGTACTCTTCCAACTCCGTAAGACGGCATTTTCTTGAGAGCAAACTCAAGTAGAGAACCGGCAGCTGCGACATGAAGCTCCGGGTAATTCTCTTTAAAAAACCATAGGCTTTTAAGAGCAGCCGGGCAGTTCTGGATTTCATCTATAAACAATAGCGTTTCTCCGGCTATTATGGGAGTATTCTTAATTATTCCAATACGTTGAACCAACTCCTTTACATCCGGCTGTTCTTCAAATAGAGTCTTAAGATCAGGTTCTTGCTCCAAGTTAATCTCGATATAATAGGTGAAGCTTTTCCCTAAATTGCGGATAGACATAGATTTCCCTACTTGCCTTGCTCCACGGAGAAGCAACGGTTTGTGAATTGGCGATTCTTTCCAATTTTGAAGTTCTTTATCTATGTTACGCTTGAGATATTCCATGATCAAGTAAAGAATAAAATTCTATAATGCAAAGGTAATTAATAGATTGTAAAAATCCAAAGGAATAATAGACTTTTTTATGATAAAATCCAAAGGAAAAATAGGTGTAATTCTGTTAAAATCCAAAGGAAAGTGCTATTGTATGGGTGTAAATAGGATATGCAGTTCCCTCGCCCATGTCTGTAGATAATTTCAGAGGAGGGTCAGGACACGGGCGACAAGGTTGCGGGTGGTGCCGGAGAAATTCACTTTGTAGGATTTTGATGTAGCATCATAGCCTTCGATTATTCCGGTGCCAAATATTTTGTGGGAAACTTTGCTTCCAATACCCCAATGATTGTCGGCTCCTTGTCCTAACTCGTCATTAAGCATGGAGACCAATCCTTCAGTGCCTGCTTTCAGCATTGGATCAAGCTGACCTTCCACTTTCAACA
This sequence comes from Bacteroides sp., assembly GCA_014801875.1. Classification (GTDB taxonomy): domain Bacteria; phylum Bacteroidota; class Bacteroidia; order Bacteroidales; family Muribaculaceae; genus Lepagella. Next base: position 277,844 of record JAAVDJ010000010.1, on the reverse strand, counting down.
TTCCCTCAGGCACTTCGGAAAGAAAGCGAGAAGGGAATTTGAGAGCGCCGTTTTCGTTCATATATCCTTCAGATTCACATAGCCAGAGCATTTTTTCAGCCCGAGTGCAGGCCACATACATCAATCGGCGTTCCTCTTCCTCACCATCCTGCCGCCGTTCCCTTATAGAACGGTGGTTTGGGAAAATCCCCTCTGTTAGTCCAATCACGAAGACCTCCGGAAATTCAAGTCCTTTTGATTGATGGATGGTCATCATCCTTACTTTCTCCGAATCGTTGGTTCGGTCGGCATTCGTGTAGAGAGCTATTTCCTGAAGATAAGAAATCAAATCTGCATCTCCTTCATCAATTCTACCGCTTTCAAACTCCTTCATGGAGTTCATGAGTTCATTAAGGTTTTCGAGGCGTTCCTCCTCTTCGTCATTTCTGTAAAGGTCTGCCAGGCCACACTCTTTAAGGAGCCAGTCAGTAAGCTCGGAAACCGGCATAATGCCTGCCCGTTCTCTGGCCGCGTCAATCAGAGTCAGAAAATTGCGCAAGGTAGGTTTGTTGAAAGGCTTCTCATCAATATTTCGCCGGAGAGCCTCCATTAAAGAGATATCCTCCCTCTCAGCAATTTGAGACAAGGCTTTCATCGAAACTTCTCCGAATTTGCGTGCCGGTAGGTTTATGATGCGTCGGAAAGAAAGATCGTCATTATCAGAGGCGGTGATACGCAGATAGCTGAGCACATCCTTTATTTCCTTGCGTTCAAAAAAACGGACACCACCCCAAACAGAATAAGGGATATGACGTTTCAGTAGCGACTGCTCAAGATGACGCGACAGAAAACTACTCCTGTATAGAATCGCGAAATTGCTGTTTGACATACCCTCTTTAATGCCTTGTTCAATTCGGGAGGCGATAAACTCCGCCTCCTCCTTTTCAGATTTGGCATGAAAATGCACACACTGTCTTTCATTTAATCTGACAGTGAATAAATCTTTCTTGATCCTGTTTTTATTATGGGCGATGATGTGGTTTGCGACATCAAGAATGTCAGGTGTGGAGCGATAATTCTGATTCAGGATAACGTCTGTGTGCGCCTTGAAGTCGACAAAAATCTTAGGGTTAGCCCCTCTCCATTCATAGATTGCCTGATCGGGGTCACCAACGACAAAAAGGTTGCCATGATGCCGGGTAATAGCNTGAAGAAGTTTCCAATCATCACCCGTGCAATCCTGAACTTCATCCACCATTACATAATTGAGTTTCTCGGTCCAATATTTTCTTGCATCCTCGAAATGGTCGAGGATGTAAAGGGTGAAATATAGGAGGTCGTCATAATCAAGCGCGAACTGTTTCAGCTGGAGCTTCAAATACCGCACGGTTGCATCCGGAGCAGTGTTTGATGAGCAGGGGAGCAGATGTTTCTGGATATAATGAGTCGGCTCATACCCTTTAAGAGCCGCGACACCCTTTAGAAAACGTTCTGCCGTGGTTTTACGNCNGTCTACACCAAATTCCTGCATAGCTTGCCGGGCAAGCACTTTTCCATCTTCTTCATCGATAATGGTGAAATTCTTGGGATATCCGATACGATATATTTCGCGGCGCAAGAATTTTGCACAGAAACTGTGGATGGTGCAGATGAAGTCATTGACACTTCCCCGATCTACCATNGTTGAGATTCTGCGCTTCATTTCCTGGGCAGCCTTGTTTGTGAAGGTCAGGCAGAGAATATTTCCCGGACTGATGCCGATATCGTTTACGAGATAGGCATAGCGATGGGCGAGCACCCTTGTCTTTCCTGATCCGGCACCCGCTACGACTCTCACTCTCCCCTCGGTTGCTTCTACTGCTTCTTGCTGGCGTTGATTAAGATTCATAAAGGTTTCATGATTTATATAGAAGCGCCACAGCATTAGCGGCGATTCCCTCACGTCGGCCGGTGAATCCGAGACCTTCNGTTGTAGTGGCTTTTACCGACACACGGTCAGCGTCAATTCCCATCACTTCAGCGAGTTTGGCCTGCATNGACTCGATATGGGGTTTGAATTTNGGAGCTTCCGCCATGATAGTGAGATCGGTGTTTTCAATCTCCCAGCCGCGGTCTCTTATCAAACGGCAGACTTCGGCAAGGAGTCGCTTGCTGTCAGCNCCTTTGTAGGCGGGGTCAGTGTCCGGGAAATGATAGCCGATGTCACGCAAAGCAAGCGCGCCCAGNATAGCATCGCAGAGAGCATGAATTGCCACATCTGCATCGCTATGGCCGAGCAGCCCGTGTGTATGTTCTATTTTTATACCGCAAATCCAGAGGTCCCTTCCCTCTACGAGGCGGTGTACGTCATATCCTTGTCCGATTCGATACATAATTTAGGTTTTAGGCTTTTAGGTTTATTAGGTTATTAGGTTATTAGGTTTTTAGGCTNAAGGCTCAAGGCTCAAGGCTCAAGGCTCAAGGCTCAAGGCTCAAGGCTNAAGGCTNAAGGCTCAAGGCTNAAGGCTNAAGGCTNAAGGCTCAAGGCTCAAGNNCTNAANACCTTAATCCTTAATCCTTAATCCTTGAGCTGATTAACGGCGGCGTTTACCGATAAGGTCTCCGAGACCCTCCATATCGAATGAAAGGGTGAAACGGAGGGTCTGGTCNAGGGGAGAACTCTGNGCTGTCGCAAGCATGTAGGAGGCATCCAGCTGCACGACATTCATTGAGAAACCNGCGCCGAAAGTAAAATAACTGCGCCCACCCTTCATCGCATTCTCATAATTATATCCCATACGGGCGAAAAATTGTTGGTTGTAAGCATATTCAGCACCAATGGAGACGTTAATTTCCTTCATCTCTTCACCAAATCCGCCCGGGGCATCTGAGAAACTTTTGAAAATCGCGCTTATGGAAGACATATTCTCCCATTTCTCAGTGGCTTCCTCGTAAGCAGTCTGTCCCTCGATTGTATCCATGTCGTAGTCTTTTGCACGGGGTTTTGTGGGGACAAGAAGCTTATTCAGATCAAGACCAACCGAAAGAGTATTATAATCGGCGAGAGGAAACATAAACTGGGTTCCAAGACGCAGGTTAGCNGGAAGGAAAGCNTAGGTTGTGCCGTGGTCGTAGCTCACTTTCGTGCCTATGTTTGATATNTCGAANCCCCATGCAAACTGACATTCATTTCTTCCAATCATNGGATACGTCACATAGTAGCCGGAGANNTCGAAAGAGAANGCNCTTGCCGCAGTGTTCGATTCTCCGGAGAGAGTNTTGTCGAAAGAAAGGTCNGAGAGAATATATCTCAGCACGATTCCGGCGGAGAATTTTTCAGAAAGCTTGCGGCTNTAGCCGAAATCNATNGCGAATTCGTAAGGATTGATTGTCTGGAGAGGATCGCCCAATCCATCGCTTTCGGAAGTGAACTCACCGAGGGAGAAGTATCTGAAAGAGGCACTGATGGCCTGGAGATCGCTGTTTCCCGGTTTCCAGTATCCGGTAAGGTCAGCGAGAAAAATGTCGTTTACAATTTTGCGAAGCCAAGGAGTATATGAAACTGCAACACCCCCCTTGCTGTATGCAAAGGCATATTTTGAAGGATTCCAGAACTGAGAGTTAACATCCGGGTCAGTCGCCGCCCCGAGATTACCCATGCCCGAACCGCGCGCGTCGGGCGTGATGCTCAGAGTGGTCACTCCGGTGTTGACCGGATTGAAGTCGTCATTCTTTATGTCGTTCTGAGCATACAGGGGGCAGGCAGCAGCCAAGGCTAAGCCCACCGGTATGATTTTATAAAATTTGCTCATTTTTTATTTTATTTCAATGCGTAGAAGGGGAGTTGTGTCTTTCCTGATTTCAAGGGTATCGCCTATATTAATTCTGATTCCCCGGGAAAGATGAGGGATGAGGATATCTCCCATTTTCAGAGTGTTCTCAGCGGAGATGGCGGCGAAACAATCCCCTGTTGCATCATCGGAAAGATCGGGAGAGAGTGTGGCAGTGAGTTCGCCATTCTTGAGGAATGAAATTTCAGTGTGTTTTGAAAATTCCTCATATGGGATAAACTCAGTCAGAAAGAGTGAGCGATCAAACCCACGGGAACGGTCGGGACTCAATCCCTTGTCCAAAAGTTCTTTCTTAAGGAGAGGAGCCGTGAAGTGAATGCCAAGGGCCACTTCGCTGAAATAACGATGTGCGAACCTTGGCGCAATGGTTTTCCCAAGCCGATTAATTTTAAGAGCCAGGAGAGCTTGCGCTTCGATAGTGTCGGTCATCTCCGGGATAAAGAAAGGTTTCCCGGGATTCGTGATTGCGGAATCTGGGAGAAAATACCAGCTTTCAGGAGGGAGTCCGTTTTCGTTTCTTTCTATGACAAATGTTTTCATATCCTTTTCAGAAGGTCGGAGAGGTGTTATCTTTCAGCGTTCAGACGGTTGTAGATGAGGGCAAGGTGGGCATATATTGAAGTGTTTGACATCACGATGCCCTCAGCAACCTTGACCCGATAAGGGGTGAAATTCCAAATGGCCTTTATTCCCTCTCCGATTGCTATGTCGGCAGTGTCCTGGGCTTTGTCGGCAGGCACTGTAAGAATACCGATCGTCGCCGGATCAGCTTCCATGACCTCCTCAAGAGAGTCTATATGATGTATAGGGACATCTCCCACCATCGAGCCGACTTTAGCCGCGTCAACGTCAAATCCGGCAACAATGTTGAGCCCATAATTTGCGAGGCCGGAATCCTGCATCAATGCTTTCCCAAGGCTTCCGGCTCCGAAGACATAAGCTTTGTGGGGAGTGTGGAAGCCAAGGAAATCAGAAAGAGTTGAAGCCAAAGCGTCAACCTCATATCCTATCCGGGTCTTCCCCTTCAAAGACAGGAAGGAAAGATCTTTAGCAATCTGAGAGGCGTCCACATTGAGGGCCCGCGAAATCTGGGTTGAGGAAACATGCTCAACTTTCTGAGCCTTCAATATGTCGATATAAGCGAGATACCAGGGGAGGCGTCTCAGAGTAGGTTCTGGAAGTATTATGGTGTTGATCATCGTATTCTGTATTAATCAAAACGTTTGGATAGATTGTCATCCGGCTACGGCAATTTTCCGCGTTTTGCTTGTAGAGAATCCGTTCTTGCCGGTAATTGTAGCCCGGTAAAGGTAGATTCCTCTTGCCACTCTTCCACCGCCGGATGAGGAAAGATCCCATGAAATCCTTATCGGTGAAGAGCCGGAGACACTTGAAGTCTTACCGCTCCATACCGTCATGCCTGAAAGGTCGATGACGTCAATGGTGCATTCCATCCCGTCTATCTCACCGTCAGTTGCAACAATGAAGTTGACCGAGGTGGTAGCCGGGCTTGCATCAGTTGTCAGGGTGGTGATGGATGGTGTCCAATCAGCAGCTACCTTGAAAGCAAGCGTGCTTCGGGTGGAATTGTTGGCGTTGTCCCAGACGGTGAATTCCAGCGTGTGTTCACCAGGCTGTATCCCTGTCAGGGGATAATTTACACTTCCGGCGGTAGGATCGTTCTCATCAGGAGAATAGTAAAGACCGAGGTCATTTATGAAAGTGGTGCCATCGATTGAGAGAGAAAGGTTATGGCCTATACCACCATCGGAGACATTTATTCCGGAGGGATCTGTAAATGAAGCTTTGAAGATTGAGGAGGGGCTGACAAGACCACCATCAGCAAACGTGGGGAAGTTGATCCACATCTCCGTAATTTCCGGTCCATCGTTGTCTTCCGCTACGTTAGTGTCGTAGCCGTAGATATAGAACTTATCGAAGCTTCCGGCCGCTTCCCTGCCCTCGGAAGTGTAGGCATAGAGGGAGATGAGGGCGGGGCTGTAATTGTTCTCAATCTCCGAAGGGAGAAAGACGGTCGTGGTCCATTTCCCATTTTCCACCTTTACCCGTCCTGAATAGAGGCGATTTTTTCTGTCGTTATACGTATCGACCACTCCATCACTGCCGTTCCCCCAAGTGGTCCTCACAGTCTCGGCATCGAATATGCGGAGGTCTGCGATACCGTTGAAATCTTCCGCAATGTTTCCGGCATAATCTGTCACACTTCCTTCGAGAAGCAACTTTGCGCGAGCTCCAATTTCAGGGAACTGCTGCATGGAAGCCGTCTCCACTCCATTGATACGATCAATGTTCAGCGTCAATTCCGGAGAGGGTAGTTTCATCGACGGGTCGCCACAGAAACCGTATCTGAGACGGTTGTTGTCATTGAGGGTATTGTTCTTACCCCTGACCATTATTTCGCCTACGGAAAGATTGGATCCATCTTCATTTCTTGAAAAAACATGTTGGGCAGTAGCTGAATTCAATAATCCGTTGAGAGTGATATAGACGGTACGTGATGGACAAATCATACCGATCACACCGGCATCGGGAGTAAGCCAAAGGATTTCCCCGCCGCTCACTTCGTCAGCATCCCAGCGAAGGAACTCACAGGTGGCCGCATAGAGGAAAGGAAGATTGGAGTTTGTCATGGAGTTGATGTCTGTCCATGTCAAAAGATTCTCGTGTCCCCAGCTTTTAGGGTTGGCGTGTCCGATATAATCCATCCATACGACTCCCTCGTTCCATTTCTCCATCATTCTTGTTTTTGCTTCCGGATAAACGGCCCCGACTCCTGAATATCCCAACTGATAAGCGTCAAGATACAGTTTTTCGTAGATATAATCTTTACCACCTTCGGAAGAACTGAGGATGGAAACAATGTCCTCAGCCTGATGTAGGTGGGTTCCGTTATCCTGATCATCGGCGATAACCATGACGTTAGTGCGCCAGCTTCCGTAGGAGGGGGAGGTGAGGTATTTTTCCAGCTTTGAGACAGCTGTCTCAGCCTCAGCAAGCGATTTTACAGGCATACGACCGACTGCCACATGAATCTTTGCGTTGTTCATGTTGAGGGCAGTAGTGTTGTCGTCAAGCATTCCTATATAATCATCTGTAGAGAAAGAGGTGGTTTCAGAAAAGGTGTTCTCACTTTGCCAAATGGGAATCCTGGGATAATTGTTTTTGCGAGAACTTTGGGTCACCATCTTATTGTCGTAAGAAGGGCGAGAGAGAATGAGACAGAAGCGCGGGCCGGAGGTCCCTTCCGCGACAGCCCGGTCATGCCACATCTTGAGGAGCTTCCTGATAGCAGTGACGTCAGCAGAGCCTGAAGAAAATTCATTGTATATCACTTCCGGAGTCAGGACGGCACATTTAAGCCCGTCAGTGCATTCGCGCAAGGAGGCAAGACGTTCGGCCGCCTGTCGGTAAGCCTCAGGGGTCACGATCAGCATATCTGGAACCTCCATGGCGTGAAGGTCTTGATTGCGGACTTTTCCGGCAGCCACGACCGTGTTTGCACATTTTGAAGGATTGAAAGCCACATATTCATGATACCCTTGACCGGAAACAAACACCCCTGTCGAACCATCTAAAGTAAGCTCTTTCCTGACCGGTTTCTCCGGAATAGTGACATCCCAAACTATTGTCGCATCCGTGCAGTTTTCAATTCTGACGGTAGCCGGAGAAGCAGGCTGAATATAGAAATACAGTTGATTGTTTCTTAACTTTAGAGCAGAAGGATAGAAGACTTCGATATAATCCAGGGCAGCAGTGGCAGCCAGCCCCGTGTTTGAATACTGAATCGACATATCAAGCTTCTCTGCTGCGGGAGCTTTCCCTTTAAAAGTCTGCATCACGAGGAATGTGGAAGTGCTGCTTACGCCGGCAATATTGAATGTCTGAGGGTTATCTCCTCCAAAATCAATTTCCAGCTTGGAGGATCCGTTAGTCACCTTCGCCCCGAAACATACTTTTACCTCAGCCTCACCTATACAGTCAGGCATATTGAAGGAGAAGGAACGGCGGGGTTGTGTGCGGAAATCCTCTCCGAGGAGCTGACGCCCGGAGTCATAAGGAGCGAGAAGATCGTTTTCATGCAGAAGCCGGCGTGTGAACCCGGTGATAACATTATCAGAAGATGGTAAACCTGTTATTTCCGTAGACAGTTCAGGTCGCACTTCTTCCCGATCACTTATGAAATAGTATGAATGTTCGGAATAGGGATTCATCTTATGACCCGGATTGCTCACGGAGGCAGTCCAGGAGATATTATTATGACCAAAGAAGAGGATACCTTCTGAAGTAACAACAGAAGGAAGCAGAGGAAGGTCGTCTGTCATGGAATTATACAGACGTTCAGGCAGGATACGTCCGCCGGAGCCGTAGACGTTCACTTTTGAGGGATCAGAAAACCCCAGGGCGCGGAGGGTAGCGTTAGGAATAAGCTGCATTCCGGTCTGAGTCACTTCCACTTTGGCCCAATTTCCGCTTGAGAGTCTCGACGAATTGGCATAGAAATCCGGACTCAAGGCAAAGGATGTCAGTGTGCCGCACAGCAGGAATATGTATATGATGATGTTGGTGATTATGGATCGCATATATAACAATGAGCGACAGATACTGATAGGGAGGTCGCTCCATAAAAATATAACGTAACAACAGGGTGTGTTATTGTTGAGTAGTGAAGGTAGATGGAGCCTGCCTTACTGAGTTCTTCCGGAGTATGGCCATAGGTCACCTCTGAGATAGCGTTCCCATTCCTTTCGATTTCCGCAGAAAGTGTCAAGGTCAACGTCCCCCTTGATGCCGGGGACCCGGCCGTGGTGGTCATACTGCCAGAATGACCATTCGGCATATATCGGATTCTGGGAAAATCCGCATATCCATAAAGGATAGCCGGGGAAAGATTCAGCAAGATAATCATAGTAGCCACTTCGGTTGGTATAGAACATCACGCGATACCCCATAAGATTGAGATATTCCACCATTTCCGTAAGGCGACGGTTGATTAGATGAGCGGGAATCGAATCCGGGTTACCCGCTTTTTCCACATCTATAACGAGTCCCATCTCCGGATGTCTGGAGCCTACGGCTTTCAGGAAGTTGATAGCCTGCTCCACACCATCTTTATCAAACCGGAAGAAATGATATATTCCTCTTTTGATACCGGTTTGACCGGCTTGCTGATAGTTGCGTCTGAAATTACGGTCTTTAAAGTCTCCCCCCTCGGTTGCCTTTATGAAAGCAAACTCTATGCCGCTCTCCCTCACCTTTTTAAAATCGATTTCGCCGTTATGGGCAGAAATGTCTATCCCCCTGACAGGAAACCTGTCGGGGTCGACATAAGGAGGGGTGGTGATAAACTGATGGTAAGCCCAGAATGCGGCGAAAACCAATAGGCAGCAAACCAGCACAAATCCCCCCGCGACCAAAATGTCTTTCCACGGACGATTTGTAAAAGGCAACTTCATGATACAAATTTAGGGAAAAAAAATGAAATGACAAGAACAGGGTGAGGAAAAGGATAATCGAATTTTGAAAATTCGGCATTAAGCACTAAATTTGCATCCTTGAAAAGCGCATCCGCAGTAAGAGAGGCATGTGCGATATACGTGAATAATGGGAGAGGCGGCATATCATATAATAGTGCTTGTAGTTGCAGCAGTGGCGTTGTTCAAAGGGTTTCGGAGCGGTTTCACCGGTCAAGTCTCCGGGATTCTTGGATTCGCTTTCGGCACGGTGTGCTGTCATGTTTTCGGAGAGGATGTGGAGAGCGTCATCCGGATGATTTTTCCGGGGATAGCAGACGTGCCGGGTAACACTTTTATTTACAGTGTGCTGGGTGTTGCTGTGGTTTATATAGCAGTCTATCTTGTCTTCCGGATGCTGACCGGAGTCTTGAGGAGCGCGATGCAGGTGTTCGGACTTGGTCTTCTCGACCGTCTTTTCGGTTCGGCTTTCTGCATGGTGAAATATCTTCTGTTTCTCTCGATTGCCTACAATATCATCGTCTGTGTCAATCCGGATTCCCCATTGATGAAATATGCGAATGCCGACGACGGCAATGTCGTGGAGTGTGTTATGCTTCTTGCCCCGGAGTTTCTGGGGTGTTACAGTTTTGCCGATCTATCCCATATTCTTCAATTGCGGGCAGCGCGTCGCATCAGTTGCAACTATCCCCCCTCTCTTCGCGTTATAAAGACAGAACCCTCTCAAACGGATACTAAAATAAAGATTGAAAATGCTTAAAGTCGAAAATCTCCATGCCCGTATCAACGGGAAGGAAATATTGAAAGGAATAAATCTGGAAGTGCGCCCGGGTGAGGTGCATGCCATAATGGGACCCAACGGTTCCGGAAAGTCAACGCTCTCGATGGTGCTCGCAGGAAATCCAGCCTACGAGGTGACCGAGGGTTCTGCTAAATTCTACGATAAAGACCTTCTTGCCATGACTCCGGAAGTGAGGAGCCATGAAGGCCTTTTCCTCGGTTTCCAGTATCCGGTTGAGATTCCGGGTGTTTCAATGGTGAATTTCATGCGGGCAGCTGTCAATGCCAAGCGTGAATATTTCGGAGAAGGCCCTATGAGCGCCACAGATTTTCTCAAGCTCATGCGCGAGAAGAGGGCAGTGGTGGAGCTTGACACCAAACTTGCTTCCCGATCGGTCAACGAGGGGTTCTCGGGTGGAGAGAAAAAGCGTAACGAGATATTTCAGATGGCCGTGCTTGAACCGCGCCTGTCGATTCTTGACGAGACAGATTCCGGCCTTGACATAGACGCATTGCGTGTAGTGGCCGAGGGTGTCAACAAACTCAAGACTGATAATAACGCCACCATTGTCATCACCCACTACCAGCGTCTTTTGGATTATATCAAGCCTCAGTTCATCCATATTCTTTATAAGGGTAGAATCGTGATGACGGGAGGACCCGAACTGGCGCTCGAGCTTGAAGAAAGGGGCTACGATTGGATTAAGCAGCAAGTTGACGGCGAGAATGCCTGAAGACACGCCTTCCAATCAGACCGGTAGATGAACAATAAGGAGAAAAAATGAACGCACTGAAACAATATATCGACCTGTATAAGGAGCATCAGGAGCTTGTCGACAGCAACAGCGCCGAGAAGCTCAATGCCCATCGCCGGGAGGCACTTGCCGTCTTGGAAAGCTGCTCTCTTCCGAAAAAGGGTTCGGAAAATTATGAAACCACAGACCTTGAGGCAATTCTCGCGCCGAACTACGGCGTAAACATCGCCAGGGTCAATATCGATGTGAATCCCGCCGCTACCTTCCATTGCGGTGTGCCCAATATCTCTACGGCGCTTTTCTTCAATGTCAATGATATTTATGCCGAAACGGCTCGTTCCTGTGATAGTCTGCCTGACGGCATACATGTCGGGAGCCTGAAGAGGTTTGCAGAAGAGCATCCTGAGATAGTAGAAAAATATTATGGGAAAGTCGCTGACATCAATAATCCGATAGTAGCGCTCGACACCCTTCTCGCGCAAGATGGAATAGTGGTATGGGTGAAGAAAGGGGTAAAAGTTGAGAAACCTGTTCAGATTGTCAATATTCTCCAGAACGGTGTGCCCCTCATGGCCGTCCGGCGTATGTTGGTGATTGTGGAGGAGGATGCTGAGGTCACTATCCTAGGCTGCGACCATACTCAGAATCCGGACGTAGCATTCCTTGCACTCCAGACCATAGAGATGTGGGTGGCTAAAAACGGTTCTCTCGATTATTACGAACTTGAGGAGTCATCGGAAAAGACTTCGCGCCTTTCAGCTCTTTACCTCAATCAGGAGGAGAACAGCCGAGTGCTTATAGACGGAATGACTCTCTATAATGGCACGACAAGAAATGAATACCACACAAAGTTCACGGGAGAAAATGCATCTCTGAAACTTCTCGGAATGGGTATAGAAGACAAACGGCGTCATCTTGATTCCTATTCACGGGTAGAGCATTTGAAGAAAAATTGCCATACAGACGAACTCTTCAAATATGTTCTTGATGATGAATCTACCGGAGCATTCTGTGGCTTGGTTTATGTAAAAAAGGGAGCAGATAAGACAGAAGCTTATCAGAGCAACCGTAATATCGTAGGTTCAGAGAAGGCACGAATGTTTTCCAAACCACAGCTTGAAATATATGATGACGACGTTAAGTGTAGCCATGGAGCGGCTACAGGACAGTTGGATGAAAGCCAGGTGTTCTACATGCGCACCAGAGGTATACCGGAATCAGTCGCTAAGTTGCTTCTAAAACAAGCATTTATGGCAGATGTGATTGACGGAATACGTATACCGGCTCTCAAAGATCGTTTGCAGCTCCTTGTGGAACGACGTTTCGCCGGCCATTCCCTCAATTGCGCTTCCTGTCGTTCGGCATGCTCAGAGGAAAAGGAGGAATCATGCTGACGGATGAAGACATAAAAAGAATACGCAAGGAGTTTCCTATCCTTTCGCGTGAGGTGTCGGGCAGGGAGCTTGACTATCTTGATAATACCGCCACATCTCAGACCCCTCTTTCGGTCGTCGATGAGATAAAACGTATTTATACTACCTCGAAGGCGAATGTTCATCGTGGTGTTCACACTCTTTCGCAGGAGATGACTGCCCTTCAAGAGGAAAGCCGCGAGAAAGTAAGGAAATATATCAATGCTGAATCAATAGAGGAGGTAATATTCACACGCGGCACCACAGAGGCGATAAATCTTGTAGCCTCTTCCTTTGGAAGTAGATTCAAGAGGGGGGATGAGGTTATTCTGACGGTGATGGAGCACCATGCCAACATTGTTCCCTGGCAATTGCTCCGCGACCGGACGGGCATTGTGCTTAGAGTGGTAGATATAGACGATAAAGGTGTGTTGAATCAGGAGCAATACCGCTCTCTTTTCAACGAACGCACCGTCATGGCCTCATTCTGCCATGTCAGCAATGTGCTCGGGACAGTTAATCCCGTAAAGGAAATGATTTCTTTTGCCCATTCGCATAATGTTCCGGTTCTTGTGGACGGAGCTCAGGCAGCTCCCCATTTGCGACTTGACATGAAGGAGCTTGATTGCGATTTTTATACGTTTTCGGCTCACAAAATGTATGGTCCTACAGGAATAGGTGTTCTTTACGGGAAGAAGAAATGGCTTGAGAAGATGCCTCCATATCAGGGGGGAGGAGAGATGATAGCAAAAGTGACCTTCGAACATACTACCTTTGCTGAACTCCCATTCAAGTTTGAAGCCGGCACTCCGGACTTTGTAGGAATAGCAGCTTTTTCAAAAGCCATTGATTTTATTGATAGCATAGGTATTGAAAATATTGAGGCACATGAACATGCCTTGATGGAATATACTCAGGAAAGGATGATGAAAATTCCGGAGATGAGAATTTTCGGCACCGCTCCCCATAAAAGCGCTGTCATATCTTTCCTTGTAGGTCGTTCGCATCCCTACGATTTAGGATTGCTTCTTGACAAACAGGGAGTAGAGGTGCGGACCGGACATCATTGTGCGATGCCTTTGATGGATCGGCTTGACATTCCCGGCACGGTCCGCGCCTCCTACGCTGTCTACAACACCTTTGAGGAAGCAGACACTTTCCTCAAAGCCCTTACCCGAGCCGCTGCCATATTAGAATAATCCACGGGAGAGGGGTCAGTCCCATGATCCCGGTTGTGACAAATATTTTTACTAAAAAACTTTCCATTTTTGGAAAGTTTTTTCTACATTTGTCTTCTACTAAGAATTATTGAATCATGAGGACTAATGAAAAGCAACAAACCACTTTAGGAGCACTCGTCCGTATGGAAAGGAAAAAAGCAGGACTGACTCAATCCCAGTTAGGGAAAATGATTGGTCTTGGAGAATCTCGTGTGTCAAAGATTGAAAATGGTGCACCAATCACACCCGAAGAAGCCGATTACATACTTGGCAAGATGGGTTCCGAACTTCAATTAAAGGTTATTAAGAAAGCCGAGGATGCCTCTTCTATTTCTTTTATAACCACAGTAGTCTACTGGTTTTCAAAATTTAAAGGGATCTCTCTTGGAAGAGCTTTTCGTTATCTAAGGACTTTCAAAGGGCTTGAGTACCTTACTCAGTTTATTGAAATTGAGCGTACGCTTTCTTATGAAGAGATAATAGATAATCTGACTCTTATATGCTCAAGAAATGGTGGTAGACTATGAGGTTATATCATGGAAGTTACTGTCGTATAAAGGAAATAGATTTAACTAAAAGCCGTGATTACAAGGATTTTGGAAGAGGTTTTTATTTAACTCCTGACTTTGGTAGAGCTGTTAACATGGCAAATCGTAGTGTTATGCTTAATCAGACAGGCACTCCTGAGGTGAATCCATTTCTCTTCTATAAGTCTTCGTGTCCATCTGATTTAAGAATAAAAGAATTTAAAACCAACAATTGGGAATGGGCAGAATTTGTTATGAGAAATCGAGATAAGACCATAAGTCCTCCTTATGTTCATAACTTTGATATTGTGATAGGCCCGGTGGCTGATTCCAGTGTTGATCAAGAAATAGAAGCTTATAAAAAGGAGTTTGGTTGTGACTACCTTTTGGAAAGGAATCTCAAAATATTAGCTCGACGATTGAGGTATCATGGCAGTTATATACAATATTGCTTTTGCACACCAAGAGCTATAGAAAATCTAATAAAAGATTAATTTATGGACAAAACGATTGAAAATATTTTGATAGAGTTTGTTATTAAAACTTCCGATCATTTTAATTTAAGTTATGAAGATGCGCTTGCAACTGTAACTCAGTCAAAAGTTGCGAATGAAATAGCTGCACATGGTAATCCTGAGAATCGCACATCAGAAGAACTCTTCGCCGAGTTATTTGACGAAATTTCAAAAGGCTAAAGAAATAATATTCCTCCTGAAAGCTGTGGGGCATAACTACAAAAAAGGAAGCATCCGAGAGGTTGCTTCCTTTTTTGTAGTTTGATTATTGTTATCAATTTTCAGATTAGTCGTTTCCTTTTTCAACAGTCAGAATGTATTTACGACCCTCAACATTCTCCTCAGTTGACTTGAACCGGAAACCTTCAGCCGGAGCGTAAGTCTGGTTAGTTGCATTGTTATAAGGCATACCTGAGAAGTAACCGCCATTAATGACGATATTGCCATTCTCACCTCCTACGACAGCCGAAGTACCATTCTCACCTGCTAAGTCACTTTGTTTGTTAGCACCGTAGAAATGACCGCCATTTATGGTGACAGTAGCACCACTTTCTGCAAACACGGCATAACCACCATCGTTATTAAATCCACCATCTTCCTTAGATGAGTTATAGGTATAATAGTTGCCACCATCAATTGTTACCTTTGTGCTGGAGCCAGGTGTATAAGCATTAGCTAAAATCGCACCCGCAATACCTACTACTGTACAATCCTTTAATAGAAACTCACCTTTAGCATTGATAGCGTATGCCCAATACTGGCCATTATCTAATCTTGAAGAAGTTGATTCAAAGTAAGAGTTTGTACAAGTCACTTTCGCCTCTTCTGACGCATTCGCACCGAAAAGTACATACATACCACCTTTAATACGACTATCAGAGATATTTATTTCAGCATTACCCCAATAGTCGATTACAGCTGAGTTATCACCACGAGGTACTTCGTTAAAATGATGATCTGTATCACCATCTATTGTCACACCATTAAGATTAAGTACACCATTTCGGTTGACATGGAACATACATAAAGGATAATCCACATCTTTTTGCCCCTGACCATTAGTCATGTTGCCTCCATTTATAGTAAGTGAAGATGTAATGTCAAAAGGCGTGTACTGACCTAATGTTATAGCATACTCTCCATCTTCAACTGTCACCCCTGAAAGATCTATTACCTTGGGAGAAGAAATAATCATATCAGATGCCTGAACATTTGTCAGATTGAGAGGCGCTGTCAGAATAATCTCCTTAACCTTAGGATCAGCTAAAGCGGAAGCAAACTCATCAGGTGTAGCTACCGATTTTGGGCTGTTAAAGTCAGGTTCGTTGAAAGCTGGCTCAATTGTAATCATCACATCAGTCGGTGAAGTGAACACTGCGCCATAGATGTTAGTGCGGTAGTTGCGCTGTACGGGCACACTTGCCACGGAGAGATTGGAAATCTCCGCACCCTCATTCTTGAAGCTGAAAGTGAGGTCAATCACATCTTTGGCAGCATCAACGAGGATATAGTTCATCGAAACATAGTCGTAACCGTTAACGGGGAAGGTTTCACCATCGGGACGATTCTCAGAAGTAGTGACAACAGTCTCAGTCGCACCGCTTACATTTCCATCAAGAAGATTGAGGGTGGTAGGAAGGGTGGTGCTGATGGTCATCGAGCTGCTGAAGACGGGATAAGCAGCCTTCACAGCAACTTCATCGAAATCGGAGGTACCGAGGTTGATTTGGGCGAACGGACGTTTCAGGGTCGTTGAAAGTGTAGCCGGGCCTGTGATCTCCTGGTTTGTCAACTGACCGAAGAAAGCGTCACGGTTCTCGTCGTTACCCTTGAGACCGTCATAGTCTACAGTTACAGTCTGGTTATCTGCATCAAAAGTGTAGAAACTATTCCCATAGTTGTCAGCCCAGAAGATGAAATCGTAGGATTTACCGTTTACCAGGTTCAGGTTTACGGTAGCCTGAAGTCCGTTGAATGTAGCCGTGCCTTGTGTTACAACATTTGTTTCGCCGGAGTGATAAACAGCATACTTAAGGTTGGTGGCAGTTGTTCCGTCGCCAAACGCACGGGTTGCAAGATTGTCGGGAAGCTGCAGTTGGATAACTACGTTTCCGTCGCTCGTAGTGGTGCCAAACTGGTCCATGTCGTTAGAGCAGGAAGTTGTCATCACTGCTGCGAGGGCAGCACCGAGATAAATCGCCTTTCTCATAATGTTATTATATAAAAAGTTAATATTATTCTTAAATTAAAAATTATTATTGTCTTGAGCCTTGAGCCTCGAGCCTATAACCTAAAGCCTTACCTAATCTCAATGTTGAATTCGCCTTCGAAGTCTTTGTCAATGCCAACTCCGCCAGATGCTTTGGAGGTCAGGAAATTCCCTCTTACAATCGTGCCCTGACTGAGCTTAGTCGGTATTGTTATGTTGCCAACTGTCGATACAAGTTTCCCTTCGGGATCGTAGATTTCTATACCAAGGGAAAGAGTCGATTCTTCACCGTTGATGAATAGAGTGTCGTAAGCCACAAGCACTTCCCCTTCTGGAGTAACCTCAAGCGGACTTGTGTAGGTAATGCCGAGGGTGGAATCAGTGGGACGGCTGCGGAACATCGAGTACTCATTGATCATATACCCGGTGTGAATTACCTTTGCAGTATATTTCGAGAAATCAATATCGCCGGTCGTTTCCTCACTCCTGCGCCTTGTCTCCATTTCGATAAATTCATCTACATCCGTGGCGATAAAAGCATGCGCCGTCAGAGGACGTGTCAGCTCTACTGAATAATTGAGATTCACCTGAGCCTCAGTTGAATTTGGCACTACAACCCGAACACATCCTTGATGTGCATCCTTCTGACATGTGCTGCCGACGTAAGGACCTTTCAGTTTGATTGCGCCGAACGAGTCGGTATCGAAATAGGGTGCTTCGCCGGTGGAAGGGTCGAAAAACTGCGACCATATCCAGATGTCATACTCGCCCGGTGGGAGCTCAACTACCGTTGACATGGGGAGTCGATCAGAATATTCTACATACTCTCGTATTCTCGTTAGAGGGGAGTCTGTAGTTCCGGACGGATATACTTCCAAAAGATACTCCACCCACATCCATTGATCATCGTCCATCGTGCGGGATGAGCGATTTGGAGATATATAATCGTAAAGCGACCAATCCAATTTATGGGTCACTCTGAGATTCACACGACGAGTGTCGGGAGGAGCCGGAAATTCATGAACGCAAGCCGTCTGCATCAATGCTGAGAAAAGGAGCAGCATAATTGCAGGAAGTTTGATTAACATTCTCCTCATCTATCACCTCCTTTCATTTCCGCAGACTGACGTTTGCCAAATCCAAACCTATAAGTTAAGGAGAGGGATACCTGATCAAGTCCGATATAGGTGCGTTTCCGAGTGTCGTATAATAAGCCGTTGGGACGGTTATAAAATACGTCGTAATGCATCCTGTAGGCACCGGCTCCAATACTTGCCTCCATAGTGAGATTGGGATCGGAATTAAGACGGAATCTCCATCCTAAGGCTACGCCACCTCCGAGTGCAGGGGTATGACCGGCATGGTCCTGATAGCGAAAACTACGGTTGAACGCCAGGTTATAGTAAGCCATACTGAAATGTGCTCCTGTGAAGAAACCGTGATTTTTATCCGAGAGCCACCATCTCACTTCCGGCTGTATCCCTAAGATACGGAATTTTAGAGTTCGGGTGAAATAGTTGAATCCTGAATAGTAGAAGGGGAGATTGAAGCTCCAGTGAGGAGCAAGATCTACCTCAACGCCTACATTGGTGATAAGTGCGAGCCATGCAGGAAGATTTGTCTTCACGTAGAATCCTCGTTGCCATCCCTCAGCCATAGGCACGTTCACAAAGGGTTCAGTTTCCGTCTCTTTGGCATCCTGCATCTGAGGAGTCTGAATTTCCGAAACTTCCTCAGTCGTAATGGTTTCAGAAGAAACCGGAGAATCTGCCGTTGAAGGGGGGAGAGGGGTAATGATTGCCATGACATCCGTAGAACGCAGGGAGGGGAAAACCTCCTGACTGAGCCATTTCCATACATGCCCTTTCTCAAGGCAACGCAAGGTTGCTGTCGGATTCGCCGGATTCTTTTTTATAGCAGCCACAACGAGCGGGGCATAACCGTCGTTCTGCTTTTCTGCGAAATCGGAAACCTCCGACCAATCGGCTACCTTGCTCATCACGGTTATCTTTTCAGCCGGTATGGAAGTGTTTTCCATCAGAAACCGGGCAACATTTTCCGCTCTTTCCTGAGCGAGTCGTCGGTTGAGGACTTTCGGACCGTCTGGAGATGCCCCACCCACAATAATGAGTGAGTCAATTTCTCCTGCTGCATACCCTTTTTCGGCATCTTCTGCGAGACGTCGAAGATCAGCGGCAGCATTATCAAGAGAAGCGACATTCATCGGGAAGAGTTGTACGGCGCTGATAGGCTGCCGGCTGTTATCAGCCTGTGGAGCTGGTGTCGGAGTTGCCGCAGCAACCGCGAAAGCGCAACCGACGAAGAGAACTGCCAAGAGTGATCGTGCTATTCTATGTTTGATGAATGACATATTATTTGATTATTTATTTTTGGTAAGTTCGCCCCGTTTCAAGGGGACGAACCTGGTTATTAACCCGTTTATGGTTAGATTATTTACTTTGCATCTTCCTGAGTGAGAATGCCGGATTGGTTTTCTATCTTATTGCCATCCTTATCAACAAAAGTGTAATTTAAGAAGGAGTTATTTTCACCTACTATTACGATAGAATTCCCGGATTTACCCCATCTGCCCACAATTGCTCCGAAGTTTTCCGGTTTATCCGAAGTCAAATCATTTCTTTCAGCATTCACAGTAATGGTTACATCAGTAGCTGTATTATTTTCCATTGAACGAGTGTATTGCATCATTCCAAATAAACCTCCTAAGTCGCGGAATCCTGAAATGCTTACATTCTTTGCCGAGTTATTTTTTGTAGTGTAAACTCCGCTTCCGGCTTCCGCACAATAACCCGCAATAGCACCCGCCTTATCGCCGTTATCATTAGTTGGGTCAAGCATTATATCAATTGTTACATTTTCTGCATAGCAATCATCTAAATTACCATAAATATATCCTACAACACCACCCGTGCGACGATAAGATTGTATGTTTACATTTTTAACCGAGATATTTGCAATTGGAGAGCGGAAAACATGCCCTGCAAGTCCACCAACATCGGTTGCTCCGTCTGCTTTGCGAACATCAATATTTATTCCATCTATTTTTACATTTTTAAGACCATCTACTGATTCGTTCACATTTCCAAAGAAACCTGCATAGGCAGCATTATTATATTGGATTATAGAGAGATTTGAGATTGTGTAGCCTTGACCATCAAAACTTCCTTCGAAGGGTTTATTGTTGGTACCGATGGGGGTCCAGTTGATATTATTAAGATTTATGTCAGCAGCAAGTTTGACGGTTACGCCTTGGAATTTATTACCGTTATTTACCTCTTGTGCCAATTTTGCAAACTGAGCAGGTGTTGAAAGTTCCATGACTCCATCAATAGTTTCCGGAAGTGAGTTAGCAACTGAACCATCCCAAATAGGAATATTATAGTCGGGATCGCTCCAATCGGCATCTTTGTCAACTGTAATGTCGGTTGTGCTTGTCAGGAGGTTGCCGTAGATATTGGTGCGATAGTTTGCCTGCAGAGGGACATTGCTAACTTTTACAGTTTGTGGCACTGCTGTGCCACCCGTGATTGTGAGGATAACCTCCGCTACACTTTTCTCGGTTTTCGGCACAAGAACGTAGGCACAATGAACATAATCGTACCCATCTACCGGGAATATCCCATCCACTTCTGCAATAATTTTTGCAGGAGTTGTTGTGGTAAACTCTTCTTCACTATCAAGATCCACACTGCCGTCCAAAAGATAGAGAGTGGTGTAGGCCGTGGTAGTAAGCGTTGTGCGAAGGTTAGCACCATTTTCACCGTAAGCTGCTTTCACTGCATCCTCTCCGAGGTCAGCTGTGCCGAAATTGATCTGAGCGACAGGACGATTCAGAGTTACAGAAAGCGAAGAGCCAATCTGATCTTTGTTGACCTGAAGTACGTTAAAGAAGCAGTCCTGATCAACATTTTGGTCTGCTGTAAGGTGAGTCTTGGAATAATCAACAGTGATTTTCTTATTCTGCGCATCGAAAGAGTAAACATTGTTGCCCTCCTCGTTCTGATTGGATGCGAAGAATGCTATCCTGTAATCACGACCGTTTGCGAGTGTGATATTTAGGGTAGTAGAAAGTGAGTTGGCGGAAAACTCGGTACGACCCTCGCCTGCTAATTTAGGTTCGGTGTCGGAAACATCGTAAACTGCATAAGCGAGATTTTTTGCTGAAAGACCGTCGCCAAATGCACGGGTCGCGGGTTTGTCGTTGAGGCTAACCGTGAAAGTTACGTTGCCATTCTCATTGTTGTCCTGTACGGGGGCGAAGTCATCCTGAGAGCAGGAAGCAAGGCAGAGCACAGAGGCTGCTGCGGTGAAGAGAAAACTTTTCTTCATCATAGAATAAAATGTATAAAGGGTTCGTTTCATCGTGGCCAATAATTGACCATTCAGAAATTAAACTAATATTATTTTTTGGTAATTTGGCAAGTACCTTCAAGAGGAACCGATACCGTCAGAGTTGGGTGTTTTAAAAATTAAAGGTTAGAAATAATATGGATAAAAAGGTTTTTTCCCATATTATAATAATTGGCAAATCGTTTTCGGTAAGCTCTCATGTAGAGCGCTTCAATCGTTTTGACGTTGCAAAATTACAACCTAACTGCCTCATTTTGCAAGCAGTTAACTATTATTAACAGATTTTTTAACATTTAATCTATATGTTAAAAAACGATTGTAGGTTATAAAGTACTAATAGACAGTATATTACTGTTAACTGCTTAAAATATAATTTATTAATGAAATTGAAATTTTAATATCCAAAAATGCACTCTAATCCCCTAAAATATGGGAGACTTAGTCGGTTACGCACAATCTACACCTTTCGGATAATCCATTCAGTTAGATTTCTCTGTTTAGTGGAGAAGTTAGTTGCAATCAAGAATACAGTTTGACTACCTGCCGCAAAGGGAGCAGCATAATCCCTCTCTATAATTTGTTGTAAAGCCTCCTCAGCGGAACCGTTTATCTTAAACTCAAAAATAAAGACGAAGCGATCAGTTTTAATTTGCATATCGCATCTTCCGGCAGAGGAATGAACCTCTGTCAGAACGTTAAACCCGAGCATTTTCGCAACAATAGCCATCATATTTTGGAAATGAATCTCCTTATTCCTTTCAGGCTCGGAGGAAGTATCGGCAAATAAAGCTTTCATTCGCTCCATAAATGCTTCCGGATTACCATCAATAATGTCTCGGGTGAACAATCTCAGGTCGAAATCGCTTCCACCGCCAGCTGTTCTGAAGAAGTGATTCTTCAGGGAAGTCCAGAAAGCCTCATAGACTTCCCGATTTGGGAAGCCAAGGGTGTATTCAGTTGTCTCTTTGTCGTAATCCTTAATTGTCAGATAGCCGGATTGATAGAGAAGAGGAATAAAATCATACTGGAAATCGGTGATATTCGCTAACTGGTTTTCAGTTCTGCGTTGACCTTCGATTTTGTCAAGTCGATAAGAGTAAGTTTCAATCAACTTTATTAGATAAGAAGATGACCCTGTTGCATACCAGTAGCTTTTCATTATGTTGTCGTCAAAAGCATGCAACACGCTGTATGGGTTGTAGATATCTTCACCTTTGTTGGCGAAATGATAACCATCATACAATCTTTTGAATGCTTTCCACGCCTCATCATCTGTCATGGAATTTTCACGAGCAAATATAGCAATCGATTTTTCGAAATCTTTGCGGAATTCAGATTCGGAAATTCCGCAAAGGGCATTATAGCAAGGGAGGAAAGAGATATCCTTGAGATTATTCAGCCCGCTAAAAATAGAAACCTTTCCGAATCTGGTAACACCCGTCAGCATTGCGAACCTGATATATTCATCACAGGCTTTGATTGAAGAATAGAAACTCCGTATCTCATTCTTTATGACCTCGTGGAGATCCGGCGTGTGCATACAGTCAAGCAAAGGTTTGTCATATTCATCTATAAGGACAACCACTCTTTTTCCGTATTTGTCAAACGCCTGCTCTATGAAATCAATGAATATATCGGAAATATCATCATACTCGGAAGATAAGCCATATACACGTCCAATACGGTTGAGGGAGCGTTTTATGAGATTAATCAACCGTTGAGGATGGTCATAATTAGCAGGACTCAAATCAAAACGAAACACCGGATAAACTTCCCAATCATTTTCCAATTTGGATATGGCAAGTCCGGAGAAAAGTTCTTTCTTTCCTCTGAAATATGCCTCCAAAGTAGACATAAGCAGACTTTTGCCGAATCGGCGTGGTCGGCTGAGAAAAACATATTTTGACTCGTGAATTAAGTCATAGATAAGTTGAGTCTTATCCACATAGATATATTTTTCCTCAATAATTTCTGTAAAAGTCTGTATGCCAACTGGATATTTAAGTGTTTCCTCCATATGGTCTCGTAGATTTGATAAACTACTGCAAATATAATCAAAATCCAATAAAAAGCTCTCTTCCCGAATAGATAATTCAGAAAGAGAGCTTTTTGTAAAGGTGAGATAAAGTTTTATTTACGGTAAGGATTGCGTGATTTGCCGGTTGGCATCTCTTCAGCAAATTTATTGGGGAATGTCCAGTGTTGGCGAGGATGGCTCATAGCCCATATCACAAGACCGATTCCAAGGAGGATGAATGGGATGCTCAGCATCTGTCCGAGATTCATGCCATATTTCGCAATCATCTCATACTCGGATGCTACCTGCACATTTTTAACGTATTCTATTAGGAAACGTGGGAGGAAAATTCCTATGAAGAAAACACCTGTGATTAAATAGGGGCGTTCCTCTGCGTTTTTCTTCCAATACATCCACATCAACAGGGCAAAGAGGGCGAAATAACAAAGAGCTTCATAAATCTGGGTGGGATGCTTCGGCACCGTCTCGCCGTCACGAACAAATATAAATCCCCATGGCAGGGTTGTTTCTCCACCGTATATCTCACTGTTCATAAGATTGCCTAAGCGAATAAGCCCTCCGACGAGAGCGATGGCAATCACAAGTTTGTCAAAAGTCCAGGAAGCAGGTTTCTTTGTTACAAACCATGAGAAAAGAAAGACAGCGATAATATTGGCTATTGTTCCTCCATGCGAAGCGAGACCTCCGTTCCATATTTTGAAAATCTCAGCCGGATGTTTGGAATAAAAATCCCATTCGTAAAAGAAAACGTGTCCGAGGCGTGAACCTATTATTGTCGCTACCACGATATAGGCTAATAAAATACCGAGCCATTTTTCCGGAGCACCTTCGTGACGGAACATTTTCCCCACAATATTGTAGCCAAGTATGAACCCTACTGCGAAAGCCAGGCCATACCATCTAATTGCGATCGGACCGAAGCTGAAGAGCACCGGGTCCGCATTCCATGTTATGAAGTCAAGCATAAGATTGTTTAGATATATCTTAGTGATGATGTCAGTTATTATTCCCAATATCCCTCCTAATGTTTTAACGTGGTCAGGCTTTCTTTATTATTAGGCTCCATCCACTAAAATAAAGACCGCAATCCAAAAAAGGAAGCGGTCTTCATTATTATTTATAACTAATCTGCATTATCCTACGATAGCGGCAGTGTCTTGAGCAATCATCAATTCCTCATCGGTAGGAATCACGACGACATGCACCTTAGAATCTTTTCCGGAGATTTCGATTTCCTCACCTCTTACCTTATTGGCTTCTTCATTGAATGTGACGCCCATGAAGGCAAGTTGCTTGCATATGCGTTCGCGTGTGCCAATCTGGTTCTCACCGACACCGCCGGTGAAGACGATTACATCCACACCGCCGAGAACAGCTGTGTAGGCACCGATGTATTTGAGGATGCGATATTCATACATGTCAAGGGCAAGGATTGCACGCTCGTTGCCCGCCTCAACGGCAGCCTCGATGTCACGCATATCGCTTGAAAGCTCAGTCACACCGGCTACGCCAGACTCTTTGTTGATAAGCTTGCTGACCCCGGCAGCGTCAAGACCTTCACGCTCCATCATATACACGAGAGCTCCGGGATCTACGTCGCCGGTACGTGTGCCCATCATAAGGCCTTCCGTAGGAGTGAGACCCATAGAAGTGTCAACGCTCTTGCCGTCGGCAATCGCAGTGATGCTCGCGCCGTTGCCTATGTGGCAGGTGATTATGCGCTGCTTCTCATAGTCGAGACCAAGGAACTCGCAAGCGCGACGTGATACGTAGCGGTGGCTGGTGCCGTGGAAACCGTAGCGACGCACGCCATATTTTTCGTAAGCGCTGTAGGGGAGGGCATACATGAAAGCTTTCGCGGGCATCGTCTGATGGAAGGCAGTGTCAAACACAGCAACCTGGGGCTTATCGGGCATAAGGGCGGTCACAGCCTCTATGCCTGTTACATTCGCGGGATTATGAAGCGGAGCCACCGGATAGCACTCTTTCACCTTCTCCACTACCTCAGGAGTGATAAGGACAGACTTGTTGAACTCCTCCATACCGTGAACGACACGGTGGCCGACAGCATCAATTTCATCATAGCTCTTGATGACACCCTCTTTCGGGTCAGTCAGGATGTCGAGCACGTTTTTCACAGCCTCTTTCGCTGTGGGCATCGGGGTGGTGATTACTTCTTTGGAGCCGTCAGGACGCTTAAACTTCAGGAAAGAGTCAGGGAGACCGATTTTTTCCACGCCACCCTCTGCAAGAACTGCCTTGTTTTCAGAGTCAATAAGCTTGTATTTCACGCTGCTGCTGCCGCAGTTGAGCACAAGAATCTTCATACGTATATTATGTGTTTTAGGTTTCGATATGACTGTTTTATTTAGCGGCTGCTTTCAGTTTGTCACCTATGGCCTGATTGCAGGTCACAATGATTGTATTGACGATATCTTCCACAGTAGCGCCGCGAGAAAGGTCGTTGACAGGAGCGGCAAGACCCTGAAGCACCGGGCCGACAGCCCCTGCGCCGGCAAGGCGCTGCACGAGTTTATATGCGATATTTCCTGTTTCCAAAGAGGGGAAGATAAGAGTGTTGGCGTGTCCGGCCACTGCGCTGTCAGGAGCCTTTAGTTTTGCCACAGATTCCACAATTGCCGCGTCAGCCTGCATCTCACCGTCAACTTTAAGTGTCGGGTCAAGTTTCTTTGCCAATTCCGTGGCTTCGCGCACTTTGTCTACTCTCGGATGGCTTGCTGAACCACGAGTCGAGAAGCTGAGCATAGCCACAACCGGATCAAGACCGGCAATATTCTTGGTTGTTTCTGCTGTGGAGATTGCAATCTGAGCGAGTTCTTCAGCAGTCGGGTCAGGCACAACGGCACAGTCGGCGAAGACAAGCATATGGTTTTCTCCGAAGGGAACATCCTCCGGCAGGAGCATGATGAACGCACCGCTCACAACGGAAATGCCCGGTTTTGTCTTCAACACCTGGAAAGCAGCACGAAGCACACTTGATGTAGGGCTCAATGCTCCGGCCACCATGGCATCGGCATCTCCGGCCTTTATGAGAAGACAACCTAAATAGAGAGGATTCTTCACAGTGTAGCGGGCATCCTGAAGGGTGACACCTTTCTTTTTACGGAGCTCACAGAAGAGTTCAGCGTATTTTTCAGTAAACTCTATGTCATCCGGGTTATGGAATTCAGCGTCAGCTATGTGGCTGAGTCCGAGTTCCGCAGCCTTGGCAAGAATTTGCTCTTTGTTGCCAAGGAAAATGACGTTTGCTATTTTTTTAGAAATAATCTGTTCGGCTGCCTGGAGTGTGCGAGGTTCGGTCGACTCCGGCAGTACGAGGCGCTGAGGCATTTCCTGCGCCTGTTTAGTAAGCCTTTCAAATAAAGTCATGGCTGCAATGGGTTATTTTATAATTTATGATTCATGTATCAGTGCCGCCGTGTGCGCCGTTTCTCCGGAAAAGGGGAAATGGCAACCTGACGGTAAGGTTTATGCAAAGGTATAAAAACATTTTCAAAGGGCGCGGTTTTTTATGAAAAATAAAGTGAAATTTTGTCAATTTGATTTTATAATCCTATCTCATCCCTTCATACCTGTTTTTTTTAAACCTTAGTGTTGGGGTCGTTATCTCTTTTTTTTGTAATTTTACACCCTGAACCGACTTCAACATTGAAATGAGAATCATAAAACGCCTATATGGCTTTATCCTCAAAAGTTTCCTTCCCCTTTTCGCAATGACCTTTTTCATTGTGCTCTTCATCGTGCTCATGCAGTTCCTATGGAAATATATCGACGATCTCGTCGGGAAGGGTCTTGAAATATCTGTGATAGGGGAGCTTTTTTTCTATGCAGCCGTCAGCATGGTCCCTATGGCTCTTCCCCTCGCCATATTGCTTGCGAGCCTTATGACGTTCGGCAACTTCGGAGAGAAGTTTGAGCTTACCGCCATGAAAGCTTCGGGAGTGTCGTTGCTTAAAGCGATGAGTCCGCTGATAGTGCTTATTTCGGGAATAGCAGTGGGTGCATTCTTTTTTCAGAATAACATCTTGCCCCATGCACAGGTGAAGATGTGGACGCTTCTTTTCTCCATGCGTCAGAAATCACCCGAGCTTGAGATTCCGGAAGGAGTGTTCTACGACCAGATACCCGGTTATAATCTCTTCGTCGAAGGTAAGAACCGCGATACGGGCATGCTCTATAAAGTGATGATTTATGATGTAAGCAAGGGTGGAGACAATTCTACAATCCTTGTGGCCGATTCGGGGCGTCTGGCTTTCACTCCGGATATGCGTTATCTTTATCTACACCTTTTCCAGGGGGAGCAATTCGAGAATCTGCGTGAGCAGAGGAGCATGGACAAGAATGTGCCGTTCCGCCGTGAAACCTTTCTTGACAAAGAGGTGCTTATCCCTTTTGATGCGAATTTCAACCGTCTCGACGAAGGGGGTATGCGAAAACAGTATGTCGGCAAGAATATGACTGAATTGAAGCACACAATTGATTCAATCGGTCTGCGCCTCGACTCTACCGGAAATGTCTATGCAAAAGATTTACGCAGACAGGCTTTCCCGTTTATGAATGAGGATAAGCCTGTCAGAACGTCTTCAAGCTCCCAACGTTCTTCCAACGCTTCATCAGTGAAAGAGAGCGGGGTGGGGAGTAAGGGTGAGACTGCTGCTAATAAGAAAGATGGGAAATCAGCTACTGAATATAAGGCTGTGAATATTGATTCATTATTGCTTGGTCTGTCCTCACCGCAACGTGGTCAAGTGTTTGACGCGGCGGAATCGTTTTCCGTCAGATCATATAATGAGCAGCAGTTCAAAGCCTTGTCTGTGTCAGATGATAAACGGACCATGCGTCGCCACGAGATAGAGTTACTGAAGAAATTCACGCTTTCTGTGGCCTGTCTGATCTTTTTCTTTATAGGAGCGCCCTTGGGAGCGATAATCCGGAAAGGAGGATTGGGCACACCGCTTGTCATCTCCGTGCTTCTTTTCCTTGTCTATTATATAATCGACAACACCGGATATAAGATGGCCCGAGACGGCCATTGGGAAGTTTGGTGCGGAATATGGCTTTCCACCTTTATATTGGCTCCATTAGGCATTTATGTGACCTATAAAGCAATGAACGATTCCGCTGTCTTTGATGCCGACCGATATAAGGCATTCTTCCGAAAGATATTGGGAACAAAGGTAGATAGAAGTGTTGCATACAAGGAGGTCATCATCAACGACATTTCAATTGATGAGGCAGTTGAGCGTCTTCGTTCGCTGGGAGCGCGATGTCGAGAATTTGTTGAAAAATATTCCCGCCGTCTCGGTTATCGCCAATATTGGATGAAAGGTTATCCGGCGGAGGATATTGTCTCATTGAGCGCCACCCTTGAAGAGGATGTTGACTACATGACTGATTGCCGTAATTCAATGGCAGTAAACAAGCTTATGGATTTCCCGGTGATTCGTAATCTTTGGCTCTATCATCCCTCCTCGTCAAAGGTGATGGGCAAAATCTGCTACTGGTTCTTCCCGATAGGTGTGCCTTTGTATCTGATTGGACTCAAAGCTCAGAAAAATCTTAAGGATGAACTGCGGCAGGTATCTTCAGTGTGTGGCTTAATCGTTGATATCCTTCAGCCGGCAGCCTCTGAAGCAAATGAAGCTTCTGAAGCAAATGAAATCTCGAAAGAGACAGAACACTCTTGAGATCCGGATAATGTGATAGGATAAAAAATTAATTTTTAGGAGATAAAACAAAAAGGAGCGACTCTCACGAGTGGCTCCTTTTGTAACAGAATATGATTCTGTTAGTGCTTAAACTTAATGAACAAAAATCTATCTTCTTTCTTTTCATCTATAATAACTCAAAAGGATAGAAAATTGTTTTAGGAAGAATATGATATTAACATCTATTAACAATATAATGCTACCAATTTAATTCCTGCCGCAAAGAATCAATGCGCTGTTGCAAAGAATCTCTCTGACGGTTTATCTCCTCCTGTTCAGTTTCCAGTTTGCTGAGCAGCTGGCTCTTCTTTATACGGTCGAAGTTATGCACATCAGATGTTATTTCGCCTAACACCGCAAGCATCTGTTCTCTTTCCTCATGAGGAAGAGACTCAAGAGCAGGCACTTCTTCCTTTATTCTGCGGAGAGTAGCGAGGATTTCAGCCGGAGTAGGGAGCTGTGGTTCCTCCTCCTTCTCCTCCTCTTGCGGGGCAGCTTTGCGTTGACGTCTGCGCCAAGCGATGATGGAAGAATACTGTTTTTCCATATCCTTCTCCTCAAATTTTCTTCTCACGTCTTCAGGCTTTCCAGCCAGAAAAGCTTCTTTATAAAAAGCTATTGTTTCAGTCTTTTTCATGTGATTAAAACTTTATATCTGATTTTACGGAATTCTTTCTTTTTGAATTGCCGAAGTTGTTTAAACTTTTTACGGGGTTGTTTATTTTTATAAAGATTTCTTTAAAAAGGAGACCTCTTTGCCAGTCTTCAGCCATCTTTCGGGGTGCTTTTTCATCTCTCATCGGTCGTTTAGCTCGCTAAACTTCCTCTTTGAGCTAAAAAATCACCTCCGAAATCCGGCTAAATCCGGACAAAGAAAAAGTTTAAACAACTTCGTCGATTGAAATATATTGTAAAGTTAAACTTTTTCAGTTAAAATTCAAAATTTTCTATCGCACACTCATATTTTGCAAGAAGTGTTTGTGCCAGGGGGGTATTTTTATTAGAATCGGTCATTAATAATTCAGACCACGTACCTTCAATATTTTGCGGAAGAAAAAATAAGTGTTATATTTGTAAAAAATTCAAATTTCGACTATCCGGAGATGGTGGCAGCTCTTCGGGATAGCTCAATTAATCAATATCCGATAGTTATGAGAAAAGAAGAGGAACTTGAAGGCGTCACGCTATTAGGCTGCCAGGGGGTGGCCTATCCTACGGATTACGCTCCTCAGATGCTTGAGACATTTGAAAACAAGCATCCCGAAAACGAGTATGTGGTCAACTTTGATTGTCCGGAATTCACTACATTATGTCCTAAGACAGGTCAGCCGGATTTCGGCCACATCTACATCTCCTATATTCCACGGAGGAAAATGGTGGAAAGTAAGAGTCTGAAGCTCTATCTCTTTAGTTTCCGCAATCATGGAGACTTTCATGAAGACTGCGTCAACATCATTATGAAAGATCTGTGGCGACTTATGGACCCTCGCTATATAGAAGTGAAGGGATTGTTTATGCCTCGCGGAGGAATATCAATCAACCCTTTTGCAAATATGGGCGATGAAGAGCATCAGGAGCTCGTGAGACGCAGACGTGAAATGGCACTCGATCTAAAGAAATAGGAAATGGAGAAAGATTCAGTATTAATCCTTTCCGGAGGAATGGACAGCGTCACCCTCCTTCATTACAGGAAAGATGACATTGCGCTTGCAGTAAGTTTTGACTACGGTTCAAATCATAACAAACCCGAGATAGAGTGTGCGCGCTATCAATGCGAACTCCTTGGGATAGAACACATCGTGATTCCTCTTGATTTCATGGGGAAGTATTTCAACAGTTCTCTTCTTGATGGACCCGACAGCATTCCGGAAGGACATTATTCAGATGACAATATGAAGTCGACAGTGGTGCCCTTCCGCAACGGCATCATGCTTTCCATTGCCTGCGGATTGGCGGAAAGCCGAGGTTTGAAACATGTCATGATGGCAAATCATGGCGGCGACCATGCCATATATCCCGATTGTCGCCCTGAGTTTGTGGATGCTATGAGCGAAGCTATGAAGTTTGGCACATATGACGGGATAACCATTCAGGCAGCGTTTACAAACATCACAAAAGGAGATATCGCGGCTCTCGGCAAAAGACTCGGAGTAGATTATTCCCACACATATTCCTGCTATAAGGGGAGAGAAAAACATTGTGGAAAATGCGGCACATGCGTCGAACGCCGAGAGGCAATGGCAGAGGCGGGTATAGATGACCCTACAATTTATGAAGAAGATTGATTATGTATTACGTCAGAAAGAGATTCGAGATTAGCGCCGCCCATCGGCTCGAACTATCATATCCGAGCAAGTGTACTCGCCTTCACGGCCACAACTGGATCGTAACGGTGGAGTGTAAGTCGGAGACCCTTAACAGCGAGGGAATGGTCGTAGATTTCACCCATATAAAGGAATTGGTCATGGATCGTCTTGACCATGCCGTAATAAACGATGTGGTTCCGGGAAATCCGACAGCGGAAAATATCGCAAGATGGATTGTAGACACTGTTCCCCATTGCTGGAGATGTGAGGTGCAGGAGAGCGAAGGGAACATTGCTATATATGAGAAAGATTAACGAAATATTCTATTCCCTGCAGGGAGAGGGACATCACACCGGTGTCCCTTCAGTTTTTGTGCGTTTTTCAGGTTGCAATTTCAAATGCTCCTTCTGCGACACTGACCATCTCCCCGGCACGATGATGACGGATGAAGAGATTTGTGACGCTGTGAGTAAGTTTCCTGCCCGATGGATAATCTTGACCGGAGGGGAACCATCATTATGGATTGACAAGGAATTTGTGGCGATGTTAAAGGAAAAGACAGGAAAGAAGGTGGCAATAGAAACCAACGGTTCGAGAGCTTTGCCGGAAAATATCGATTGGGTGACAGTCTCCCCGAAATTCGGTCTTGAAGGAGCCTCTGATTACACATTGCAACCCTCACGCATAGACGAATTGAAGGTAGTTGACTGTGGTCAGGATTTATCCTCCTATCCTGAGCTACCCAATGTTTCCCCTTCAACTCTTTTATATCTCCAACCTTGTTTTGTGGAGGATGAGGTATTGTGTCGGTCGAATCGAGACAGGACCATAAAGCGGGTGCTTGAGAATCCGCGCTGGATTCTCTCGGTGCAGACTCATAGATTTCTTGAAATACAGTGACCACACTCTTTCAGGATATGAAAAAGAAAGATGCCGGGATTTCCTGATCAGGAAATCCCGGCATCTTTTGTCATAGAGAGGATTTGTCAATCTTTATCTTTTGCAACTCTGGAGAGTTTTCTCTTCGGCTTTACGGGAACTTCCGGTTCCGGCTGGTCGACACCAACCAAAGCACCATCCACCATAATGCGGCCGCAATATTCGCAGACGATGACCTTCTTGTGCATTTTGATTTCAAGACGACGCTGCGGGGGAATGCGATTGAAACAACCACCGCATGCTTCACGCTGCACAGTCACTATGCCAAGACCATTGCGAGCGTTTTTTCTGATTCTCTTGAAAGCAGCCAGAGTGTAGTCGTCGATTTTTGCTTCGAGCTCCTTCACCTTTCCACGAATATTCTCCTCTTCAAGGCGAGTCTCGTTGACGATGTCTTCAAGCTCTCTCTTCTTCTCTTCGAGAATATGGGAATTGTCGGCCAGACCCTCCTCGGCTTTAACGATTTCAGCGGCCTTCTGCTCCTGTTTTTCCTTAGCCTCGCGGATATTCTTCTCAGCGAGTTCAATCTCAAGCCCTTCGAATTCCTTTTCCTTCTCCAAAAAGGCAAATTCACGATTGTTACGCACGTTTTCGATCTGCTCGTTATAACGGGCGATCTTTTCGTTGCGTTCCTCTATCTCCCCCTTCTTTTTCACAACGAAAGCCTTCAGATTCTCGATTTCCTCTTTGTGCTTCTGGATACGGGTCTGATAGCGGATAATCTCGTCTTCAAGGTCTTTCACCTCGTTAGGGAGCTCACCGCGCTGAATCTTGATCGCGTCGATTTTAGACAGGTACGTCTGCAGTTGAAAAAGATTCTGCAAGCGCTCCTCGACACTACGTTCCTTATCGTTTTTCTTATCTGTTGCCATAGGCATATCTGGTGTTTGTTTATTTTTTAAAGATATTTTATCGGGTTGGTCTCCCTCTCCGAATAATATGTCTCCACTCCGGGCAACGCCTCTCTGATTATGCGTGAGAAAATCACTTTTGTTATGATTTCGCTTTCAAAGTGTCCGATGTCAGCAATTATGATGTCGAGCCCGTAAGAGGTGAAGTCGTGATATTTTACGTCTCCGGTCACTATTATGTCGGCCCCGGCATTTATGGCGTCGCCAATTAGTGAAGCACCCGAGCCACTGCAGACAGCCACTTTTCTCACAACAAGCTGAGGGCTTTGTCCCGAATAGCGGAGGGCTTTCACTTTGAAAGTGTCTTTCACCTTTCTCAGGAATTCAATCTTTGGAGTGGGCTGCACATCGCCGACAATTCCTAAACCGGTTTCGTTGTCGGCAGGTTTGGGATCAAGCACTTTGAGATTACAAAGATTAAGAAGATGCGCCATTTCGTAGCTCACACCCTCCTTGGCAGAATCAAGATTGGTGTGAGAAGAATATATAGCTACATTTTCACGAATAGCCTTCTCCACAATTCTTTCAGTTGCCGTGCGTCCCGTAATCTCCTTAAGCCCTTTGAATATCAAGGGATGGTGGGAGACAATGAGATTACATCTTCTTTCAAGGGCTTCCTCGAGAATTTCTTCAGTGACGTCAAGACACAACATGACTGCTGTCACCTCCATATCGGGATGACCGATCTGGAGGCCGGCATTGTCGTATGATTCCTGAAGCCCTTTGGGGGCAAAGGTCTCTATGACGGTTGCAATCTCTCTGACTGTCTTTTTCATTCCTCCGGTCTGAGTTCAAGACGAAGTTCCTCAAGCTGACTTTCGTCGATAGGGGAGGGGCTCTCGTTCATCACGTCGCGTCCGGAATTGTTCTTGGGGAATGCAATAACGTCGCGGATGGTGTCGAGCCCGGCAAGGATAGATACAAACCTATCAAAACCGAGAGCGAGACCACCGTGAGGGGGTGCGCCATATTTGAAGGCGTTCATAAGGAAACCAAACTGTTCCTTCGCTTTTTCAGGAGTGAAACCTAAAAGCTCGAACATCTCATTCTGAAGTTCCGGGTCATGGATACGAATTGAACCACCACCAAGTTCAGTGCCGTTCACAACGATATCGTATGCTGTCGCACGCACATTTCCGGTGTCGGTCTTTAGTTTGGAGATATCTTCCGGATTCGGCGAAGTGAAGGGGTGGTGCATTGCGTAAAAGCGCTGTGTTTCCTCGTCCCATTCGAAGAGAGGGAAATCCACAACCCATAAAGGTGCGAAGACGTTCTTGTCGCGCAAGCCGAGACGGTTACCCATTTCAAGACGCAGTTCACAGAGCTGCTTGCGTGTCTTCATCTTTTCTCCGCTCATGATGAGAAGAAGGTCGCCCGGTTCAGCTTCCATTCTCTCAGCCCATTTTGCGAGGTCTTCAGGGGTATAGAATTTTCCGACTGAGCTTTTGAAGGCACCGTCAGGCTCTACCTTCACCCACATAAGGCCCTTTGCTCCGACCTGCGGACGTTTTACAAATTCAGTCAACTCATCGATTTGCTTGCGGGTGTAATTGCCGCAACCTTTTGCGTTGATGCCGACTGTGAGTTCAGCGTCATCAACAACGGAGAAACCTTTCCCTTTTGCAAGGTCAGTGAGCTCGACAAACTTCATTCCGAAACGGATATCCGGTTTGTCGCTTCCGTAGAGACGCATGGCATCATGCCACGTCATACGCGGGAAAGGCTCCGTGAAGTCAATTTCCTTCACATATTTGAAGATGTGTTTCACGAGACCCTCGAACATATCGATGACATCTTCCTGCTCCACAAAACTCATCTCGCAGTCGATTTGAGTGAACTCCGGCTGGCGGTCAGCGCGGAGGTCTTCGTCGCGGAAACATTTAGCAATTTGGAAATATCTGTCGAAACCGCTCACCATCAGGAGCTGCTTGAAGAGCTGCGGACTTTGGGGAAGAGCGTAAAATTCTCCCGGATTCATTCTGGAGGGGACAACGAAGTCGCGGGCACCTTCCGGGGTAGACTTAACGAGGATCGGAGTTTCTATCTCCAGGAAACCGTTGGCGTCAAGATAGCGGCGAATCTCGAAAGCCATCTTGTGGCGCAGTTCGAGGTTTTTCCTTACTGACGGGCGACGAAGGTCAAGATAGCGGTATTTCATGCGGAGGTCATCTCCGCCGTCGGTGTTGTCTTCTATTGTGAAGGGGGGCACCTCACTCTTGTTGAGCACTTTCAGCCCCTCCCCGATAATCTCGATGTCTCCTGTCGGGATATTCTTGTTCTTGCTTGTGCGTTCGGCCACCGTACCGGTCACCTGCACCACGTATTCACGGCCAAGTTGGTTGGCCGCGTTGAAGAGGGCGTTGTCAGCCTCGTTGTCGCTGGTGTTGAAAACAACCTGAGTGATGCCGTAACGATCGCGGACATCCACAAATGTCATACCGCCCATTTTACGGCTTCGCTGCACCCATCCGGCTATCCTGACTTTCTGACCCTCGTCTGAAAGCCGAAGTTCGCCGCAAGTCTTGTCTCTGTACATATCGGTTTCTTAATGGTTTGGTGAAGGGCTCCACGCGTTCTTTCTCCGCTTTCTCCCTTCCTGGGGTTTTAACGTGCAAATTTACATAGAAATTCGCGTATTTCCCACTAATAATTGTGAAAATTTTGATTCTGCCTTAATATTTCCCTTTTTCCAAGCCTGCTGTCCGGAGAAAACCCTATCCAGGCCATAGGCGTTATAAATATGGATGCTGACTTTTGTCGGTATCGTTTTATCGTTTTAATCTTAATTGAAAAACACCCTGTTATGAGTGACGTTTTAAGTTATGAAGAAAAGAAGGAACTCCCTGACAGTGTCTTCGGGCTTCCCGAACGCAGAGAGTATCCTATGCCTGACGCAGCCCATGTGAGAGCTGCGGAGTCGTATTTCCGTTATTGTCCCGAGGAATTGAAACCAAAGCTCGCAAGAGCTATCCTAAGGTTTGCGAATGAATATGGAGTGGATGTGGAGAGCCCCACAATCCTTTCCTATGCGCAGGAATAATAAGGTCTTGAACCGTTATTAATTCTTCTCGGGGAGAGGAAGATCTTTCAGCTGGTCGATGGCAAAGTCAAGTATCGCGTCTTTGCCTTCGGCCAGTTGCTCTGTCGGAGAGTGTACTTCACACCCCTGACTCGGATCTATGCCGAATTCGATACATTCCATCTTCTCGTTGTATATCGGTGAGGCGGAGAATCTTACTCCCCAACCAATGGGTATCTCGGAAGTGAATGGAAGACCACCTCCTCCGCCGGTGCGCGCGCCTACGACCTTTACATTAGGCAGGCTTTTCATAACAGACGCGAAACTGTTTGCAGCTGAATAGCAAGAGCGGTTTGTCAGGAGGATAATGGGTCCGGTCCATTTCACTCGTCCCTCCTTCGCCGGTTTGTAGGTGATGGGGTAGGGCTCGGAGAAGTCATTATGTCCCGGACCGGTCTTATGGCTGATGTAGCCACCGTTTATCTCCTTGTCGATAAAACGTCCGATAAAAGTGTCTATATTGGTGAGAAGTCCGCCTCCATTGTCGCGGATGTCTATTATCAACCCACGGCTGTTGTGGAGAATGGCGAGAATATAGTCGAGGGATGTCTCTCCAACCGGAGTGGAGAAACTGGGATAATACATATATGCTATTTCTCCGGGGAGCTGCTTATACATGATACCGCTCGTCGAGAGCCAATTGAATTCGAGATAGTTCTCCTCCAAAGTGCGAAGTGAGAAATCCTGTGGGTAATCTGTCCACCATTCCCTGTAATAACTTGTTGTGAAGCGCGAACTGAGATTCACGTGGCCGTCTTTCAGCTCGTCAAGCATATCGGCACATATAAAGAATAGTTCGGTCGGAGTTGTTTCAGGGGTGATTTTTTCCCTATAAGTCCGTCCGATTTCGTCCCAATCCAACTCTTTTTCATCAAGGAAACAGTATCGGGTGTCTACGATTTCCCAGAGAGCATCAAAGTTTCCGTAGAGGTTGTTAGGGTATTCCGGGGAGTCGTGGCAGGCGCTCAGGAAAGTAGTGAGCAATAGAAGGAGAGGAATATATGTGTCTTTTGATTTTAAAGATTTCATCGGGGGGACGCTTTTAATATTAGCTAAAAATTAGAGGAAAGGCAGGTAAGAGAAGATAGTTAGAAAAGGGAGTAGACAGTTGGTCTGTCAGCCTTTTTCGCTTTGGGTTTAAGCCCGAGTCCGCCCGGGACAATCCCAATTATGAATGAATGAGTGAATATCTTTGTGTTAAGATGATTAGCCCACTGTGTTTGTGCCTGAAAGTGGTAGCCGAG
This sequence comes from Bacteroides sp., assembly GCA_014801875.1. Classification (GTDB taxonomy): domain Bacteria; phylum Bacteroidota; class Bacteroidia; order Bacteroidales; family Muribaculaceae; genus Lepagella. Next base: position 240,508 of record JAAVDJ010000010.1, on the reverse strand, counting down.
TGTCATGGCAGTTCTGCCGAAATCAAGCGCAACTGTCAATCGGTTGTCAATGCAGAAATTATTGCCCCACCACCCTGCGTGCGCGAGGCCGGAGTGGTTTCCAAGGTATATTTCATAATAAGTCTCTCCGTACTGCGGAGCAAAGAAAGCAGAGACAGTGGGAATCGAGACCACATCTCTGACAAGGATCGGCAGCCTTCCGATGGTGAAGGGTCTTGCAATCGACCCCCGTAAGGAAAGAGCCGCCTGCGCCATTGCCTGCACGGGATTGTTGCTGTTTCGCATCAGATAATATGCACCTCCGTTCAGCCCCACACTTCCGCCGGCTGTCAGGGTCAGTTGATAGGGGAGGGTTGTTTTCCACGACATCCCCCATCTGAAATCACCGGTGAAACCTAACATCCTGGCTGTGTGGGCCGGATTGAGAAGGGAGCAGAAGTTAAGACCTCCGTCAAAGTGCATCACGGCACTCTCCGGATTGAAAGGCATAGCTTTGCTCCATTCCCCCGTGACGCCATATTGTGCGCCTGTATAGTGGAGAGGAGAGAGATATGTGGCAAGCACGTCTGTGCGACCTATTTCAAAGGAATAAATACCCGTGACAGGGCGTGAACTCCCCGCTCCGGCGAGAGAATCGGTTGATTCTCCCTTTATCCACGCCGGAAAAAGCATCAGGAAAAGCATCGCGCCAACGAATGCAATTTTCCGTTTTTCTGACGAATAAAATATTTTTGAGTAATTTATGTTCATGAATCTTGGATAATCTTCGGTTAGAATTACATTAAGGTTATTCCTCTGTTTTCTCCGGGCTTTCCTCCCCTTCAGCATCGAGAGAGAAAAGATCACCCTGCACCACAATCGGTTTTTCCACCTCATTTTCCTGAGTTTCCTCAGCAGGTTCCTCTTCAGGCTCCGGGAAACGAAGCGGGGGAAGTTCCGTTATGCTCTGCAATTCGAAGTTGGATATTCTTTTCCCTTTAGCCTTGTAACCCTTGACAGCGATAAACTCCTCGGCATCTATCTCAAGGGGGGGACGGACAGCGTCATGTCCACCGAATTTCACCTCAAGGCGCGGATATGGCGTGTCAGTAAGAAGAAGAGTGCGAGCTGTCGCGTCATTGCCGACAAAGCGTTGAGGCTTAGCTGTAGGCTCGAACACAAACCTTTTCAGATACGGGAAACCCAATGAGGGGTCGAAGAGAGCGAGAGTCCATACTTTTCCCGGATTGAATTTCTCTATTCGGAGGATGTTGTCGTCATAATGGTTGCTGTCTGCATATGTGGAGGTGAAATATTCCCCGTCTTTGGTAATGATAAGCACGAGGTCGTCGCCTTGGAATATGCCGAGGCTTTCACCTCGACCATCGTAGTTGAGGCGGAGCACGTCGCGGTCGAACCACACCTCACGACCTCCCAGTGTGCTGGAACCTTTCTCTACAAGACGGATATCATCAATCTGGTATTTTGTCACGAGGTTGCCGAGACTTTCTTTCCCTTTTATGGCAAGGTCAGCAAAGTTTATCATCACTTCCTTCACCCTCGGCCTGCGTCCGCTTTCATTTGGCTCATCCTTCAGCACGCATTTCACCACTTCTGCCTCTCCGTTGGGGTTACAAGTCAGCCATTCTACTTTCGATCCGGGTATCCCTTTGGTAAGATTATATTCCTTCTCACGGGTCAGGCCTGTGATGTAGCAGCGTTTCATATATGAATAACCGAGCCATTTGCCGTCTTCATCCTGAGTCATCCCCTTGCCGTGACGGTAGACCACGTTGAAAATCGTGCGTTTGTCTCCTTTCTTGAAGAGCCCGATGTGTATGATTTTTTTCCCTACATAGAGTTTATCCTGCACTTTCACGAGCTTATACGTACCGTCACGGTAGATAATTAGGATATCGTCAATGTCTGAGCAGGTGAATAGGAATTCATTGTCTTTAAGGGATGTGCCTAAGAATCCACCGCTTTTGTCGTAGTAAAGGCGCTTGTTGGCTTCCGCCACTTTTGCTGCTTCGATGGAATCGAATCCACGCAAAACAGTGCGACGAGGGAAACTCTCGCCATATTTGTCTTTGAGATGACCATACCATGCGGTCGTATATTCCGTGATATGGTCGAGGTCAAACTGCAGGCGTTCGATATCCTTCTCCAGGTCGGCTATTCGTTGGTTTGCTTTGTCAGTGTTGAATTTGAGTATTCTCCCCATCTTTATTTCCCAAAGGCGCACAAGGTCATCGCGAGTGACGTCTCGGAAGAAAGAGGGTTTGAACGGATCAAGGCGTCTGTCGACGTGCGCAATGGCAGCATCCATATCGACAGCTTGCTCCACCTCCTTATCTTTATAAATTCTTTCCTCGATGAATATCTTCTCAAGGGAGCAATAAAGGCGCGTCTCCTTTGTTTCGGCGAGTTTAATCTCCAGTTCCTTTTTAAGGAGTTCGCGGGTATGATCCACGGAATGGCGCAACAGGTCGGACACACTGAGGAAGTGTGGTTTGTTGTCCATGATGACACAGCAGTTGGGGGAGATACTGACCTCACAGTCAGTGAAAGCATACAGGGCGTCGATTGCCTTGTCGGAAGAAGTTCCGGGAATCAGATGCACGAGAATTTCCGCAGAGGCGGAAGTATTGTCGTCGACTTTGCGTATTTTGATTTTCCCTTTTTCCTGAGCTGCCAGAATGGAGGTGATGAGGGTGGAGGTGGTTTTTCCGAAAGGAATTTCTGTTATGGCGAGAGTTTTGTTGTCTAATTTCTCAATTTTGGCTCTGACCTTCACACTTCCACCGCGCGCACCGTCGTTATATCGAGACGCATCAAGCAATCCTCCTGTCTGGAAATCAGGGAAGAGATTAAATTCCTCTCCTTTAAGGTATGATATTGCCGCATCGCAGATTTCATTGAAATTATGAGGAAGTATTTTTGAAGAAAGCCCCACAGCGATACCCTCAACCCCCTGAGCGAGCAGGAGAGGGAATTTCACGGGAAGAGTGACGGGTTCCTTCTTTCGGCCATCATAAGAAGGGGTCCATTCTGTGATTTTGGGAGAGAATACAGTTTCGAGCGCAAATTCAGAGAGGCGCGCTTCTATGTAACGAGGCGCGGCGGCTGAGTCGCCGGTGAGAATGTTTCCCCAGTTACCTTGAGTGTCTATCAGGAGTTCCTTTTGACCGAGCTGCACGAGAGCATCCCCGATTGAAGCGTCGCCATGAGGGTGATATTGCATGGTGTTACCCACGATATTGGCAACCTTGTTGAATCGGCCGTCATCGAGGGTCTGCATGGAATGAAGTATACGTCTCTGCACAGGTTTTAGGCCATCCTCGATATGAGGGACGGCTCTTTCAAGAATCACATAGCTTGCATATTCCAGATACCAGTTGCGGAACATACCCGAAAGAATAGTCTTCTTAGCGGTTGGATCGTTCGCGGAAGGTTTTTTCGGTTGTTCTGACGCCAGGTTAGCATCTTGTGGAATATTGTTGATGTCAGTGTCCGTGGAGGGTGAGTCTACGGTATTCTCTAAGTCTTCGGCCATTGTTCGCAAAAAGTGAATTTGGCGTAAAATTAAGAAAAAAAGTTGGTAAATCCAAATTTTATAATTCCCCGCTTCTAAATAAAATAAACTACGCAGGATCCGCGGGAATGTATGTAGGAGATAGGGCCGGGAGCAGTTTGTGAGTGCTGAAATAGAGGCTGAGGTGAGATTTTTTGATATTGATTAAAAACTTGTAAGAGAGAAGGAGAGTATCATAATTTTTTTGTAACTTTGCAAAAGACTCACGCCTACGGGAGATTGTAGTTAATTTTAAGTTGATATCCATTTTGGAATTATGAGGTTGATTGAATTAAATTTGCAACGAATTGTAGACTTGTGCCGTAAGCATAAGGTCAAAACTCTTGCGGTCTTTGGCTCAATCCTCACCGAGAGATTCAATGATGAGAGTGATGTAGATTTGTTGGTAGATTTTGAACCTCAGGATTTTATCGAATTTGATTATGTAGGAAATTACTTCTCTTTGAAGTATGCTTTTGAAAAGCTTTTCAATCGGCAGGTAGATTTAATTGAAGATGGTAATCAATTGAATCCAATATTTAAAAAAATGATAGATAAGCGAAAAAAAATGATTTATGGATGATTATATCTTAGTCTATCTGAATGATGTTCTCCGGGCAATAACGGCGGTAGAAAGTTTTTTTGAGGATTATCCGAAAAGATTTGATATTTTTGAGAGGGATATTCTGCGAATCAGTGCTGTTGAGAGAAAAACAGAGATAATGGGAGAAGCGATAAACCGAATACTTAAGATAAAGTCTGATTTCCCATTGCCTCATGCAAAAGAGATAATAAACACACGTAACCGGATTATTCATGGGTATGATTCGGTACGTCCAGAATTTTTATGGGGTTTAGTGGTGCGTCATATTCCAGAATTAAAGAAAGATATTCTGCTTCTTATTGAAGAATATGAGGTAAGATGTAAAGAACAAGGTCTGATATAGTACTTTTATGCGGAGTATATTGATGTAAAATAAGGAAAAGTTATTAATTTTGCGGAAAGGCAGCCCTGACTCCATTTAGTGGAAGGGGGAGTTAAAAACAAATGGTATCTTATTTTGACTCGTTTTAATAAAATATTGACTGCAATAAGGGATTTAGCAAAAGAACTTTTTGTTGATTCCAAGGTTTCTGTATATCTATATGGTTCACGAGCAAGAGGGGAGGCTGTGAATTCGTCTGATTGGGATCTTTTGATTGTAGCAGATGATGGTTTGGATACTGAGAATGCGTTTGAGAAATATGCATATCCCTTCACTGAAATAGGATGGAAACTCGGTGAGCAAATTACACCACTGTTTTATACCAGAAGTGAGTGGGATGCCGAACAAAATACCGCTTTCTATATTAACGTGCAAAATGATGCTATTTTATTATGACCCTTGATCCTGACCCTAAATTAATAGCTGTAAAACTGCTTCTTGAAAAATGGAGTTTTACTTGGACAAAAGGTAATACCTCATTGAAATAAAAAAGAGCGGTCTGATTGACAGCTCTTTCCGACCGGGCAAAACCGATCCCTAAAATCGTTGCTATTGCAATCGAAGTATTTCCTTTAGGGGAAACTAACCTTGTTAACAATGCAAAGATAGTAATATTTTTTTAATCTCAAAAAATAAATTTTACATAAACAAAATTCTGGAGATTATTGGAAAATGAGGAAAAGTTATTAACTTTGCGGAAAGACTCACGCCGACGGGTTTCGAGAGAGGAAACGTGGTGGGAGTTTAATTAATGTAAAAGGCGTTTACTCGCGCTTTATTCTTGTCGGACAAAGATGTGGCAATTTTTAACGACAGTCAAGAATAATGTAAGGTGGGCGATTTTAGTGACTAAGTATGTATTGATGAAAGAATTGAAATATTGAAGGATGTCTTTGGTATAGAGTTTGATATGGATGGTATTAATAATTTTAATGACTGATTTTATTGATTATTTGGTTAATACAGGTAATTTAACTAATTTTGTATTGAAAAAAAATGTACCGTAGAACAGAAATTTTCAATACGATGATAATTCCACGAGATACCTATCTTAATAAACTGATTTCCAGACGTCATAATGGCATGATAAAAATTGTGACCGGATTAAGACGATGTGGAAAATCGTTTTTGTTATCAACCATTTATGCCAATTGGTTAAAGGAACAGGTTCTGCACACCGAAAATGGAATTACGATAATCAGTATTTATGATTTTCTTATGAAGGAAAATTCATTAGAGTTATGATGCCTTATAAAATTAAGATGTTGAATTGAAATTCAAGATTGTCTTTACCGGATAGTCTTTTTTATGTTTATACCGAGACAAATTTAAAAATATTATAGGCATTGATTTTGTGGTTTAATTTAGAACTTTTTCCGGGGTATATTGGGGTAAAATGAGGAAAAGTTATTAACTTTGCGGAAAGACTCACGCCGACGGGTTTCGAGAGAGGAAACGTGGTGGGAGTTTAATTAATGTAAAAGGCGTTTACTCGCGCTTTATTCTTGTTCAATAGAAAACCTGCCAGTTTTTGAATTTACAACCAGGAATAATGCTAAAGTAGATGCTCACGGGTATGTGTATACCTATCCGGCTCATTCTGTGCCTTCATTGGCATGGAGTGGGTTTGGGATGGTTATATACCGGCGTGAGGTCTCGAAAAGCTAATCTGGTTGTAAGGGTTTCCCTGGCAGGTACCACTATTGAACAGATATGCGAAGTACAGACTCTCACGTCCTTTTTTAAAAACCTGCCAGAATGATTGCGAGGAGAGTCCGCGATTCTTTTGAATCGCCATGAAAGCGACTGACCGACACAAACTGATTGACCGTATAAAGACTATTGAAGGTCTTACAGATGATGAACGTTCTACTCTTCTCGGACTATTGCGCGAACATAAAACTTACGGACTTGTATGGGAGGATAAACCGGAAGCCGTGGAGGAACGTCTCCGTGAAGAGTTGCCGATACTTCAGGAGGTGAAAGATCGGGCATTAATTTCCAAAAATCCCGAAGCTCCCAACCATATACTTATAGAGGGTGATAACCTCGAAGCCCTCACTACGCTTGCCTATACCCACGAAGGAAAGATTGACGTAATCTATATCGATCCTCCTTACAATACCGGCAACAAAGATTTCATCTATAATGATTCATACGTAGATTCGGAAGATAGTTACCGCCATTCAAAGTGGCTGTCGTTTATGTCGCGTCGCCTGAAAATTGCCAAGAAATTACTCTCCGATCGAGGAGTTATCTTTATTTCTATTGATGATAATGAGCAAGCTAATTTAAAACTCCTTTGCGATAGCCCCGAACTATTCGGAGAAAAAAATTTCGTAGGAACTTTCTTTTGGAAACGTACAAGTACACCTCCTGCGCTCTCATATAAGATTAGGCGTAAACTTGAATTTGTCTTATGTTATCAAAGGTCTACAATTCCACAGCGTACTTTTGCTCAAGGCTATGTTGATGGTGGAGATGCCCCTCTTCTCAATTCGGGAAATCCAAGAGGTATTCTGAATTTTCCTATTGGATCAGTTCATTTTAATTTACCTGATGGGATATATTCACATAATTCTGCTTATAAAATAGAATTAATTGATAATGTAGAGGTAGTTAACGGCTTAAATGCTAATAAATTTAGAGCAGCGGGCAATTTTAAGTGGGGGCAATCTAATTTGGAGAGAGAAGTGTCTAAAGGTACTTACTTTCTGATTAAATCAAAACAATTCTCTCCCCGTTTTCAAAAAGCTTCCCTTACGACAAAAGTGCCTTCTAATATTATTGATGAAGAAGTTAATGTAGGGACCAATGAAGATGCACAAAAGGAGATATTAGGTTTTAGTTTATCTTCCTCATTCGACTACGCAAAACCATCTTCTCTTGTAGCATATCTAACAAAAATGCCTTTTTGGAAAGAGCAAGAAATAACAATTCTCGACTTCTTCGCAGGCTCAGGGACTACTCTGCATGCTGTGATGCAATTGAATGCTGAGGATGGTGGTAAGCGTCAGTGTATTCTCTGCACAAATAACGAGAATAAGATTTGCGAAAATGTAACATACGAGCGTAATAAGCGCGTAATAAATGGTTACACGAAGCCAAATGGAGAGCATGTCGAGGGGTTGCATGATAATAATTTGAGATATTATAAGACCGACTTCATCAGCCGGACGCGCACAATGAAGAATATGCATAAGTTGGTGGCTCTTGCTACGGATATGCTCTGCATAAAGGAGAATCTATATACCGAACAAAAGCGGATGAACGGCGTAAGGACTCATCATCAGATTTTCCGCTATTTCGACGACGGAAATAAGCAGATGCTCATAATCTATCGTGAGGAATACATAGAGGAGATTGTCGGAATAATAGAGAAAATGGATATTAAAAATCCGATGCACGTTTATGTTTTCTCTCCGAGTGAAGACCCTGCGACGCTGCTCTTTGAGTCGGTTGAGGATAAGGTAAGACTAACAGCACTCCCGGCAGCAATCTATAACGTTTACAAACGAATCCTCCCCAAGAAAAGGGATAAAGTGATTTTTGTGGAAAATGAAAAAGAGGATAATGAGACTGAATCAATAGGTGGACTATTCGGGAAAGGGGGTGAGAAATGAAAAATCTGAAATATCAGCAGGACGCAGTAAAAGAATTGAGCGAAAAGACAGTCAAGGCACTCAGTTCGGGAAGCAGCCGGAGGAAGATAGTATTTCAGGCACCGACCGGAGCCGGAAAGACTGTCATGGCTTGTCAGGCACTCGCTTCAATCGTAGATGCATTGAAAGAGGATGCCGACAGTCGTTTTCAGGAGTGTGCCTTTATATGGTTTGCTCCCCGCAAACTTCATTTGCAAAGTTATGCGAGTCTTAAAGGAGCATTCGGCGACAGCAGAAAATTGACCCCAGTCATGTTTGACGAACTTGAACAGAGCGAGGGAATACGAGCCGGAGAGATACTGTTTGTCAATTGGGAAAGCGTCAATAAGGATAAGAATCTGATGGTGCGCGACGGTGAGAGTTCATCATCGCTTTACGAAATCACACGACGCACTCAGGAGGAGTTGGGTCTGCCGATTGTGGCAATAATCGATGAGGAGCATCTGTTCTGGTCGAAGACAGCCGACAAGTCGGGTCAGGTGCTCGACAGAATCAATCCCGCAGTGGAGATACGCATATCAGCGACGCCGAAAACTGCAGTCAGCGGGACAACTCAGAAAGTGCTTGTGGAGCGTAAGGATGTGATAGAGGCAGGGATGATAAAGAGGGAGGTGGTGTTGAATCCTGACATAGACGTGGATGCAGCCAGCCCGCTTTCACTTGAAGAGAGATTGCTCAAGACAGCCCTCCATAAACGCCAACAGATTGCCGATGAATATGAGAGGAGAGGTATCGGCATCAAACCATTGCTGCTCATTCAGCTTCCTAACGATACGAATGAAAAAATGACGGAAGAGGATAATGAGGCGGCTGAAGTGGTCAAGGCTTATCTGAAAGGTAACACGACAGAGGAGATAACCGTTGAGAACGGCAAGATGGCAATCTGGCTTGCCAATGAGAAGGAAAATCTGACAGGATTGGAAGCTCCGGACAATATGGTGAAAGTGTTGCTGTTCAAGGAGGCGATAGCACTCGGCTGGGATTGTCCACGGGCAGCGGTATTGCTGATTTTCCGCAAACTGAGCAGCGACCAGTTTACTATCCAGACCGTAGGACGTATACTCCGTATGCCCGAACAGAAACATTACAATAATGATCTTCTTGACGTGGGGTATGTATATACCGATATAGCAAAGGATAAGATAAAGATTGTGGCAGCCGACCAGAGTTATCTTCTGAATCATACCATTACTGCCACCCGTCGGGAAGGGTTGACGAATGTTTCCCTCCCTGCTGTCTATGCATCGCGCACTAACGATATGCGCAACTATCTCGGTCCCGATTTCAAGAAAACCTTATACAGGACGGCTGAGGAATTATTCAAGCTTCAGAAGGGTGGATCCCTGTTCTCAATTGAAGAACTTTCAAAAATGTCGGATGATGAGGAGAAAGAGTTAAATCTGCCTGATTCAGAAGATATGATAGTGGAGGAAAATCGAAGGAGAGCAGCTCAGACTCTGCGCCTCGATGTGAAGACGGTGAATGTGGAGATTCCTAAAGATGTGCATTTCCAGAATGAGGAACAGGTGTTGGAGGTGGAGCAGGCAAAATTTGCCAGGACTGCCAATGAGATCAACCGCGTATTCCTCGCGTATATCAGTGGAAAGGGGGGTAAGTTTGAATCTCGTCAGGGAGACAGGACAAACCGCATAGCCGGTTATCTGCTTTCGATGATTGAGGATTTCTTCAATATCTATGACACGGATGCAAAGAAGGTGGTGCTTTATCATGAGAACCGTCCGGTATTTGACCATCTTTTAGATGTGGCACTCGAACGCTATCTGCATCAGAGGGCTAACGCACGTCCTTCAGCAAAACGACTTTTGACCGAATATCAATGGGAAGTGCCTGAGGAAAGAATGTATGATGGAGATTCTCATAAGGTAAAAAAAGAAGTAAAGAATCATGCTCTGGATCCTTTCGTGGAGTTTAACGGTGCTTCATCTCCGGAAGAGAGATTTGTGGATTTTCTTGAAAGGAAGAGTGAGAGGATAGACTGGTGGTATAAGAACGGCGACAAAGGGAAGATGCATTATTCAATACCCTACAATGATGGCAATGAGGAGAGTCTTTTCTATCCCGATTTTGTGATAAGGATGAAGTCGGGGAAGGTCTATATCTTTGATACGAAGACAAAGGATAGCGATATTATGGCGCCACAGAAACATAATGCCCTGCTTGCTTATATTGAGGAGGAGCGCAAAAAAGGGAAAGATATTGAAGGGGGAATAATAATAAATTCGCCGGAAGGGTCTGACGTGTGGCTTTACTGTCCTCTTCGGATAGAAGACATCAAAGACCTGACGGGCTGGAGTATGTTTCTGAAAGAAAAAGAATAAAAATTTTCACTATAAATTGAATTATGAGGTATCTAATAAAAAATAAGGATGGAAGGTTAACTGTTTCCGGTTATCATTCTTCCAATACAATTGCTACCCTTACTTATATGGGACATGTGCCAACAGGTGATAAGTACATGATAAACTATATTTCATTCAATGCGCCAAAGTTCCCAATAAAAGAGATTGATGTAAGGTTTGCAAAATATAATGAAGAAACGGACAGGTATGTAGGACGGGCAAATATTATTGCATATGTACGGGGACATAATGTGAAGGATAAAATTGAATTCAGCAATACATCTATTATGAGCATCCATATAAATCCTAGTATGGATCTTGATACTTATCTTGGATTGTATTTTGACTTTATATATAGTTTTGATACAATAGATGATTTGAAAATTCTATCTTCTGTTGTTGATCCATCTTATTATACCGCTCCGGAAACATTGCAAAATGCAATCCACAAAATATCCTCTATCTTAAATAAAAAAGATAAGAGCTCACCTCATTGTTATGAATTGATAAAATGGTTGGAAGTTGCTTTTCTTAGATTCGATTTGGACTTGCGTTATTTGAAACAAAGTGAGAAAAAAGGTGAGGTAACTCAATTTGCAGCATTGGAGCCGATTTTGGCAAAGCATGGGTATGCACTGTTCAAGAAGTGAGAAAGGTCTGATTTATGGCGAAGGGAATTGACAGTAAATTTGTTCATTACGGGATTCGGAGGGACGACCTTTCGATGATTGAGGCTATATGCGACGCAGAGGGTATTGACTTCGACTGGCTCAGCGAGGAGATACTCAAGACTTATCATGCCCGCCGGGTGGATGCCATTGAGATTGATGATGCTGCTACGGAGGAAATACTGCGTGCCGCTATTGAGAAAATTGAATAATACCCGGAAGCGATGCAGATACAGAGAATAAAAGTAAGCAATTATAAGACATATCTTGACCTTGACCTTGACCTGACCGTAGATGAGGAACGACCCATAATACTTATCGGTGGCTCAAACGGGGGAGGCAAGACCACTCTCTTCGAGGCTATCAGCGGTGCGCTCTACGGACTTAAGATAGAAAACCGTGAGCACTTCATGGAACTCCTCAATCAGGGAGCTGTCGGAAACGTAAAACCGGAGATAACGCTCCAGATTACTTTCAGCGGAAAAGTGCTCGGTCAGGAACAGAAGTATATTCTCAAGCGTCTCTACGTATTGAATCCGTCAGGACGCCCTCTTGAAAGTGTGAGCCTGAATATGAACGGAAATCTGTTTGTGTATGGCACTATGACCTCCCCAAAAGAGAGGAAGAGAGCCGAACAGGAGGTCAACAAGATTATCAAGGCGAACCTTCCGCAGGAGCTGTCGAAATATTTCCTTTTCGACGCCATGCAGTCGAGCGAACTTCTGAAGAAGAATGTATTCGCACAGACGATACGTGACAATTTCGAGAATGTGCTCGGCTTCAAGAAATATCTTCAGTTGAAGCGCGGAGCAGAACGCCTTCAGCAGGAGATGGCTCAGCAGCGCCTTCAGGCTGAACAGGAGGTGGCGGAATATAACGAACTCGTGAGCCAGAAGGAGAAACTCAACACTGAACTCAACGCCTGCATAGCCGAACAGGATTCCCTCTATAAATATCTCACCTCAATGGAGGAGGAATATAACAGAGCCAAGGAGGGAGCGCTACAGAGCGACGCCATCAACAAGCGTATCGCATCAATCAACGCCAAGGTTGATGACATCGTGAGCCGTGCTGCCACATACGCCGATGACATAAAAGGGTTTATGGAAAATATCGAACTCAACATTTTCCTCCCCAAAATGGGATCCAATCTTTCAGTGGAGATTGACAACATACTGCGCACCAAACTGGAGATTCAGCAATCGTCGGCAGCTGCCTATCCTCCGGAGATGCTTCATGATGTCACTTCAAGAATTATCAGTTATCTGAAAGAACTGTCGCTTTGTTCGCCGGAGATTGATGAGGAGAATGTCGTCAGTCATATTGTTGCCGTGCAGAACTCTGTCAGCGCCAAAGACCCCTTTGACTATCTCGACAATACTGAGGTAATGGCATTGAAGGGTCTGGCCGGACGTAGTGTCAACAATCAGTTTGTCTCCCTCTATCGTCAGAAGCAGGATCTTGAAATCTCACTTGCCACAATCGAGGAATTAAGACGCGAGAAACAGAATTTAGAAAAGTCGAAGACCGGAGGAAACGAATATATCATCTCTGCCTACGAAGAAAACAAGCGTAAACTCGAGAAGGCAAAAGGGGAGGAGGGACAGCTGAAACAGCAAATCAGAAAACTTGAGAACCGCATACACACATACGACGTGCAGATTCAGCAGGAGCCTGATCTGAAATATGACACACTCGTCAAGCTCAAGCCATTCTTTGAAAAGGTGGCTGACAGTCTGCTGAAAAAGAAGAAAGCCCAGATAGAGAGTGAGATGCAGCAACAGCTCAACCGGCTTCTTGTCTCTTACAAAGGGCATATCGGCAGAGTTGAACTGAGCGACAGTATGGAGAATTTCAATATAAGGATCTTTCATACAAAAGGAAACCCGATATCGCTCAATCAGCTCAATGCCGCCTCAAAGCAGATTTTCATTCAGGTCTTGCTGAAAGTGCTGCGCAATCTCGGCGACTACAATCCTCCCGTAATGATCGACACCGTCATGGGTGTGCTCGATAATGAGAGCCGTGAGATGCTTTTCGAGGAATATTTCCCCGACCTTGCCGAACAGACTATCCTTTTCTGCACCACATCCGAGGTGCGACCCGAGAGCGACTATAAGAAACTCGAGGCTTTCATATCAAAGACCTACACACTTCATCGCAATGTGGAGGAGCAGAAGACAACCGTAAGCGATGATTATTTCGGAATAGAATTAAATCCTTGATCAAGATGCCACTGCAATTCGGAGACATATATGTGCCTGAAAACTTCAACACGGAGTTCGCACCGCTTAAAGAAAAGATAGAAACACTCGTCAACCTGACACGCACTGCAGGGAATGAGCGCCGATACACTTTGCCCAATAATAAGCTTATGAGAATCTGCCTTCTCACAGGGCTGTCGATTCCCGCGAAAAGGGATTCGGAGAGTGTGGAGAGGATAAAGCTTCAGCAGGGAAACCGTTTTGTGCCGAGTTTCTTCACCCATCAGGAGCTTTCCCCCCTTTATTCGGCTTTGATAAAGATGCGTTATCACGACTCCGGACTTGACCTGAGTAATAACCGCGTGCTTTCGCGCATAATCGGGGTGGAGATGCAGAGGGGAAGGGATTCCCTTTTGGCAGATAATAATCTTGAGAACTATCTGTTCGCCCAGGGAGGGAAGAATGGTTTTTCAAAGGATATCCCCGTGCTGAATCTGCTGATCGGCAATTATGGGGATGCTGATATGGAGGCGACGCTCGACATCAACAGCCGGGCAATCACAAATGCGCAGATAATCATTGCAGGCGCTACCGGGTCGGGAAAGACTAATCTTTTGGCAGTGTTGATGCAGCAGATTCGTGCATTATCTTCCGAGACGGCTTATCCTGTCAATTTCCTGCTTTTTGACTATAAAGGGGAATTCAGCGACATGCAGAATAATCATTGGCTGGGACTTTTCGACGTAGACCGCTCTTGCATCCTTGATCCAATTGTGGAGCCATTGCCGTTCACTCCTTTCAAGGATTTCACAGGGAAGCCAATCAATGAGATAAATCTTTATTCTACGGAAATGGCATCTGCTTTGGCATCGCTCGACCGTCTGTCGCCAAGTTCTAATATGAGTAACCGATTGAGCGAGGCAATAGTGGAATGCTATAAGAAAACCGGCGGGAAGCCTATCACCTTTTCGGCAATGCTTGCAGAATATCAGGCGCGGATGAAAGACCCGGGAAAGGATGATTCCATATCCTCGATATTGAAGCAGCTCGACCGGGCAAATATTTTCGACATATCGGATAAGGCAGATCTGATAAATGAGAGTTTCATAGTGAAGATGGATGGGTATCCTAAGGATGGTCCGATAGCTAAGGCGATAGTCTATTTCCTGATGTCGAAACTCAACAATATCTATGAGGCACTTGAAAAACAGGCAGTCAATGATGATGTGGTTCAGATACGCCATTTCTCAATCATAGATGAGGCTCATTATATGCTCAGTTTTGACAATCGCCCTCTAAGGAATCTTATTGCCGTAGGGCGGAATAAGGGTCTGTCAATTATTCTTGCCACCCAGAATATGAGTGATTTCAAGAACAAGGGTTTTGATTTCTACGCTAATGCCCAGTATCCACTGATTATGAAGCAACAGACTATTGATGATAAAGTGATCAAGGATTTGTTTGGAGTCAGCGGGTCAGAACTGCAGGCTGTCAGGAGCGCGATAGCGGGACTCAGGAAGGGCGAGTTGATAATTAAGGATCAAATGGCTTTTGCCCTCGGCATGGGTAGCAAATTTAAGAAAATAAATGTCACACATCTGATCTGAGGACTCGCATAATTCCAGCTCATTTATCTATAGGAGAAGGGAATATGAGGAGATGAAAAAAGGATGAAGGGTTCAGTTATATTTAGATACCTTATCTAATGTTGTGTCTTTCAGCAACACAGTTTTATTTTTATCGAGGAGATAGATTGTCGGCATGGATAGAATATAGTAGGTCTCATCTTCTTGTATAGGGTCTGTCGCGAAGCCTACTGTCCATCCTTCGGGGAGGGATGAGGCAGTCTGTTCCCATCTTTGGCGGTCCTCCTCAGAATCAATGGCAAGGATTTCGTATTTTTCCATTAAGTTTGCATTTGATATGCTGTCGATGGCTGCATGGCAGTCGTCGCAATCAGGGTCGTAAAAGATAAGGAGAATATCTTTGTCAGGAGTAAATGAATGAAGGGAAGATTCATTACCTTCTCTCGTAATGAAATGAAAATCGGAGGCCACGGAACCGACACCGTTCTTCAGCTCCATCATTTGTCTGAATTTTTCCCGCAGACTTTCCGCTTCGATGATATCGGCAGAGGTTTGAGAAGACAGGGAATCCGGTTCCACGCAATTCGGAGTGGAAATAGGGGAGAGGGATGAAAGAACTGAAAGAATGATTGAGAACATACAAGAGTTTTATATCTACAACAAACAAGCCCCTTGGCCGGTTTAGGTCAAGGGGCTTTCGTTAGAGTGCGCATGAAGGGACTCGAACCCCCACGTCGTTAGACACCAGATCCTAAGTCTGGCGCGGCTACCATTACGCCACATGCGCGATTGTGAGTGCAAAGTTACGCAAAGATTTTAAAACTGCCAAATTTTGTGCAAAAGATTTATGATTTTTCTCAAAAATGTTAAATTTAGTTAGGATTAGGGAGTCACTTATGTTGAACGAAAATTATTGACTAATTTTACAGCTAAATTAATTTTATTATGGCCTACACACCGCCCATAGATGAAAAAGAACTTGTAAGGCAGTTGCAGAACCCGGCAACTGCCCGAGGGGCGTTTGATATCTTGCTCAAGACATACTCCCAACCTGTCTACTGGCAAATACGAAAAATGGTTGTCAGCCATGATGACGCGAATGATCTTGTGCAGAACGTCTTTATCAAGGCATGGAACAACCTTCATAACTTCCGTGGAGATGCCAAGCTTTCCACGTGGCTTTTCAAAATAGCCATAAACGAATCGATAAACTTTATCAATAAGGAGAAGAACCGTCTTCAACTGAGTGAAGATGCCGACGAGTCGTTTCTTCTCAACAATATCGAGGCAGACTCGTTTTTTGATGGAGATGACCTTCAGAAGGAGTTGCAGAAAGCGATCGCGAAATTGCCGGAAAAACAAAAGCTCGTTTTTAATATGCGCTATTTCGACGATATGAAATATGAAGAGATTTCGGAAATACTCGGGACATCGGTCGGTGCGCTCAAGGCAAGCTATCATCATGCCGTGAAAAAGGTTTCGGAATATATGCTCTCCACCTTTTGACCCACTGAGTATGAAAATTTTCTGTCGTTGGGAAGGTAAAAAAATAAGCCAACCTCCCGGTCGGCTTATCGGTGTTTTCCATAATACTAATTCTTTCTAACTAACCTAACATCATGAAGAGAAAATCTCCGAGTATTTAAATACTCATCAGTTTTGATTTCCTTTTGTCTATAGAACGCAGAGCACAAAAAATAGTTCATAAAAACGATTAAATTTTTGAAGAAATTTTTATCATCATGCGTTAAACTAAATAGGAGGGAAGCGGTCAAAACATATAATGAAAAAGACAAGGATATGCGACACGAAGATATATTGAAAGAAAAATGCGGAACGGATCCCGGGTTCAGGGTTCCTGACGGTTACTTCGAAGAGCTTAACGCCCGGATAATGGACAGCCTGCCTGCTTATCCGGAAACACCTCGCGCAGTGCCTCTCTCGTTCTGGCAGAAAGTCAAGCCCTACGTCTATCTGGCTGCAATGTTCGCGGGGATATGGGTGATGATGAAGGTGTTCTATAACGTCTCCATGAATGCCGACTACACCTTTGACAACCCGCCGGAAGCCATTGTGCAGGCTCTTGACAACCACTCCCATGAGCATGATATGGATTTCGTCTTATATGATTTTCCGGACATTGAGCTGGAGGAAGAGATGTCGGGATCGTATGAGAACATAGAGGAATTCAAGGAAGATTTCTACGATATGTAATTTAACACCATAAAGAAGTATGTTATGATAAGAAATTTACTTTTAACCCTGCTGGCTTTTGTTTTTTCTGTGTTCAGCATACAGGCCGACAATAATGATGGAAAATCAAGGGAACAGCTTTTCAAGGAGATTCAGGAATTCAAGATTGATTTCCTATCCAAGGAAATGGGGCTCAACGAAGCGCAGAAACAGAAATTTTCCGAGCTGTATATGGAAATGACGTGCAAGAAACATGAATGTATGAAAAACGCACGGAAGCTTGAAAAGCGTCTGAAGAAAATTGAGAATCCAACAGAAGCCGATTATCAGGCAGCGACTGAAGCCATGAACAAAGCCAAGGCTGAGGACGCGGCCATTGAAAAGGCATATTCTGAAAAGATGTCTACTTTCCTCTCCCAGAAACAAATCTTCAAGATGAAAGAGGCAGAAGACAAATTCCGAATGAAGATGGAGGAGATGAGACGAAAACGACATAATGAAAAGGAAAAGAAGGGTAAATAATCAGTTTCATATTCATATAATCTATTCGACAAATGAACGTTCGAAGATTACTCAACACAACTAAGGCTGCCATGATTGCAGCCTTGTTCGTTTTATATGGCAATCTTGTCCGGGCTGAATCATGGGAAGCACCCACGAATACACAGAAAAAAACAATGATGTCCGGAAAGAAAGTAATAACCAAAAATCGAAAAATGAAAGGCAACTCATCCCCCAACAGTTTCTCATCGCCAGACTTTGCTTATCCGGAAAGTGTAGAGAAGAATGCCACACCAGAATGGAAACGTGCGCTTGCTGAACGTGACGGTTTACTGGGGTTGCGGGCCGGTCTGCAACTCGTTGTAGCCAACAATCTGGTCAATTCTGATGATTTCAACCGAAACATAG
This sequence comes from Bacteroides sp., assembly GCA_014801875.1. Classification (GTDB taxonomy): domain Bacteria; phylum Bacteroidota; class Bacteroidia; order Bacteroidales; family Muribaculaceae; genus Lepagella. The sequence goes on along the minus strand of JAAVDJ010000010.1, from coordinate 222,387 downwards.
AGATGCTGGATTCGGCTGTAAGGGTGATGCCCCCGCTTTATGCTTCTCTTTTCAGGCTCTTGCAAGCTGATTTATACACAAATCTTTACAACGAAAAAAGTTGGGTGTTTGACCGGAGGACACTTCCGACCGACACCTTCCCAGCTGACCCTCAGAGCTGGAGCAAGGAGCTTTTTGCCAAAAAAGTGCATGAACTGGTGATGCGTGCCGCAGACAACCCGGCCGAGAGCCGGAAGGTTTCTATAAAGGAAATATCTTCGGTGCTTACGGATGAGGAGACCATGGTTGAGGCGGGGTGTTCCGTAAATGATTTCATAGTTTACAAATCAACCGAAATACTACAGAAATTCGCCACAACGCCTCAGGAGATTCTTCCTTTCGGCCAACAGAAAACAATAGCGGCATCTTATACCGACCTATGCTCTGAACTCTCGGCTTCCCTGATTGATACGCTTCTGAAATATCGGGAGAATGCCGGGAATGAGGCAGCTCTTGTGCTTACTGTCGTAAGGAAAGGAGAACTGCTGAACGATGCTGAGAAGGTGTCGTTTCTGAAAAAATGGAAAGATAAACTTATAGATTCTCCGTATGCGGCGCGTGTCTTAGTGGAGTATTTCAATGTCTACAAATACAGATTTCCCGATAACGGCGATACGGACACAGCTTACTATGCCCAACTCAAGGGGTGGCTTGAAAAAAATCCAACTGCGTCGGGTGCAGATGCAGTGAAATATTGTCTTGCTACATTGACGATGCCATCAATGAGGATATCCTTGTCAAGGGATAATTATCCGGGTAAGGAAATAAAAGGGAGTGTAAATATGGCTAACATCGACAAGGGGTATCTTCTTATATATACACTTCCCTCCGAATCTGCAGATGATGGAAAATTCAACGTTAGCAAATTCCCGAATAACGCACGATTCCTGAAAGCTGTTGAAGTGACTGCCAAAGGGAAGATTCCATTTTCGGAAACTGTAGAGATACAGATTGGAGCTTTAGAGGCGGGAGCCTACATAATTGTGCCCTCCCGGACCCCCACACTATCTAAAAATTGGAAATCTCAGACAGAGAGATGGAGTTTGCAGCCATTAAATGTCTCCGAGATAACCCTTTTTACAAGCTATGATTCACAAGATGAGAAATCGGGTAAGATATATGTTGTAGACGCCATGACCCAGAGACCCGTAAAAGGGGCGAGCGTCACTGTGTTGGACAACAGTGATAAAGTCATAAAAAGAGGAGTGACAGATGAAGAGGGAGCTTTTCCTCTCCCTGCGGGTTATTCAAGGAGCTATGCCACCTTCGGCAAGTCGTATGCCTCAGCCTCTACAGGCTTCTATAGTTACGAAAGGGATAAACAGTCGCGTAAGTGTGCCACAATCCTGACCGATCTTTCTATCTATAAACCTGGAAACGAAGTTAAATTCGTTCTGGTGGAATGGCTCAATGAAAACAATTCTAACCGTCTGCTTAAAGATGAGGCAGTTGAGGTTGTTTTACGCGATGCCAACTGGAACAGTGTTGACACACTCACACTCAAGACAGATTCTTACGGAAGAACTCATGGGAGTTTCAAGATACCCTCAACAGGTCTTCTCGGCACACTTTTTCTTGAAGCTTTAGAACCCGGAAACGGGAACAATATTTTAGGACGGACCAATTTTGAAGTGGCCGATTACAAGACACCGGGTTTCCTCGTGGCCTTGGAAAAGACAGGTGCAGATGATGAAAAGGGGATGGTCGACTCCATATCCTTCAAGGGGGCCGTAAAGACTTATTCCGGAATGCCGCTTGGAGATACAAAAGTGGAATTTAAGATAACCTGGCGTCCGTGGTGGAGATGGGGAGGGTCATTCTCCAATGCCTCTTATAATTCCACAGTCACCACAGACAGCAACGGAGACTTTATGATAAAACTCCCTACTGCAAAGGTTAAAGGCAGTCAGTTTGAGCATGGAATATTCACACTGACAGCTGAAGCAACTTCGTCGGCCGGAGAGACAGAGAAATCACAGGCGCTCAATTTCACTATAGGGAACGCTTATTCTGTCATGCCTTCGTTTGCAGATAAAATCTGTGTCACTTCAGATTCAATTCGTCTGAATGTTCCGGTATATGATATGCTGAATCTTCCCGCTATAAAGGATGTGGCATATAGAATAAACCATATCAGCGAGAATAATGAAGTGGGTGATGTCGTGAAAGAGGGTAAGTTTGTCAGCCCGCTTTTGGAACTACCCTCCACACTATTGCCTTCCGGAAAATATCGTCTGACCTTCAATCTCGAGGGAGACACCGTTAAGACAAACTCCGAGCTTGTGGTCTTTCGTAAAGATGACGAGAAACCCCCTTACGCGACTGCATTGTGGATTCCGGAAAACACGATATACACTCCTGACGGAGCAAAAACAGCAACCGTGAAATTCGGGAGCGGCTATGCCGACAGCTGGGTGCTGGCCGTGGTTTCTGACCCGAAAGGTATCATATCCAGAAAATGGATAAATATAAGCAATGCAGACACCGGTCTTGAAGTGCCGGCTCCGGCGGCAGGTTCGAAGACATGGGTTAATCTTGCAGGGTTGCATGATTATGACCAGAAGAAGGGGGTAGTGACATTAGAACCGGAAAGCTCACGCAAAAAAATGGAAGTGAAAGCCTCTACCTTCCGCAACACTCTGACATCGGGAGAGGAAGAGAAATGGAAATTCACTTTCTCGCTTGATTCAATGCCGGTCAAGAATCTCCCTGCCTTTGCCGTTATGACAGACAAAGCCCTCAATGCGATACGACCTTTCTCATGGACATTCAATCCCGAACGAGGAGGCCTCTACAACACTATCGGGGGATCTTCCATCAACCTGAGGAATATAATAATCTCAGCGAAATTCAACACATTGCCGAAATACAGCGGATTTGATTCTTTCGTACCTTCATGGAATACTTATGGCTACGGTCTCGGTATGAGCAGTCGGATTGCTGTCAGAGGTGTAATGTTTAATAATGTTTTGGAGGTGAATGAGAGCAGTGTGAAAAACGAAATGTATGATATGGAAGAGCCGGTAGTGAAATCCGCTGCTCCTTTGGCTATGGCTCGCAAGAGCAAGGCAACGGGAATAAAGATGGAGGATGCTATGGAGGAGGTTGCGACTGATGCCGGAGAGGCTGAACTCGGAAGCACAAACGGAAACTCGAAGGAGCCCGAGTTGCGTCCCATGGAAATGCCCCTTGCCTTTTTCCTCCCGGAACTCACGGGGGATGCTGACGGAAATGTGGAAGTGGAATTCACCGTGCCGAATTTCAACACCACCTGGCAATTTCAGATTTATGGCTACAACGACGAATTGATGACCGCAGGAATGATACTTGACGCAGTGGCCTCAAAGAAAGTAATGGTTCAGACCAATGCTCCACGTTTCCTCAGGACAGGCGACACAGCTGAAATCTCAGCCATTATTTTCAACAATTCAGAAAACACGGAGAAGCTCACCGGAGAGATAGTTCTCTTCAATCCTTTGAACGGGGAGACAATCTGCTCCTCCCATGAGAGCACTTCAGAAGTCGTAGCTTCCGGGAACAGAAGAATATCCATTAATTTCGAAGTCCCGGCGGATATTACATCAATAGGCATACGCACGGTTGGATCATCGGGCCAGTTCTCTGACGGGGAACAGACTGTTATCCCCGTATTGCCGTCGTCCACTCCTCTTATAGAATCGACCCAATTCTATCTGGGAAGGGATAAAAACACATTTACGGTGAAGCTTCCGAAATATCCGGCGGATGCAAACCTTACGTTGCGCTATTGCAGCAACCCTGTCTGGGAATGTATCCTTGCTTTACCCTCGATATCTACTCCGGAATCAAAGAATGTCTTGACCCTCATGCGCGCGCTTTATGCAAATGTTACAGCGGGAGGAATAGTTGAGAAATATCCGGAAGTAAAAGCTGAATTGGGTAAAATCTTCTCAGATAAAGATAAATCCGCCGAAGTGATGACCTCAAACCTGGAGAAAGATGAGAACCTCAAGAGCGTAGCGCTTTCAGAGACCCCTTGGGTGAACAATGCCTCTTCAGAGCCACAACGACTCAGAAACCTTTCCGAACTTCTGGAAGATGGGAAAGCGGCAAAAGCATCTGCTGAATTATTGGAGGAGGTGAAAAATCTTCAAAATAATGACGGCGGCTGGAGTTGGTGCAGCGGAATGCAATCTTCCGAATTTATCACCCGCAGTGTGCTTGCACGTTTCGGAATGATGAAGAGGAATGACAATCTTCCGAAAGATGCTAATTCAATGGTCAAGAAAGGTGTCAGCTACTGCGACAAGAAAGTATATGAGGATTATGTGAAATCCAAAAATAAATTCTCAACCTATGATATGCTTGATTACCTCTATGTCAGAAGTGATTTAGAGGATGGAGTCGGCTCCACAGGCTTTTCATCATTAAGGAGCAAAGCTCTGAAAGCGATAGCTGAGGAATGGAAAACCTTCGGTATTTCGGAGAAAGCTATGGCCGCTGTTGTGATGGCGAGGAGCAAAGGGTATGAGAGATATGCCGGAGAAATTCTTGAATCTCTGAGACAATATGCCGTAAAGGATGCCGATAAGGGATGGCAGTTTGCAAATATAGAAGAGAGTCCGTACTATCGTGACAGGCTGAAGGTGACGACCACTGTGTTGGAAGCTTTCGCTGAAATAGAACCGAAAGCTGAGGCCGTCGACGGTTTGCGCCAGTGGTTGGTTTTGCAGAAAGAGACTGAGGATTGGGGTTATGATTCCAATACAGTCGAAGTCATACAGGCAATTCTTGACAGTGGAACGGACTGGACGGAAGCATCTCCACTCCCGGAGGTAAGAATAGGGGGTAAGACAGTGAAGATCGACAATCAGTCGCAACCTTCAGGGATAGCTACAGTCGCGCTTGACCCACGAAAATCATCCGGCAAGGAGCTGACCATTTCTAAAAACACCGTCATTCCCTCATGGGGCGCAGTAATCAGTCAGTATGTCGCTCCAATAAAGGATGTCAAAAGTGAAAGATGCGAAAACCTCAAGATAGAGAAGCAGATTCTGAGGATTGACGCAAACGAAAGCGGAGAAAACGCTTTTTCCGGAGACCTGAAAGTCGGTGATAAGGTCAGGGTGACTTTAACCGTCACTTGCGACAAGGATATGGATTACGTCGCGATAGTAGATGAACGACCCTCATGTCTTTCACCCGACGAACAGCTATCCGGGTATATATTCAATGACGGCCGAGGTATGTATCGAGAGGTCAGAGACACGCGCACCACTCTTTTCCTTTATAATCTTCCGAAAGGAGTGAATGTATTCAGCTATGATTGTCACGTCGATAGAGAAGGTGAATATGCCAATGGCATAGCCACAGTTCAAAGTCTTTATTCTCCACAGCAAGTGGCCCACTCAGCGGGAGAGATAATAAAGATAAAATAATAAAGATAAAATAAATGAAAAGGCGTCCGACTCTGAGTCAGACGCCTTTTCATTTCATTATTATGAGGTCTAAGGTAGCTATCTCAATGTGTCTGCGGAATGGTTGCCATAGTTGAGATATATTGTAAAAGTCAAGAGATAGGAGTGACCAATCCCTCACGGTTCAGGACAACGTTGGGGAATATTTCAGAAGCCTCTTTGAGAAAAAGTGAATCATCGTCATAACGAGACGAGTAATGCCCGGTCAGGAGTCTCCCGGCCCCGGCATCCCGCGCCACCATCGCAGCTTGCGCAGCAGTTGAATGTCCACGTGGAGCCGCCATAGCCAAATGCTGATTAAGATAGGTGGTTTCATGAAATAGGAGATCAACCCCTTTTATCTTTTCAGCAAGGGCAGGAAGGTAAACCGTGTCGCTTATGTGGGCATAACTTTTGGGAGGTGTCGGGTCAAAGGTAAGAATATTGTTGGGAATCACTGTCCCGTCTTCCATGATATAGTCTTCCCCACCTTTAAGGCGTCTCATCCAGCTCTTCGGCACCTCATATCGTTCGCACATTGAAGGATTGATATGCCTTTCCCCAATCTTCTCCTCAAACACAAACCCGACGGCCGGAACGCGATGTTTCAGTTTAACGGTCCTTACTGTCAGCGACTTTGTTTCGAGAATCACAGCATCTTCAGGCTTGATGACATTGAAATTTATTTCGAAAGGGGTGTCTCGGCAGAAATAGTCGAAGATGGCTCGCAGTTGTCTCTCACCGTCAGCGAATGTATGAATTGTTACGCCTCCTCCGGAGCCGTTGAGCGCGAGGGTGCCAATAAGTCCGGGAAGACCGAATACGTGATCTCCGTGAAGGTGAGTTAGAAAGATATGGCGCAGGCGTGAGAAAGAGAGACGCTGACGCATGAATCCTAACTGAGCCCCCTCACCACAATCCACCATAAACAGATTGCCACGATGTTTCACTACCGTGGAGGAGGGTTGATGTCGCAAAGATGGGCGAGCAGAACCGCACCCGAGGGTGTGTATCTCGAAATCAGACATGGTCAATCTTATAGTCCTTAGCAAGGCCGCCGGCACCCGTCTCCTTATATAGGGAGGGGAGGTCGTGGCCGGTCTCTTTCATCACCTGGATTAGCTTGTCGAAACTTACTCTGTGCTGCCCGTCAGAGAATGTGGAATATATATTTGCGTCAAGCGCACGCGCGGCAGCATAAGCATTTCGCTCGATACATGGAATCTGAACAAGGCCGCAGACGGGATCGCACGTCATTCCCAGATGATGTTCAAGTCCCATCTCCGCTGCATATTCAATCTGTGCCGGAGTACCTCCGAAAAGCTGACAGGCTGCTCCTGCCGCCATGGCACAAGCCACTCCGACTTCACCCTGGCAACCAACGTCAGCACCTGAGATACTCGCGTTGTGTTTGACCACATTTCCTATCAAAGCGGCTGTGGCAAGAGCATGACGAATCTCCATGTCTGACATTTTCCGACTTTTCCAAATATGATACAGAACAGCCGGAACAACACCGCAGCTGCCACACGTAGGGGCAGTCACAATGACGCCACCGGATGCATTTTCTTCACTTACGGCCAAAGCATAGGAGAAAACAAGACCGCGTGAACGAAGATTGTCGCGATACCCTTCGGCGCGCATATAGTAGGCACGGGCTTTCCTCGGAAGATTAAGCGGACCGGGAAGGCGACCGTCGCGAGATATTCCTCTTTCGACCGCTTCCTTCATGGTTTTCCACACCTCGTCAAGATAGTCGTTTATGCCGGCCCCTTCGCTCAGCTCCACATATTCCCAATAGCTTCTGCCACTGCGTTCACAATATTCCATGATGTCAGTCATGGTGTTGCGGTTGTATATTTCCGCTCCCCCTTCATGAGCGAGGCCTTCCCCCTCGATCGCGCCGCCCCCGACGCTATAGACAGTCCATTCATCCGAGGGGAGGCCGGCGGCGTTGAGGCTCCGGAATGTCATCCCGTTCGGATGGTATGGGAGAAATTCTTCCGGCTTCCAGATTATTTTCACGGGTAGTTCCGACCGGCTGAGTACATCAGTGATAGCCACATCCGTCATGTGGCCTTTCCCCGTTGCAGCAAGACTGCCGTAGAGAACAACTTCATAAGCTGAGGCGTAGGGATGTTTTTTTAAAAAAATCTCTGCGGCTTTCCTCGGACCCATGGTGTGGCTGGAGGAGGGGCCGGTCCCTATTCTATATAGTTCGCGTATCGATTTCATGATTGATTCCCTTATGTTTCGTTTAATGATGCAAAAATAATAAAAAATCATTAGAAATGATGATTGCAGAAGATTTTAGCTTAAACTAATTTTGCAGGCGTGAAACTGACCTCCTTCATACGTATTTCATTATTGACCGGCACTCTCTTTGGAATGCAGGCCAATAATGCTGTTTCAGCATCAACGGAGGATGTCGAGCTACCGGACACTCTTGTCACCGTCCTGGAGGAGGTGAATGTGACCTCTGTGAAACAGATGTCGCGTCTCAGAGAGCAACCGGAGGCAGCCACTCTTCTCACACGTGCTCAAATCGAACAGGCAGGGGCTCTTGAATTAAGGGGCATTTCGGATGTGGTTCCTAATTTCTATATGCCTGAATATGGCTCAAGAATTACTTCCACCATCTATGTCCGCGGCATCGGGGCGCGAATGGACAATCCTTCTGTGGGGTTGAATGTTGACAATGTCCCTTACCTGAACAAGGATGCGTATGATTTCGACATCACGGATATTGCATCTGTTGAGATGTTGCGCGGCCCGCAATCCACCTTGTACGGACGCAACACCATGGCCGGCGTCATAAACATCTCCACTCTTTCCCCCATGAGGTATCAAGGGTGGAGGCTCACGGCCGAGGGAGGTAATGGGGGAAGGGCACGGGTTGCTGCCGGATGGTATCATAAGTTTGCCCCTTCATTCGGATTGTCGATAAATGGAGCCTACTCTCATCTTGACGGTTTTTTCCGGAATGAATATAATGGTAAAAAAATCGATGGGGAAAACAATTGGAGCGGTCGGGTAAAGGCCAACTGGAATATCTCCCGCGAACTCACCTTGCAGAATGTGGCATCTGCGGGGATATTGCGGCAGGGTGGTTATCCCTATGAATCTAAAGCATCGGGAAAGATAGAATACAACGACACATGTTTTTACCGTCGGTTTACTTTCTCCGACGGACTGACCCTGCGATATGCCCCGGAAAGGTTTATCCTAACATCTATTTCTGCTGTGCAATATCTTGACGACAATATGACTCTTGACCAGGATTTTCTTCCACAAGATTTCTTTACCCTTACCCAAAAGAAAAAGGATACGGCTGTGTCGGAAGATATTGTTGTAAGAAACAACGGGGGAGGGGAGAAGTATGACTGGCTTTTCGGACTCTTCGGGTTTTATAAGAACCTCGACATGCAGGCTCCCGTGACCTTCAAAGATAAAGGAATTTCTGACCTTATCGAGAGTCATCGTAATGAGGCCAACCCCTCTTATCCGATAAAATGGGACAGCCGTAGTTTCAGCCTAAACAGTGATTTCGCCAACCGCACTTTCGGAGTGGCTCTGTATCATAAATCTGAATTAACTCTGGGAAATTTCCGCCTGTCAGGAGCCCTCCGTCTTGATTATGAGCGCTCATGGCTTGACTACCATAGTTATTGCGCCACCTCTTATACTATCCTCAGGAGGGAAGGGGAGGGGTATGAGCCGTATCATAATATCCCGGTAGATATTGATGATTACGGCAAACTAAAAAGAGACTTCCTCACCTTGCTGCCTGAACTGGCTGCAGTTTATTCTTTCCCTTCCGGAACAGGCAATTTATATGGAAAGATCAGCAAGGGATACAAGGCAGGAGGATTCAACACACAGATGTTCAGTGATGTGCTTCAACAGAGATTAATGGGAATCATGGGAATTGGAGCTTCTTACGATGTGGATGATGTCGTAGGATACAAGCCGGAGCAAAGCTGGAACTATGAAATAGGAGGCCACTTCAATCTCCTCTCCTCAAGTCTTGTCGTCGATGCAGCCCTTTTCTATATCGACTGCCGTGACCAGCAGCTGACAATGTTCCCTGACGGCACTACTACGGGTCGCATCATGACCAATGCGGGAAAGACACGCAGTTTCGGTGGGGAGTTCTCACTTGCATGGCACGCTACCGACAGACTTTCATTCAATGGAAGCTATGGTTACACCAACGCTCGATTCCGTCAATTCCACAACGGCATATCCGATTTCAAAGGGAAATATCTTCCCTATGCGCCGGGCAATACCCTCTACATTCAGGGGCTGTATACCATCCCAACCGGTGTGCCATTATTGAAAAACATAATCCTGGATGTGAATCTGAGAGGAACAGGAAAAATCTATTGGAATGAATCCAATGAGGATTATCAGAAATTCTATGCTCTTTTAGGAGCGTCCGTCACTTTAGGCGACGATAAAATGAGTCTAAGAATATGGGGTAAAAACATAACCGACACCTCTTACCATACATTCTATTTCATGTCGATGGGAAACGAATTTTTCCAACGGGGTAAAGGTGTGGAAGTGGGAGCCACTTTAAGAGTAAGTTTTTGAACTACCCTATCTTATAAAACAAGAATCATCAATAACAACACTAAACAATGAAAAAATTCAATTTTTCGAGCAAAGCTCTTCTTGGAGCGGTAGTCCTTGCGGGCACGCTCTTTACTTCATGCGAGCCTTCCACAGGGGAAGCAAGCCAGACAATCCTTTATCCGGCGTTGAATTATATTTCTTTCAACAATGGAGATACGCCGATGATTTCCTGGGGAGCATATACATTTAATTTCAACTATACCGAACAGAAAGAGAGTATTTCTACGACAAGCCTGACAGTCAACAACATCAACTATGGCTTTGCGACAAACGGAGTGAAATACGAGGATATATCTCCGTCACGCGGGATGGGTGTGTACGCTTCCGGTTTCACAGCGAATGTGGGTCAGGCGAACGCTCTTGGCGACTGCCAGTTTTATCTGACAAGCTTTCCGATTCCTTCCGGCATGGAATATGTGCCGAGTAAGAAATGGATACCCACAGTAGAGAAAGACGGAAAGACCACCTATCATTCCGGAGCGATGTATCGTCCGGACTATGATATACCGCCACTTGTCATAGGAAGCTATTCGGTCGGAAACCTTTTCGATGTCATAACCTGCTCGACAGACATGAGTTTCTTCGGGAAGACAGTCACGACTTATCCGGGAGGAGAATATGAAAACAACGGCATGGTATATCGCATTTTCATTGATGTCAACAGCAAGACAGCTGATGTGGTTATCTACGATGCGAAGTTTGCCGATAAAGCTCCCTCTTTGGCCGTGGTTTATCTTCCCTCACTTCCCATGACTTTGAAAAACGGGTCTTTCGAAATAAATGGCACCGATATCATTCCAAAGGTCCCGGAGGGTACAGATATGAACGCAGTTCTTGTGGACTATCCCAACTATATCTTCAAGAGTTTCCATTTCTCCACCGTAGAAGGCACCCTTCTGTCAAAAGCCAAGATTTCATATAAGGTAGGGGAGGCTTTCTCAGCAACCTTTGAAGGACAATATGCCGAACTTCCGGCCCGAATGTTTGAATAATCTTACCGAAAACTCTGACATAATAATTGAGGGGGTGTCTATGGCACCCCCTTTTTGTGTCAAAATGTCAAATTGGATATGACAATACGATAGGTAAACAGAGATAGCCATGAAAAAATGCTATTCAAGAAAGATAAAAGATAGGGTTACATTTTTGAAAAAATTATTAGAGAAAGTCTATTACGAATTAAGATTTTTTAGTATCTTTGCACACACAAACCGATGCTCTGCAAAGAGCTAAAAGACATAATATTGGCTAACTAACTAATATATAGACAACTATATGAATCTTTTGATGGAGATAAGCAATGGTGCCCTCGCCATTACCGCAACACTGACCGGTATAGGCTTGGTGTTTGCTGCTTTGCTCATAGCGAAACTCATTTCGCCGAAATCGTATTCAGTCATGAAAGCTGATCCCTACGAATGCGGCATTCCGACCCGAGGGGAATCTATGATTCAATTCAAGGCCGGATATTATATCTTCGCTATTCTCTTCCTTCTCTTTGATGTGGAGACTGTCTTCCTTTACCCCTGGGCCACAGTAATGCGTGACCTCGGAGCACAGGGTCTTCTTTGCATCGGCATCTTTATGTTTATCCTTATTATGGGCCTTGCATACGCATGGCGGAAAGGAGCGTTGAAATGGACGTGAAAATTAAAAGCATGAAGCATGAAGACTTCAAGGATAATGAATATATCGACAAGCTCGTTGAAGAACTGAATGCTACAGGAGCCAACGTCATGGTTGGCAAGATGGATCAGCTGTTAAACTGGGGTATCTCCAACTCCCTTTGGCCATTGACTTTCGGCACAAGTTGCTGCGCAATTGAGTTTATGAGCCTTGGGGCAGCCCGCTACGATATGGCACGCTTCGGTTTTGAAGTGGCTCGAAATTCTCCTCGTCAGGCTGATTACATAATGGTGCAGGGCACGATTGTCTATCGCATGGCTCCCGTGCTCCGTCGCCTCTATGAGCAGCTTGCAGAACCGAAGTATGTGATTGCCTGCGGTGGGTGCGCGGTGTCCGGCGGTCCGTTCAAGAATTCCTACTGTGTGGTTAAAGGTGTCGATGAGATTCTACCCGTAGACGTGTTTATCCCCGGTTGTCCTCCCCGCCCCGAGGCATTCTTCTATGGCCTCATGCAGCTGCAGAGAAAAATCAAGGTTCAGAAATTCTTCGGTGGAGTAAACCGCAAGCAGAAGATTGAAGAGTTTTTTGCAGAACATCCCGAAGAGAAGGGACGCATAGGCTAATTTTTCCATTCGAACTAAGACTACAATGAGCGATATAAAAGAATTAATATCCGGTCTCTGTCCCTCTGCCTCTTTCACAGAGGGGGAGACTCTTCTTGTAACCGTAGAGGAGAAAGACTGGTATCCCCTCGCAAAGGCTCTCAAGGAAACGAAGGGTCTTGAATTCGACGTGCTCTCCGCGTTGATTGGCATGGACTGGAAGGAGACACTCGGAGTGATGTACTATCTCACCTCCACTTCCCGTGGATGGGAGATGATATCTGTGAAAGTAGCTGTCTCCGACCGTGAGAATCCAATGATTCATTCAGTGAGTGATCTTTGGAAGGTGGCTCTTTTCCAGGAGCGTGAGGTGTATGATTTTTATGGTATAAAATTTATCAATCATCCCGATATGCGTAGGTTCTTCCTTCGCAATGATTGGGTAGGGTATCCTCTGCGCAAGGATTATGACGAGAATCCGGCCCTCAATCCCCTCCGTATGACCGACGAGGAGAATGAGGATGACACTGTTTCATACATGGAGCAGCCGGACGGAAAAATCAAAGCTGTGCCGGGGAAAGTGTTCGAGGAAGGAGATTATGTCGTGAACATAGGTCCGCAGCATCCCTCAACGCACGGTGTGATGCGTTTCCGCGCGGCAGTAGACGGGGAGACCGTGACAAAGGTAGACGTTGTTTCCGGTTATATCCACCGTGGTATAGAAAAACTGTCCGAGAAGCTTACTTATCCTCAGATACTTCATTTCACCGACCGTATGGACTATATGTCGGCTCATCAGAACCGTCATTGTCTCTGCATGTGTATAGAGAAGGCCATGGGTCTTGAAATCCCGCGCCGTGCACAGGTAATTCGTGTGATGATGGATGAGTTGATGCGTATTTCGAGCCATCTCCTTGCATTCGGATGTACTGCGATGGACCTTGGCGCGACAACAGCATTCTTCTACGGTTTCCGCGAGCGTGAGACTATCCTTGATATATTTGAGAAGACTTGCGGCGCACGAATGTCAATGAACTATAATGTCATCGGCGGTGTCATTGCAGATCTTCATCCTGATTTTGTCAAGGACGTGAAGCATCTTATCGAGATTATGCCAGACCGTCTGAAAGAATATCACAAGGTGTTCAGCAATAATCTTATTGCAAAGAACCGCTTGAAGAAGGTAGGTATACTCCCTAAGGAGGATGCAATCAATTATGACATCACGGGCCCGAGCGGCAGAGGCTCTAACTGGAGCTGCGACTGTCGTAAGGTTCACCCTTATTCAATATATCCGGAGCTCAAGTTTGAGGAAGTCCTTATGGACGGATGCGACTCTTATTCACGCTATATGGTGCGAATGAAGGAAATTGAACAGAGCTGTCGAATCCTCGAGCAGCTTGTCGACCAGATTCCGGAAGGAGATATCCGTGCACAGGTGCCTAAGGTAGTCAAACTTCCGGTTGGACATTGGTATCAGCAGGTGGAAGCAAGCCGTGGCACATTCGGAGTGTATATCGAGTCAGACGGTGGGAAGAATCCCTATCGCGTGCATTTCCAGAGTCCTTGCTTCAATCTTGTTGGAGTTATGGATCTGACCTGCCGAGGCAACATGATTGCCGACCTTATCACAATCGGCGCTGCGCTTGACTTCGTGATTCCGGACATTGACCGTTAATAAAGAATTGGAAACTGACAACTAAAAACGATTTTTCAGATAATTATGTTTAATTTCGGAACATGGACCAGTGAATTCAACAACTTCCTGCTCGGCTTCCTTCCCGACTGGCTTACGGTAGTCGTGGAGTGTGTCATCATAGCTGTGTTGATTCTTCTCACATATACAGTCCTCGCCCTTTTCTATATTCTTTATGAGCGCAAGCTCTGCGCATGGTTCCAGTGTCGTCTTGGCCCGATGCGTGTAGGTAAGTGGGGTTTGCTTCAGGTGTTCGCAGATATGTTCAAGATCCTCATTAAGGAGCTTATCAGCCTTAAAGACACTGACCGCTTTCTCTTCAAACTTGCACCTTACATCATCATCACCTCTTCCGTAGTGATGCTTGCATGTCTTCCATGGGGTAATGGTCTTCAGATCATAGACTATAATATCGGCATTTTCTTTGTTCTTGCAGTTTCATCAGTAGGCGTGCTCGGCATTCTTCTTGCAGGATGGTCTTCCAACAACAAGTACACCCTAATCGGAGCAATGCGAAGCGGCGCACAGATGATCAGCTACGAGATTTCTTTGGGTCTGGCGATAATGACAATCGTCGTTCTTGCAGGCACAATGAATATCAACACACTCGTTTGGGAACAGGACAGCGCATGGTTTATTTTCCGAGGTCACATTCCGGCTATTATTGCGTTCTTGATTTATATTGTAGCAGCGACTGCCGAGACCAATCGTGGCCCATTTGACCTTCCGGAGGCAGAGCATGAGCTCGTGGCCGGTTATCATACTGAGTATTCGGGTATCCATTTCGGTTTCTTCTACCTTGCGGAGTATCTTAACCTCTTCATTGTATCAGGCATTGCGTCTATGATGTTCCTCGGAGGTTGGATGCCGCTCCACATCCCCGGCTGGGAAGGGTTCAATAATGTTATGAACTGGATACCTTCTATCGTATGGTTCCTTGGGAAGAGCTTCTTTGTCTCTTATATCATAATATGGTTCAAATGGACATTCCCTCGAGTTCGTATCGACCAGATGCTCTCATTTGAGTGGAAATATCTAATGCCGTTGTCGCTTGCCAATCTCGTGCTCATGGCAGTATGTGTTGCTCTTGGCTGGCATTTCTGATAAAGCGATTTAATCAACAAACGAAAAACTTTTAAGACAAGAAATATGAGCGCTAATTTCGGAACAGTGACGCAGGTCATCGGACCCGTGGTCGACGTTTCTTTCGAAGGGGGCAAGGATAATATACCCCCTATCTATAACGCTTTGAAAGTGGAGCGTGACAATGGAGAAGTGCTGATTCTCGAAGTGGAGCAGCATATCGGTGAAGACACTGTCCGCTGTGTCGCTATGGAGAGCACAGATGGTCTTCGCCGTGGAGTTAAGGTTGTTGACCTCGGTCGTCCTATCGCTGTGCCGACAGGCGAGCAGGTAAAGGGTCGTCTTCTTAACGTCATCGGAGAGAGCATTGACCACCTTCCCGAACTGGACAGAGAAAATCTCCGCTCAATCCATCAACCGGCTCCCGCTTTCGACGACCTCGCGATTTCGACTGAAGTGCTTACAACAGGCATAAAGGTGATTGACTTCCTTGAGCCCTATTCAAAGGGTGGTAAGATTGGTCTGTTCGGTGGTGCCGGTGTTGGTAAGACAGTGCTCATTCAGGAGTTGATCAACAATATCGCCAAAGGTCATAACGGTTTCTCAGTGTTTACCGGTGTCGGCGAACGTACTCGTGAGGGAAATGACCTTCTCCGCGAGATGATTGAGAGCGGCGTCATCAAATATGGCGACAAATTCAAGGAAGGAATGGAGAAAGGGGAGTGGAATCTCGCCGATGTGGACATGAAGGAGGTAAACAATTCTCAGTCTACTCTCGTGTTCGGACAGATGAACGAACCTCCGGGTGCACGTCTGCGTGTAGCTCTTTCAGGTCTGACAGTTGCCGAGCAGTTCCGCGACAGCGATGGTGGCGGCAAGGAGGTGCTTCTTTTCATCGACAATATCTTCCGTTTCACCCAGGCAGGTTCTGAGGTGTCGGCACTTCTTGGCCGTATGCCCTCTGCTGTAGGTTATCAGCCTACTCTTGCATCAGAGATGGGTGCTCTTCAGGAGCGAATCACATCTACCAAGCAGGGAAGTATCACATCAGTGCAGGCAATCTATGTGCCGGCCGACGACCTTACTGACCCGGCTCCGGCCACTACCTTCAACTTCCTTGATGCGACGACAGTGTTGAACCGTAAGATTGCCGAGCTTGGTATCTATCCTGCCGTAGACCCCTTGGATTCAACATCCCGAATCCTTGATCCGAACATCATCGGAGAGGAGCATTATAACACCGCGCAGGCAGTGAAGCAGCTTCTCCAGAAATATAATGACCTTCAGGACATCATCGCTATCCTCGGCGTAGACGAGCTTTCGGACGAAGACAAACTCGTTGTGGCACGTGCCCGCCGCGCACAGCGTTTCCTTTCCCAGCCTTTCCATGTGGCAGAGCAGTTCACCGGTCTTCCCGGTGTGATGGTGCCTCTCGCAGAGACTATCCGTGGCTTCAAGATGATTCTATCAGGCGAAGTTGACGAATATCCCGAACAGGCATTCCTCAATGTCGGCACAATCGATGAGGCAATAGCCAAAGGTAAGAAGATGCTTGCTGAGGTTAAATAGACCGATGAATTTAAACCTGACTAAACCCTAAGACAGATGACACTCGAAATAATTTCTCCTGACGAAATACTGTTTAAAGGCGAGGCCGAGGCCGTGACCCTCCCCGGTCAGCTCGGTTCGTTCACAGTGTTGCGCAACCATGCATCCCTTATCTCAGCTTTGAACGAGGGAGACATTGTGTTCCGCACTACTGACGGGCATGAGAAGAGCGTGACTGTAAAAGGGGGAATAGTGGATGTGGACAATAATGTAATCTCGGTCTGCGTCTACTAAACATTGGGTAATGTCACACATATCTCATAAAGATAAAAGATGAAGACAAGACACTTTTCCATAATATTGCTTCTCATCGCGATTTTCCTGATGCCCTCGACAGCGAAGGCTTCGGGTGACGGCGAGGGTGGTCTGAATGTCAAGGAGGTGATTTTCCATCATCTCGGCGACGGTTACGGGTGGGAGGTGCCTTTCTCCCATGTTTATCGCATACCTCTTCCTGTCATTGTAAGGGCCCAGGATGGCAAATGGATGTGTTTCTCCTCTTCTAAACTCCAGAAGATTGAAACTGTCACTGACGCCGAAGGTAAGGAGAAAACTGAGGCAGTGCCTCAGATTGTCTCGGTTTCCAAAGATGGAAAGGATTATCAATTTGTCCTGGCTCACGTCAGCAAGCATGCCAATAAGGTTGTGCAGATTTTCCCCCTCAATTCGGAATCAGACAAGAAGGAATTCAACGATGCGTGGGAGGCGGTAGGAGCTTCTCGGGCTGGACAAGATGCAATTGTCGACGGATATGTGGAGTTTGACGGAACATATTACAAGGAATACAAGCCTCTTGACCTGTCAATCACAAAGAATGTCTTTGCCTTGTTGATAGCTTCAGTCGTGGTCACTCTTCTCGTGCTTGGCCTTGCCCGTTATTACGCACGACACAGCGACAAGACTCCTCGCAAAGGAATGGGCTTTATCGAGATGCTTGTGGATTTCCTGTATTCCGGCACAATCAAATCAGCCCTCGGCAGCAAGACGAAGAAATTCGCTCCTTACCTGCTGACATGTTTCTTCTTCATTTTTGTCATGAACTTGCTCGGTCTTGTGGTGATTTTCCCCGGAGGAGCAAACCTGACAGGCAATATCGCGGTCACTCTCGTGCTCGCTGTCATTGCTTTCGTAATGATAAACATCCACGGATCGAAACACTATTGGAAAGATATCTTCTGGCCTGATGTCCCCATTTGGCTAAAGTTTCCGCTTCCTATAATGCAGTTTATAGAGATATTCAGTATGTTTACAAAACCGGCCGCGCTTTGTGTCCGTCTTTTTGCCAACATGATGGGCGGCCATATGATTGTAATCACGCTCATATTGATTATCTTCATATTCGCGGCCTTCGGAGCAGTAGCAACCGGAGCCTCCGTAGTGGTATCGGTTCTGTTCACACTCTTTATGCTTGCACTTGATGTTCTTGTAAGTTTCATCCAGGCATATGTCTTCACGCTTTTGACAACAATATTCATATCCATGAGTACGGAAGACCCCCATGCCGCACATCATGAAGCAGCGGAGCATATCAATCTTGATGAGGAGCAGACAATATCAGAAGATTCTAACACAGCCGTAAAGGCATAAACGAAATAAGAAAAAATTCAATAACACATTAATACCTTAGAATTATGTTGACAATGATTTTAGGAGCAGTAGCAGCTGTGGCAGCCCTTGGCGCTGCAATCGGCGCAGGAATAGCAGCAATCGGCGCAGGTCTCGGCATCGGTAAAATCGGTTCTTCAGCCATGGAGTCAATCGCACGTCAGCCGGAGAGCGCAGGCGACATCCGTTCAAACATGATTGTGATCGCCGCTCTTATCGAGGGTGTAGCCCTCTTCGCAGTGATTGTTTGTGCACTTGCACTTTTCCTTTGATTCTATTCGACCTTAACCCATTTAAACCAAAAGAAAAATGGAATTATTCACGCCCGATTTCGGCTTGGTGTTCTGGATGTTCATCGCTTTCATCATCCTTTTCCTGATTTTAGCGAAATGGGGATGGCCGGTGATCCTCAAGAGTATCGACGAGCGTGCCGATAAAATCGACAAAGGAGTGGAATATGCCAAGGAGGCCAAGAGCCAGCTTGATTCCGCTCGTGCCGACGCTCAGAAGTATATTGAGGAGGCCCAGGCAAAGCAGGCTGAAATGTTGCGTGATGCAGCGAAGATGAAATCTCAGATCATCGAAGCCGCCAAGCAAGAAGCGGCTGAAGAGGCTAAGAAAGTAATGGATGCTGCCAAAGTGTCGATAGAACAGTCACGCAAGGAAGCTGAACTCCAGTTCAGAAACGAGGTGAGCAAGTTCTCGCTTGAAATCGCGGAGAAGATGGTTCGCAATCAGCTTCAGAACGATAAGGCGCAGGAAGCCCTCGTTGACAAAATGTTGGACGAAATAGAGAAAAACTGAACCCATGGATAACGGCCTCATACCTCAGAGATACGCCAAGGCGCTCTATAAATATGCGCTCGAAAAAGGCGTCACGGAAAAGCTTTATGATGTTATGAAGACGGTTGTTTCTTCCTTTGAGAAGAATTCCGATCTTCAGAAGGTATTGTCTAATCCCTTTGTCAGTGATGAAGACAAGGAAAAGCTTCTTCTCGCAGCTGCGGGTAAAGATGCCGGAGATGCTTACGGACGTTTTGTAAAGCTGATTCTCGAACATTCGAGAGCTGACTACTCCTATCTGATGATGCTCGCATATCGTGATCTCTACAGAAAGGAGAACAATATCTCGCAGGTACACATCACGACGGCAGCCAATTTGTCTGCGGGGATGATGGAGAAGCTTCGCAATCTTGTGAGTCTCTCTTTCAAGGATTCAGTGCTCGAATTTTCCGAGTCGGTCGACGCATCGCTTATCGGAGGATTTGTGATAGATGTCGACAGTGTCAGAATGGACGCTTCGCTCAGCAATGAGCTTGAACAAATACGTCAAACCCTTTTAAGAAGCAATAACTAAAATGCTTAACCCAAGCGAAATATCTGATATCCTGAAGCAGCAGCTCGACAACGTGTCCTCAAAGGTCAAGTTTGAAGAGGTGGGCACCGTCCTCAACGTGGGTGATGGTGTGGCTCACGTCTATGGCCTTGAGAATGTAAGGTCGAACGAGCTTGTAGAGTTTGAAAACGGCGTAAAAGGCGTCGCTCAAAACCTTGAGGAAAGCAACGTCGGCGTTGTGCTCCTCAATAATGTGAATGAAGTGACTGAGAACATGTCGGTGCGTCGCACGGGGGAGATTGCTTCTATTCCGGTCGGTGACGGCCTTCTCGGACGTGTAATCAATATCCTCGGTGAGCCGATTGACGGTAACGGCCCGATTGAAGGGGAGCGTATCAATCTCCCTCTTGAGCGTAAAGCTCCGGGTGTAATCTTCCGTCAGCCTGTGACCCAGCCTCTCCAGACCGGTCTCAAGGCTGTGGATGCCATGATTCCTATCGGACGCGGCCAACGTGAGCTCATCATCGGCGACCGCCAGGTAGGTAAGACAGCTATCGCTATTGACACCATCATCAATCAGCGTCAGAATTATCTTGACGGCAAACCGGTTTATTGTATTTATGTTGCAATCGGTCAGAAAGCATCTTCAATCGCCGCGACAGTCCAGACTCTGAAGAAATTTGGCGCCATGGATTATACTGTGGTCGTGGCGGCTACCGCTTCTGATTCTGCATCAATGCGCTATTTCAGCCCGTTCGCAGGCGTTGCCATCGGTGAATATTTCCGCGATACCGGTCGAGACGCTCTTATCGTGTATGATGACCTATCCAAACAGGCAGTAGCTTACCGAGAGATTTCACTTATTCTCAAGCGTCCTTCCGGACGTGAGGCATATCCCGGTGATATCTTCTATCTCCATTCACGTCTGCTCGAACGTGCCGCAAAGATTATCGATAACCAGAAGGTGGCTGAGAGCATGAACGATCTCCCGGAGGTGCTCAAGCCGATGGTGAAAGGTGGCGGGTCTCTTACCGCACTCCCAATCATCGAGACTCAGGCCGGCGACGTTTCAGCCTACATCCCGACCAACGTGATTTCTATCACAGACGGTCAGATATTCCTTGAGACAAACCTCTTTAACCAGGGTATTCGTCCGGCAATCAATGTCGGTATCTCTGTGTCACGAGTAGGTGGTAACGCTCAGATAAAGGCAATGAAGAAGGTTGCGGGAACATTGAAGATTGCGCAGGCTCAGTTCCGTGAGCTTGAGGCGTTCACAAAGTTCGGTGGTGATATTGACCCTGTGACAGCACGTGTCATCGACCAGGGAAGAAAGAACCAGCAGCTACTTATCCAGCCTCAGTATAAGCCATGGCCAGTGGAGAATGAGGTCGCTGTCATTTATTGCGGTGTCAACGGTCTTTTGGAGAATGTTCCTCTTGACAAGGTACACGAATTTTCTGACCTTTTCCTTCAGCTTCTCAAGGCTAAATATCAGAAAGAGGTGCTTGATGAACTGAAGGCCGGCAAACTCACTCCCGAGATAGAAGACAAGCTCAGGGAATGTGCGGCAGAGATATCATCTCGATACAAGAAATAACAAAGCTCAACTACATTGGCGGAAGAAAATTTTCTTCCGCCCGTGTACGTTGAAACGGGGACTCAAAAGTCGCCGGATAATATAAACCTATCAGAAACAAATAAAAGATGGCTACGCTAAAGGCGTTAAGAATAAGAATCGGATCGGTGAAATCCAGTGAGAAAATCACCGGCGCCATGAAAATGATTTCATCAGCTAAGGTTCATAAATTTGAACTTGAGCTCAAGAAACTTGTGCCTTTCAGAAGCCAGGTGAAGTCAATCATGGCTCATTTGCTCGCCACTGACACGGACTTCCGGTCTCCGCTCATCGCCGAGAGAGAGGTGAAGAGGGTGGGGGTTGTCGTTTTCGGCTCAGACGACGGCCTGTGCGGTGCGTATAACATCAATATATTCAAAAGGCTTCTGATAGAGCTTTCATCTATCAGGGAAAAATATGGCCGAGATGTCGACGTCACAGTCTTCCCCGTCGGAAAGAAGATGGCAAAGGCTGTCAGAAAACTCGCCGGTCAAAACCTTAAGGTGGAGATTATTCCGGACATCGATTCAAAGATGGTCGGGAAGACAGTTAATGAATTCGGTCATAATCTAAGAAGCCGTTTTCTATCAGGAGAGCTTGACCTGATATCAGCTGTCTATATGAATTTCCTTTCGCGTAGTCGCCAGAATCCGACAGCCGAGCAGCTTTTCCCGGTTAGTCGTGAAGCAATAGAAGGGGAGGCGAAAGGAGTGGCTGACGAAAACAAGCTTTATCTCTTCGAACCGGATCCGAACACCATCTTCAATGAGGTTCTTCCGATGTTCGTCCTCTCAACCCTCCAGGAAATCACAATCGAGAACAGAGCTTCCGAGCAAGCTGCGAGAGTCATGGCTATGCAAAGCGCAAATGACAACGCCAAGAAGCTTTTGGAATCTCTTCAGATTGAATTCAATAAATTGCGTCAGGAAGGAATCACAACAGAGCTGCTCGATATTCTCGGCGGCCAGACTGAAAAATGATTTCCTTTCGGTTGCATCATGAAACAGATACATTATATTTTCAATAATGAGTAGTATTAAGGAATATTTTGCTGAAGCCGGGAAAGGACTCAAGAGTCTTGTCTCCGGTATGGCTGTCACAGGCAAGGAGCTTGTGACACCAAAAGTGACAGAATGTTATCCGGAAAACAGAGCTAATCTCCACATTGCCGACCGATTCAGGGCGGAACTGACGCTGAAATACGACGCACAGGGGCATCATAAATGTATCGCCTGCGGTATATGCCAGATGAACTGTCCGAACGGCACAATTCAGCTCACCACGAAGATGGTGGATCTCCCTGACGGAAAGAAGAAACGCAAGCTCGACAAGTATATGTACGACCTCGGAAGCTGCACATTCTGTATGTTGTGTGTGACCACATGTCCTCAGGATGCGTTGGAGTTCACCAATGATTTCGAGCAGGCTGTGTTTACCCGCGGAAGTCTCATTAAACAGCTTAACTATCGTCCGGAACCGGCTGACGATGCCCCGGCACCCGCTCCCAAACCGGCGATGGATCCTGAGAAACTTGCGAAGATAAAGGCAGAGGCGCTCGCAAAGGCAGCTAAAATCAAAGCTGAAAAAGAAGCAGCCGCAAAGGCAGCCCAACAGGGGGAAACTCCTCAGCAGGATAAGCCTGAAAAACCGGAAGCCAAATCCAACGACGAAAACAAAGCAAACTAATTTAATAAATGGATTCTGTAGGAAATATTATCGTGTATTTCGTGATTGCCATCGCTATGGTGTTCTTCTCATTCAAGGCGGTGACAACTCGTAAGATACTTCGCGCAGCGACCTACCTTCTTTTTGTTCTGCTTTCAGTGGGTGTAGCCTATTTCCAGTTAGGCTATCAGTTCTTGGGAGCAGTGCAGATTGCAGTCTATGCAGGCGGCATAATGGTGTTGTTCGTCTTCGCGATTCTTCTTACGCACAAACCCAACGACAAGAGCGGGATTATCGACTCACACCGTCGCGCCTGGGGTATCGCCCTGGCCGGTGGGGCTGCGGTAGTTCTGGTCTTCGCTCTCTTCTATATGCCACTTCTCCACGGAGCGTCGCTTATGGAATGTCTCGAGAGTGGGAACGAGATTACAATGAAGGAAATTGGATTGGCTTTCACAGGAAGTGCCAAGTTTCAGTATCTCCTTCCGTTTGAGGCAATCAGCGTGCTTCTGCTCGCATGTATAATCGGCGGTGTGACAATCGCCCGTAAAGGTTAAAGCGTTATGGACTTAAGCATGTTATGGTATCTCGTCCCAAGCGTTATCATGCTCGCTTGCGGCATCTACGGATTCATCACCCGTAAGAATCTGATTGCTATCCTTATCTCGTTGGAGCTAATGCTCAACTCAGCCGACCTGAACTTTGTGGTGTTCAACCGCTACTTGTTCCCCGGTTCGATGGAGGGAATGGTTTTCTCTCTTTTCGCCATCGCCATTGCGGCAGCTGAGACAGCGATTGCAATCGCAATCATCATCAACATCTATCGCGCGATAGGGAACACAGACATTACCGAAATTAATAAAATGAAATTCTGAGATATGGACATTACACTTCCAATACTAATTCTGGCGATTCCGATCACCATGTTCCTTATCTTGGGAATCGGTGGTGTGAAGATGTCTAAGAAAATGGCGGGTGTTCTCGGCATAATCGGTCTCGGAACCACTGCCGTGCTCGCTTATACAGTCGCCTTGACTTATTATTTCAGCGGCGACCCTCTCTTCATTGTTGACGGAGTGAGACAGCAGTATCAGGTGTTTGACGTGACCTGGCTTGCATTCACTAAGTCTTTGGTCGTGAACATCGGTTTCCTTCTGGATCCGATTTCAGCCCTTATGCTTATAGTCATTACGACTATCTCCTTCATGGTGCACCTCTACAGCTGGGGGTATATGGAGGGAGAGCAGGGATTCCAGAGATATTATGCATTCCTCTCTCTCTTTACATTCTCGATGCTTGGTCTCGTGGTTGCCACCAACATTTTCCAGATGTATATATTCTGGGAGCTCGTGGGTGTGTCATCCTATCTGCTGATCGGTTTCTACTACAAACTTCCCTCAGCAGTTTCCGCATCTAAGAAGGCATTTATCGTCACCCGTTTCGCTGACCTTGGCTTCCTCATCGGTATTCTTATCCTCTCTTTCTATACCGACACATTCAACTTCATCGACATGACCTCTAACCCTGACGGCGTGCTTCTTTCAACCGGAGGTGCAACATTCATGGGTGCGTCAGTGCTCACATGGGCTCTCGTGCTCATCTTCACCGGCGGTATGGGTAAGTCAGCGATGATGCCTCTCCACATCTGGCTTCCTGACGCAATGGAAGGTCCGACTCCGGTGTCAGCCCTCATTCATGCGGCCACCATGGTCGTTGCCGGTGTTTATCTTGTAGCACGTATGTTCCCCGTATATTGTACGGAGGAAGCAGCGATGACCTTCATCTGCTGCATCGGCGCAATCACAGCATTCTATGCTGCGGTTGTGGCATGTGCTCAGATTGACATAAAGAGAATCCTCGCATTCTCGACAATATCACAGATTGCGTTCATGATGGTATCTCTGGGTGTGGCCTACGACAAGCCGATTGAAGGTGTCCACTATTCAGGCCTCGGTTATATGGCCGGAATGTTCCATTTGTTCACACACGCGATGTTCAAGGCACTCCTCTTCCTTGGAGCAGGCGCACTTATCCACGCGGTTCATTCCAACAACTACACTGCGATGGGTGGCTTGAGAAAATATATGCCGATCACTCACATCACCTTCCTCTTCGGATGTCTTGCGATTGCCGGTATCTGGCCATTCTCAGGCTTCTTCTCAAAAGATGAAATGCTTGCAGCTATGTTTGCCCGTCATTGGTTCTGGGGAGCATGGATGACAATGGTTGCCGGTCTGACGGCCTTCTATATGTTCCGTATGTATTTCCTCGTGTTCTGGTGGAAAGAAAATCCCCATTACAAAGAGCACAAGCCTCATGACGCACCTTGGCAGATGTCTCTCCCTCTAATCATTCTTGCCATTGTTTCTCTCTGTGCAGGCTGGATACCTTTCGGCGAGTTCGTGACTTGGAACGGTGAGCCCTATCACATCCACATCGAGCTTTCAGTAGCTGTCACAAGTATCTGTATAGCCGTTTGCGCTATTGCACTTGCTGCAATAATGTATGCCAAGGAGAATCCGCTCCCGGCAAAGGTCAAGAATTTTTGGCCCACACTTTGGGAGGCAGCCCATCGCCGTTTCTACTGGGATGAAATCTATATGTTCATTACCCATAAGATTATCTTCGGCATCATCTGTAAGAGCATTGCATGGTTTGACCGCCACGTAATAGACGCTACTATGGATGGGTTTGCCAAAATCACGCAGAAGACCTCTTACGCAATTCGCGGAATGCAGTCGGGCGAAATTCAGGCATACGTCGCTTGGTATATCGCAGGCGCTGTTGTGCTCGCGGCCATAACCTGGCTTTGCCTGATTTAACATTCATATTGCTAATCATGAAATAGATTTTATTATGTTCGAGAATATATTAATCTGGTTCGTTGTCATTCCGGTCATCATGATGGCCGGTCTGGGATTGTGCCGCAACAGCAATATGAATGCCATCCGCGCGGTGATGGTGGTTTGCTCTACGGCATTACTTGGGCTTTCCGTCTGGCTATGCTGTGACTTTCTCCGTCTTCGCTCAATGGGTGTGGATGATGAGATGCTTTTCACAGGGAGCTGGATGTGGTATGAACCCCTCAATATCCATCTCGCCGTAGGTGTAGACGGAATTTCAGTCTTGATGCTCCTTCTTTCCTCCGTGATTGTGTTTGCAGGCACATTCGCGTCATGGAAAATATCCCCGCTTCCCAAGAACTTCTTCCTTTGGTTCGCTCTTCTGAGCACGGGTGTGTTTGGTTTCTTTATCTCCATCGACATCTTCACGATGTTCATGTTCTATGAGGTGGCTCTTATCCCGATGTATCTTCTCATCGGTGTGTGGGGCACAGGGCGCAAGGAGTATTCAGCAATGAAGCTTACATTGATGCTCATGGGAGGCTCTGCATTCCTTATGCTCGGTCTTCTCGGCATCTACTGGCACAGCGCACCACTCGGAGGTGAGCTTACATGGAATATCCTTGAAATCTCACATAATGCCTCCATAGCTCCCGAATGGCAGTATATGCTCTTCTGCTTTACATTTGTGGGCTTTGGTGTCCTTGGTGCAATGTTCCCGTTCCACACCTGGAGTCCCGATGGTCATGCCTGTGCGCCGACCGCAGTGTCAATGCTCCATGCCGGTGTGCTTATGAAGCTCGGTGGCTACGGATGTTTCCGCATAGCCATCTTCCTTCTTCCGCAGGCAGCCAATGAGCTTGCATGGATTTTCATCATCCTTACAGGTGTCAGCATCGTCTATGGTGCGTTTTCCGCTTGTGTTCAGACCGACCTCAAATACATCAATGCTTACTCGTCAGTGTCACACTGCGGCATGGTGCTTTTCGCAATCCTCATGCTGAATACAACAGCGATGACAGGTGCTATTCTCCAGATGTTGTCCCACGGACTCATGACGGCTCTTTTCTTCGCCCTTATCGGTATGATCTACGGACGTACCCATACCCGCGATATCCGTCAGATGGGAGGCTTGATGAAAATCATGCCTTATCTTGGAGTTTGCTATATGATTGCCGGTTTCGCTTCACTGGGTCTTCCCGGTCTTTCAGGCTTCGTTGCCGAGATGACAATCTTCTTCGGATCATTCCAGGATGCGGATCTTTTCCACCGTATCTTCGTCATAGCAGCAACCTGCTCAATCGTGATTACCGCGGTATATATCCTTCGAGTAGTAGGCAAGCTCCTTCTCGGACCTGTGCAGGATGAGCATCATCTCGCTCTCACAGACGCGACTTGGTTTGAGCGCTTCTCTACGGTGACCCTCATTGTCTGCATTGCCGGAATCGGCTGTTTCCCCAATTGGATCAACGAAACTATCCAGCATAGCTTCGCTCCGATTATCGCGGCGGTTCAGAGTGCAGCCCTTTAATAAATGTATTGAATAAAACAATCAGCAAAAATGGATTATTCACAGTTTGGATCAATGATACCGGAGCTTATCGTGCTTGGTATCTTCATGGTGGTCTTTTTATTCGACACATTTTCGGGTGAGAAGGGTAAAAAGATACTGACCCCCTTCGCGACAATACTTTTCCTTTTGGGCACGATAGCCATATGGCTCGTACCCGCTTCGGGAGAAGAGATTTTCGGAGGTATGTATGTCAACAACACAGCAACCAACGCAATAAAAGCAATCCTCAATGTAGGTGTGTTTATCGTCCTTCTCCAGAGTGCCAAATGGGTGCAGAGCGATGAGGTAGCGATAAGGAAAGGTGAGTTCTACGAGCTTTTGCTTGTTACGTTGTTCGGAATGTACCTTATGGTGTCGGCACGCCATTTCCTCCTTTTCATCATCGGTCTTGAATCAGCCTCACTTCCTCTGGCCGCTCTGGTGGCATTCAACAAACGCCACTATGAAAGCCACGAAGCCGCTATCAAGTATATCATGACAGCTGTCTTCTCCTCAGCAATCCTGTTGTCAGGTCTTTCTTTCGTGTATGCATTCAGCGGAGGTTCATTGTATTTTTCCGATATAGCACTCAATATCTATAGCGGGGAGATGAGCGGACTGCTACTTGTCGCGCTTGCATTCGTGATTGCAGGCATCGGCTTCAAGCTTTCACTCGTTCCTTTCCACCTTTGGACCGCAGATGTATATGAGGGCGCACCCACAGCCATCACGAGCTATCTTTCGGTAGTTTCCAAAGGCGCAGCAGCGTTTGCCTTCTTCATCATCTTCGTTCAATGTTTCGGAGCTGTCTACAGTGATGCATGGGAATGGATGATGTATGGAGTGATTATCTTGACCATCACAGTCGGCAACCTGTTTGCAATACGTCAGAAGAACATGAAGCGATTCATGGCATTCTCCTCCATCTCACAGGCCGGGTATATCATGCTCGGCGCTATGGCGGCCGATAGTTTGGGTCTTGCTTCCATGATGTTCTACATTTTCGTATATGTGGTCAGCAACCTTGGTGCATTCGCGGTTATCTCAGCAATTGAAGACAACACAGGGAAACTCAGCATGGATGATTACAACGGTCTTCACAAGAGCAATCCGAAGCTTTCGTTCCTTATGACCTTGGCTATGTTCTCCCTTGCAGGTATTCCTCCGTTTGCCGGTTTCTTCTCAAAGATTCTCATCTTCACCTCGGTGACCGGAAGTGGGTCATGGGCTTTATATATGCTCGTGCTTATTGCGCTCATCAACACGATCATCTCCCTTTACTATTATTTGCTCGTGGTCAAAGCGATGTGGATAAGTCCGGAGGAGCCGAAAATCGAGAAATTCGAATCAGGTCGTTGCGAGAGAGTTTCATATGTGCTCTGTGGAGCAGGCATCATCTTCTTCGGAATCGTGCCTTATATCTATCAGTATTGCTATGACGCAGTGCAGAATTCAGCAGACGTAATGGCATCGGTAATGCTCGTGATCTTCGGTTAAGACGATTTCACAAAATAATACATACAAACAGAAAGCGCGTCGGGGTTATCCCCGACGCGCTTTCTGTTTGTATGTAAAGACTTTTTTAAGTCAGAAGACGTAACCTATTCCTAAATCGAAATATGCACCGGAGCATTTTCTCATGGCTGAATATTTTCCTTGAATGGAGAGTTTTAGTGACTGGGTGAAATAAAGATCAAACCCTCCTCCGATATTAACTCCTCCTTGGTTTACATGAGGCTCATCAACGGGACTCCAGGCATTGTAGGTGAAGCCGACAAGGGGATAAAACTTGAATCCACGCGCAACCCTGAAAGGGAAGTGGCAATCAATGCTTGCAGCGAATCCGGTTGTGTTGTCGTGGCGGAAAATATACCCTATTTCCGGAGCTATTCTAACCATAGGAATGAAAGAATATTGAAAATAGAGCTTACCGAAGCCTGCATGATTGTAGGTAGCGAAGCCCCCGCCGATGCCCACCGTCTTCTCATGAGAAGAGGCATAGGCATCTGCCGGAGCGAAAAAGGCTCCGGCGGTCATCATGAATGAGAGCAACGGAAGTAAAGTTTTTTTCATTGGAAAGTGTGAGTGTTTGTTATGGTATGAAGAAGAGTTCAAAAATATAACGGTAAAACTATGAAAAATTACGAATAGTTTGAGTAAATTTGTAAAAAATTAAACAAACCATCGCTTATGACAGAATATGGATATACCCGCGTGGTCGCAGCCGTGCCGGACATCAAGGTCGGTGACGTCAATTATAATTGCGAGCAAATCATCCGGCTTTATCAAGAGGCCGTAGAAAAGGAGGCCGATATAGTTGTCTTCCCGGAGCTGTGTGTGACAGGTTATACGTGCGGCGATTTGTTTGAGCAGTCATTATTGATGAATCAGACTCAGAGAGGATTGATGCAACTGAAAAACGCCACCGTTAAGAAAGAAACTTTGATGGTGGTCGGTGCTCCGGTTATGGCCTACGGAAGACGTTATAATTGCGCAATCGCGATGTGTAACGGAAGAATCTTGGCAATAATTCCGAAAATCAATCTCCCGAACTATGGGGAATTTTATGAAAAGAGATGGTTTGAATCAGGAGCGAACGTTAAAGACGGGGAGATTGATTTTGGGGTATCGCGAGTTAATTTCGGACCGCACCATATCATTGACGTAAAAGGGGTGAAGGTAGGAATAGAAATATGCGAAGACCTTTGGGTTCCTATTCCTCCAAGCAGTCGGTTGGCAATGGCAGGAGCAGAGGTCATTCTTAATCTGTCCGCATCAGATGAGCTTATAGGAAAACATAATTATCTTCTGAACCTTATATCCCAGCAATCGGCCCGCTGCAGGTGTGCATATGTCTATGCATCCGCAGGATGGGGAGAGTCGTCAACCGATCTTGTATTCGCAGGGAATGCCATAATAGCTGAAGATGGAACCCTTCTTGAAACCAAGCGTCGTTTCTTTACGGAACCTACTATGGTTGTAAAAGATGTAGACGTTGAAAAACTTAGAAATGACAGGGCAAAATTCAGCACGTTTTTTGATGCGTCCGTTCCGGGAGAGGGTTACAAGACGGTTTATAGTGGGAATAGTGAGCCTTGGATTGATGGAAAGAATGGAATTGATAAGGACCGTATTAATGTAAAATATCCACGTCAACCCTTTGTTCCGCAGGATGAGGACAAACTCCGAGAGCATTGCGAGGAGATAATAAATATTCAGGCAAGGGGTCTGATGCAACGTCTCCATGTCATCAATGGAAAGAAAGCTGTGATAGGAATCTCAGGTGGGCTTGACTCAACACTGGCGCTTCTTGTGACAGTTCGTGCGTTTGATTTGCTCGGTATTGACAGAAAGGGAATCATCGGCATAACAATGCCGGGAATGGCAACCACCTCACGCACCAAGAACAATGCAGTGGGGTTGATGGAAAAACTCGGAGTGACAGCATTGGAAATTCCTATCGGGAAAGCTGTCAGCCAGCATTTCTCGGATATAGGTCAGGATCCCCGGAAATATGATGTGACGTATGAAAATTCCCAGGCAAGGGAACGCACACAGATATTGATGGATGTTGCCAATAAGGAGAATGCAATCGTAATCGGCACAGGAGATATGTCGGAGTTGGCGTTGGGATGGTGTACGTATAACGGCGACCATATGTCAATGTATGGAGTGAATGCCTCAGTGCCCAAGACTCTTGTGAAGCATTTGGTCAGCTGGTTTGCTATGGAGATGGAGGAAGAGGCAGGACACATTTTGCTTGATATAGTAGATACTCCTATCAGTCCTGAACTCGTACCCTCCGGTTCGGATGAAATATCTCAAAAGACCGAAGACCTCGTAGGCCCCTATGAACTGCACGATTTCTTCATGTATCATCTATTGCGCAATTCATTCTCTCCGGCCAAAATATATTTCATAGCTAAGATTGCATTCGAAGGGGTGTATGAAGATGCCACTATTTTGCGTTGGCTTGAGAACTTCTATCGCCGTTTCTTCTCTCAGCAGTTCAAAAGGTCATGTATGCCCGATGGCCCGAAAGTGGGAAGTGTGTGTCTCTCTCCCCGCGGAGATTGGAGAATGCCCTCCGATGCGAGTTCAAAACTCTGGATGGAGGAGATAGAAGCAATTAAAAACGGCACTTATTGAAATTGGTGAAAAAAGGTGTCGGACGAGGACGATGAAATATAATTTTTAATTAGGAAACAATGACTTTTCAGGAAGATATAAGAGAGGCGGTAAAAGTGCTTCGAGATGGAGGAATCATATTATATCCTACGGATACGGTGTGGGGTATAGGATGTGATGCAACCAATCCGGAAGCAGTAGCCAAGATATATGCGTTGAAACAGCGGGAGGAAAGCAAATCGATGCTTGTGCTTGTCGAGGGAGAGGCGGCTCTTGAGAGGGTTGTGGAGGAAGTTCCCGAAGTGGCGTGGCAATTGATAGAGGCTGCCGTGAATCCTCTGACGATAATCTACGACAAAGGGAAGGGTGTAGCTAAGAATCTTCTTGCGCCCGACGGCTCGCTCGGAGTCAGGATTACAGGAGAGGATTATTCTGCCGAGCTTTGCAGAAGATTGAGACGTCCGTTGGTTTCGACTTCAGCGAACATAAGCGGGAAGAAAGCCCCCTCAATCTATTCCCAGATTTCACCCGAGATACTTGAGGGAGTCGACTATGTGGCTCATTTCCGACGGGAAGAGACTTCCGCACCGGCTCCAAGCAATATAATCAAAGTCGGTTCCGGAGGATTGGTAAAGGTGATAAGATGACGAGACGCCCGGATTCAGAAGAGTTTCAAAGGATGAAATATGTGGTGAGCGATTTGTTCACCTCCTTTGTCGCGTTCGGACTCTTCGACATCTGCAGGTATCATATCCTCATAAAATCCTTTAGCCTACATCCTTCCTTACGAGACTTCCTCCTTGAGCCAAAGATGATCTGGGAACAGGCGGTAGTCCCGGTCCTGATGCTGGCCATTTACTGGCTGAGCGGATATTATAACCGTCCTTTCGGAAAGTCAAGACTCGAAGAGGTGCTGTCTACAATCTCTTCAGCTCTGTTGAATACCGTATGGATCTACCTCGCTTTCCTAATCAATGACCATACGGGGTTCCGCAGGGTGAATTATGAGTTGATTCTGATATTATTCGGTCTACTCTTTTCTCTGACCTATATAGGAAGACTTTCGATAACGATTCTTGCCAGAATGCATTTCAGAAAGAGGCAATGGAAATTTCGCACTTTGATAATCGGTGATTCGGAAGTGGCGAGACGGGTGGGGAATTGGTTGGAATCCAATACAGACCGAATGGGGCATGAAATCATCGGATTCGTGCCCGTGGAAGGGGAGGATAATATCAAGGACAATCGAACGGTTCGCACCGACACTCCGCTGAAAGAGGTGTGTATGCGTAACAAGGTAGACAATGTAGTGATAGCTCTGAAGAATCATGATGATGCGAAAGTGCTCGCAATTCTCTACCATCTCTTTCCCCTTGAAATTCCAATAAGGATTGCGCCAGACACTATGTCTTTCCTGACCTCCTCCATCCGGCTCAAGGATATATATGGGGAACCTTTTGTGGATATTACATCTCCGACACTGTCTGAATCATCAAAGAATGTGAAGAGAGTGTTTGATGTGTTGGCTTCCATTGCCGTGCTCGTTTTGTTGTCTCCCTTGATGACACTCGTGGCGTTGGGGGTAAAGAGAAACTCAGCCGGACCGGTGTTTTATTCACAGGAAAGGATAGGGCGTCATCAGAAGCCATTCAGGATATATAAATTCCGGACAATGTGTGAGCAGGCGGAGAAAGGAGGTCCCGCGCTGACGGTAGACGGCGACTCAAGAGTCACCCCCTTCGGACGTTTTCTGAGAAAATACAGGATTGATGAGTTGCCTCAGTTCTGGAATGTCTTGAAAGGGGATATGTCAATTGTAGGTCCACGCCCCGAGCGGGAGTATTTTATAAAACAGATAGTGAAGGAAGCCCCTTATTATGGTCTGGTCTGTCAGGTTCGGCCGGGAATAACATCGTGGGCCATGGTTAAGTATGGCTACGCATCCACGGTTGCACAGATGGTGGAGCGCACGCGCTATGACCTGATTTATCTATCTAATATGTCGCTTTTCATCGACATAAAGATTCTCATATACACAATCCGCACGATTCTGTGGGGAGAGGGAAAATAACCAAAGAAAAAATATGGCATATAAGGAAACACATAACGCATTCACCCGTTGGTGGGTAGAGGTGGTAAGCTGGAGGGAGAGGCATATCAAGGAGAAGAATTTCCTGATAATCCTCGCTCTTGTGGTGGGAGTGGTGTGTGGTTTCGCCGCACAGCTGCTGAAATATCTCATTCATCTCATTTCGGGATTTCTGACCGCTCATCTCAGTACGACAACGGCCAACTATCTGTATCTTGTATATCCGATGGTGGGCATTTTCCTTGTGACGCTTTTTTTGCAGTTTGTAGTCAAGGATAATATCTCGCATGGCGTGACGAAGGTGCTGTATGCAATCTCGCGTAATAAATCCCGGCTCAAGAAGCGCAATATGTATGCTTCGCTTGTAGCTTCGTCCATCACCATCGGTTTCGGAGGTTCGGTAGGAGCAGAGGGCCCTATAGTATTCACGGGAGCGGCCATAGGCTCCAACATCGGGCAGGCGTTCCGTCTCTCTTCGCGCACGCTGATGCTTCTCGTGGGGTGTGGTGCCGCCGCGGGGATAGCCGGAATTTTCCGCGCACCGATAGCCGGAATGCTTTTCACTCTGGAAGTATTGATGATAGACCTTACCGGTGCTACCGTCATGCCGCTGCTCATATCATCAATCACGGGGGCTACCGTAGC
This sequence comes from Bacteroides sp., assembly GCA_014801875.1. Classification (GTDB taxonomy): domain Bacteria; phylum Bacteroidota; class Bacteroidia; order Bacteroidales; family Muribaculaceae; genus Lepagella. The sequence goes on along the minus strand of JAAVDJ010000010.1, from coordinate 188,179 downwards.
CTACCTTCTGGAGGGCTATAACGCCGAGTTCTTCTTCTCGCAGAGCGAACCCTTCTCTGTGTCAAAAATACCCTATGCGTTGCTGTTGGGCATTTTCTGCGGCTTCATCTCCCTTTATTTCACCCGGGCGATGTTCATGATGGAGAAGATGTTCTCTCGCATAGAGAAACGTTATCAGAAGATTCTGATCGGCGGAGTTATAATGGCCGTTTTGATTTTCGTGCTCCCCCCTCTCTACGGTGAGGGATATGAAGCGATCAACAATCTTCTTGACGGCGACTATTCAAAGATTGTAGACGGCACCTTCTTCTATGTGGATCGCGATAACATCTGGTTCATAGCCTGCTTCATCGGAGCGATAATCCTGACTAAAGTGTTTGCCACAAGCGCTACCAACGGAGCCGGAGGTGTTGGTGGCACCTTCGCTCCCTCCCTATTTGTCGGGGCATTATGCGGATTTCTATTCGCTTTTGTGCTGAATCATCTTTTCGGAGGGGTAGGAATATCGACAAAGAATTTTACACTGTTAGGAATGGCCGGAGTGATGAGCGGGGTCATGCACGCGCCCCTCATGGCCATCTTCCTCACTGCGGAAATGACGGGTGGATACGGTCTTTTCCTCCCTCTGCTGATTGTCTCGCTACTTTCCTACATGACAATCCGCATGTTCGAGCCTTACAGCATCTACACCATGCGTCTTGCACAGAAAGGGGAATTACTCACCCATGAGAAAGATAAGGCAGTGTTGACATTGTTGAAAATAGACAATCTTGTGGAGCGGGATTTCAAGAGTGTCAGGCCGGAGATGAATCTGAAGGAGGTGGTTGACATCATCGCAACGTCCAACCGTAACCTGTTTCCTGTTGTCGATGGAGAAGGGATGCTGATTGGCACAGTTCTTCTTGATGACATCCGCAACATCATGTTCCGCCCCGATCTCTACAAGAAAATGCACGTCACCCGATTCATGTCGATGCCACCGGCACGCATTGAGATAAATCAACCTATGGAGGAAGTGATGCGGATTTTTGACAAGACCAACGCATGGAATCTGCCGGTAGTAGACAACGGTAAATATGTAGGTTTTGTGTCCAAGTCAAAGATATTCAATTCCTATCGCCGGGTCCTCCGCCACTATTGCGATGAATAACGGCGCTGATTTACAAAGAAAAATGAAATAGAAATGAAGATAGTGTTTTTTGGTACACCCGAGTTTGCGGTAGCTTCTCTCCGTCGTCTTCTCGACGACGGGGCGGATATAGTTGCAGTCGTAACCATGCCTGATAAAATTGCCGGGCGAGGGCATAAACTTATTCAGAGCGATGTCAAAAAATTTGCTGTGGAAAGAGGAATAAGGGTGCTTCAGCCTGAGAAATTGAAGAATCCTGAGTTTATTGCCCAGCTTCGGGAGATAAATGCGGATCTGTTTATTGTCATAGCTTTCCGCATGCTTCCTGAAATTGTGTGGAGTATGCCTCCGAAAGGCACCTTCAACCTCCACGCTTCTCTTCTTCCGAAATATCGCGGTGCGGCTCCGATAAACTGGGCAGTCATCAACGGAGAAAAGGAAACAGGAGTCACCACATTCTTCCTCAAACATGAGATAGACACCGGAGACATAATCGAGCAGAGAAGCGTTGAGATTTTTCCTACGGATAATGTCGGGGATGTGCATGACCGGCTTATGGAACTTGGAGCCGATATGGTGGCGCATACTGTCAAAGAGATAGAGGCCGGAAACGTAACCCCGGAACCACAGCCGGAAGGTGAATTCACTCCTGCCCCAAAGATATTTAAGGAAACCTGCCATATCGACTGGAATCGTACGGCAGAGGAGATTCATAATCTCGTGAGGGGTCTTTCTCCATATCCGGCAGCATGGACACAGATGGTGGATGTTAAAAATCCGGAAGCCATCGCCGATGTGAAAATATTTCAGACCGCAGTGAGTAAAGATATTCCCTCTCTCTGTCCCGGAGAAGTGAAAGTGACGAAAAATCAACTTTTTGTCGGAACGACTGATTATCCGTTAGAAATCCTTTCCCTCCAGCCGGCAGGGAAGAAGAGAATGGAGGCTGATGCTTTTCTGCGAGGATATAGTCCGATGAAATTTGTGTAAAAAATGGATACTGACAAAATATTCTGCACAATTCTCCTTGATGTCATGTCCGGACACGGGGTAAGGGATGTGGTTTGTTCTCCCGGCACACGCAACACCCCCCTGCTTGTCGGAGTGTCTGAGAGGAAGGAATTCAAGCCTCACGTCGTCATAGACGAACGTTCGGCTGCTTTTGTCGCACTCGGTATAGCTTCCGTCAGCCAGAGGCCTGTCATGCTGATATGCACCTCCGGCACGGCACTACTGAATTATGCCCCCGCCGTGGCAGAAGCCTTCTATCAGGGAGTACCCCTTATCGTCGTTTCGGCAGACCGTCCCGGTCAATGGATTGACCAGGATGATTCCCAGACCCTGCGTCAGTTTGAGGCTCTTTCAAACTTTGTCAAGAAAAGTTATGAAATTCCGGCAGGCGGAGAGGAAGATGAGGAAATGAAATGGTATGTCAATCGTATTTCCAACGATGCTTTCATTGAAGCCACATCCGGACGGAAAGGACCGGTGCATATCAATGTCGCTCTTGGAGGAGAATTAGGTCGAAAGAAAAACCGAGAGTTCCAACCCGTCAGAGAGATAGATATTCTGGAAGCAGAAGGGTTTGTCAACAAAGAGATTGTCAGATCGCTTGCAAAAGAGATGGCCGGAAAGCGAGTCATGTTCGTTGCCGGCTTCATGCCCCCCTCATCACAGATGAACAAGGCGGCAGCCCGTCTTTGTGCCCTTCCGGATGTTGTTCCTTTTTTCGAGACATTATCCAATCTCCATGTAAGCGAAGATGCCACGGATGTCGATGCAGTCCTAACCGCATGGCATAGGGATGAACTCGCCCAATATGCGCCTGACATAGTGATTTCAATAGGAGGAGCTTTGGTTTCGCGCATGTTGAAGGAATATCTCAGACGCCACCGCCACAGGATTCAGCATTGGTCTGTGGGGAGGCATCATACCACCGTCGACTGTTTTATGTCTCTTTCCAAAAGGATAGAGACAGAACCCTCACGGTTCATATATCAGCTTGCGAATGCAGCGGCAAAATTTTGCGTCAAAGAGGAGGGAAAGGAATCCTATTCCGAACTTTGGAAACGACTCCGAAAGAGTGCATCGGAAGTAAAAAAGGGGTATATAGACTCTGTGGAATGGTCAGAACTGAGAGCATTCCGCAGGATATTCGAGACCATTCCGGGCAGAATGAATCTTTTCCTTTCAAATGGCACCACAGTAAGGTATGCACAGATTTTAGGACGTTATTCCGCCCATGCCTCCTATTGCAACCGGGGAGTGTCGGGAATAGATGGTTCCGCTTCTACAGCAGTCGGAGGTTCGATGGCATATGGCAAGGAAACACTCCTTCTGACCGGAGATATGTCGATGGCCTACGATGTGAATGCTCTTTCGCTTCAGGAAGTGGCAGACACAATGAAGATAATAGTAATGGACAACAGAGGAGGGGGAATTTTCCGATTTATCGCCACCACCTCCTCGCTTGAAGAACGGGAGAAATATTTCTGCGCACATCCGGCGCTACCGCTGAGGCATCTCGCCGAAGGTTATGGCTGGAACTATGAGGAGGTCTCTTCAGAAGATGAGTTGCAAAGGAAACTCCCCGTCTTCCTCGGGATGAAAGGGAAAGGGATAATGAGGATAGTGTGTCCCCCGGACTACAGCGCGGAAGTCCTGAAGAATTACTTCAGGGCGAAATGCGATAAGGGATAATAAACAGGATAGATAACTAATAAATCTTGAAATATGTACAACTGGAAACCTATTAAACAATATACGGATATTCTCTTCGAGGAATTCGAAGGAATTGCCAAAATCACAATCAACAGGCCGGAGGTCTACAACGCATTCCGTCCCCTGACCAATCGGGAGATGCTTGACGCAATGGCAATATGCCGGGAGCGTTCCGATATTAGAGTAGTCGTTCTCACGGGAGCCGGCGACAAGGCCTTCTGCAGCGGCGGCGACCAGAATGCCAAGGGACGTGGAGGGTATGTGGATTCCGACGGAGTGCCACGCCTGAATGTTCTTGAGCTCCACCACGCGATTCGCTCTCTTCCAAAACCGGTGATTGCTATGGTCAACGGTTACTCCATTGGAGGAGGAAACGTGCTGAATGTGGTCTGCGACCTTTCCATCGCATCCGACAATGCCCGCTTTGGTCAGACAGGCCCGAAAGTAGGCAGTTTCGACGCCGGCTTTGGCTCATCATATCTTGCCCGCTGTGTAGGTCAGAAAAAGGCACGTGAAATATGGTTCCTATGCCGTCAATACACTGCCGAGGAGGCTCTTGAGATGGGGATGGTCAATAAGGTAGTGCCCTTTGACAAACTTGAAGATGAGGTCGTGGATTGGTGTCGCACCATAATGAAGCGCTCACCCCTTGCAATCCGTATGATTAAACGAGGTCTTAATGCTGAACTCGACGGACAAGCGGGCCTTATGGAATTTGCCGGAGATGCTACTCTAATGTATTATCTCATGGATGAGGCTCAGGAAGGTAAGAACGCTTTCCTTGAAAAACGAGACCCTGACTTTGACCAATTTCCAAAATTTCCTTGACAATGAGATTTTCATTTGCGCCCTATTTGCTCCATTTCAAGGAACCGGGAGGCACATCGAGAGGGGTCATGACAGAGAAGCCCACCTTTCTCGTAAAGGTGTTCGATGAAGACAATCCTTCAGTTTTCGGTATAGGGGAGGCCGCGGTTTTTCCCGGCCTCTCCCCGGAGGCTGACGGAAATTATGTCTGGAAACTGACAGAGGTTCTTGCGAATGTCGCCATAGGAAAAGATACGGATCTTTCCCGTCATTCATCAATCCAGTTCGGACTGGAGCAGGCCATTCTCGATTATTCCAATGGCTGCAAAGGGGTATATTTTCCGACGGACTTCACTGAAGGGAAATCGGAGATAGAGATTAATGGTCTTGTGTGGATGGGTGATTTCGACAAGATGATAGAGCGTATCGACGAGAAGGTGCGAGCCGGTTTCCGCTGTCTTAAACTAAAAATTGGAGCCATCGACTGGAAAAAGGAGATTGAGATGATTGAATATGTGAGAAAGCATTTCGATTCCTCACGCCTCATGCTCCGGGTAGATGCCAATGGCGGATTCACCATGGACAATGCCCTGCCTCGGTTGAAACGCCTCGCAGAACTTGACATTCATTCGATAGAACAACCTATACCTGCAGGAAATGCCGAACTTATGGCGTTTCTGTGTTCAGTGTCTCCGGTGCCGATTGCTCTTGACGAGGAACTGATTGGAATAAGCTCCACAGAGGCACGCAGACAGCTTCTGGACACAATCAAACCCTCCTTCATCATTCTTAAACCCGCATTGTGCGGAGGTTTCTCAGGGGGAGCTGAATGGATAGCTATGGCTCGCGAAAGAGGAATAGGGTGGTGGGTCACGTCCGCACTTGAATCGAATGTCGGACTGAATGCGATAGCGCAGTGGACAGCCGCACTTAAAGCCGAGGGTCCGCAAGGGCTTGGGACCGGAGGTGTCTTCACTGACAACTTCGTGACTCCGGTCAGTCTTGAAAGAGATCATCTCAAATATGATGCGAGCTCAAAGTTTGATTATTCTCAGTTCAAAGACTTGAAGTGGCATCTATGATATGACATTCGAAGAGTTCTTAAAAGAATGGAGAGATGGGAGAGACGCCATAACAGCCCATACCTCCGGATCTACGGGAGTAGCGAAGGAAATCAGTCTAAGTAAGAAATTCATGAAGAGAAGTGCCCGACGCACAAACTCCTTCTTCTCCATAGACGGCCATAGCAGACTGCATTCCTGCGTCGGAGCAGACTTTATCGGAGGAAAAATGATGGCAGTGAGAAGTGAGATTGCCGGCTGTGAATTCACTTGGGAGACCCCCACGAACCGCCCTTTAGCAGACATTGGGAGGAACGAGGAGATAACCCTCCTTTCAGTTGTCCCTTCACAGATGTTGCATATCCTTGACCATATCAATGACCTTCCCCACGTCGCGACATTTCTTATCGGGGGCGCTCCTATCCAACCCGAAGTCAGGAAGAGGATTGCAGAGGCCGGACTTAATGCCTATGAAAGCTACGGCATGACCGAGACCGCTTCCCACATAGCCCTGCGCAAAGTCAACGAAGAGGAGGGGAGGTTTATTCCTCTCTCCGGCATATCAGTCGGGGTTGACGAAAGAGAGTGTCTTGTCATTTCATTTGACACCGGGGAGAGGTTTATTACAAACGATATCGCCGCGATAGCAGCCGACGGTTCCTTCACCATCGAAGGACGATATGACAATGTCATAATCACGGGAGGGCGAAAGGTAAATCCGGAAAGTGTGGAGAGGCGGATATCACATCTTTTCAAGGGAGAAATTATGGTGACTTCCGAAGCGGATGAGAAATGGGGCAGGAAGGTTGTGCTTCTTATAGAGGAACCGGACTATCCCGGAGGAGAGCAAGCCATTCGGGGTAAACTTGAAGAACTACTTTCCCCGTGGGAGAGACCCAAGAGGATAATACTGAACAGTGACATCCCCCACACGCCAAACGGAAAAATCAAGCGGAGATAAATGACGGATTGACATATTTGGGTTTATTTCTGGTGAAAAAAGGAAATTTTTATGGGAAAAACTATATTTAGTTTTTATGTTACAGAAAAATGTTATAAATTTGTGTTGTAAAACATAAAATTTTGTGATTTTACTTTATCCCATAACCATTTCTTGAGTTGAAATGTTAAGAAAAAGCACCTTAGAGCAAATAATCAGCGAAGATTTGTCAGACCTTTGGAAAATATTATCTCCAGAGGAAAAACGCATCGTCACTGATAATTTCACGATTTCTCACTATAAAAAAGGACAAATTATATATGCAGAGCAGGAAGAGCCGGAGAATCTCTGGTGTCTTCTTCAAGGAAAGGTAAAGATGTATAAAAGCGGAGTTGGCGACAGAGTCCAGATTCTGCGTCTTTATCGTCCCGTGCAATATTTCGGTTATCGTGCCTATTTCGCGCACGAGAACTATGTCTCTACGTGTGCAGCTTTCGAGGCATCTGTCTTGGGAAGTATCCCAATGAGGATTGTGGAAAGCTTAATCCGCAACAATAATGATCTCGCGATGTTTTTCATCCACGAGCTTTCATGCAATCTCGGAGGTTCAGACACCAAGATTGTCAATCTCACTCAGAAACATATCCGCGGACGTCTGGCAGAAGCCCTTCTTCTCCTCGCCGACAATTACGGACTGGAGGATGACGAATCAACGCTGAAAATCTATATGAGCCGCGAAGATCTCGCCAATCTTTCCAACATGACTACCTCCAACGCAATCCGGACACTGACGGCTTTCATGACAGAGAAGCTTATTCTTGTGGACGGTCGGCGCATCCGTATTCTAAATGAACCGCAGCTCCGCAAGATTTCCAAGTTCGGCTGATGTGCCCGTTGGAATTTCTTCTGTTGATAAAGAAAGCTCCGCCCACACACTGTGAGCGGAGCTTTCAGCATATTCATAAAGCGGGATTATTTAGCGCCTTTCTTTGACCCCGGTTTCCTTCCCCGTTTCTTAGGAGCCGGTTTGGCAGGCTCAACCTCAGATTTCGGGGCTTCCACATCGGCTTTCTCTGCTATTTCAAGAAGTTCTTCCTTAGGAGCATGTGTGGAATCATCAGCGTTAAGGATATTGTTGCGCAGATTCTTCACCTCCTTGTTAAGCTCATTTATTTCGGAAGCCTGATTGCGGATGGTGAGAAGAAGAGAGTTAAGCTCTTCATTATCGATATTTTCGGGATATTGCTCCTCCACTCTCACGAGGAAGTCGGCAAGCACATTCATATAGTTTGTGAAAGCCGCGAAAGGAGAGTCATACGGACTGAACGCAGCGTGACTTGCACCGTCGGCCATATTCTTTGTGCTCATATAGTAGAAGTGGTCGCTACTCTGGAGATACTCCCAATCTTGCTTGAGACGACGGTCCTGGCATAGGTTCACACGCTCTGCAACACCATACAGTTTGCTCAAAGCCTCGTTCTGCAGTTCGTTTCCCTTCCAAGCCGAAACGTCGCGTGCCTCATCGATGTCAGAAATCGGGAACGGCACGGACAAAGCATCGACCGGCTTGAGTTTAGCCACAACATCAGAAGGAGTCGTAAACTTCACACCTTTCTCCTTTCCGAAATGGGGCAGAGCCTTCATGAATTCGAAGATACCCGTATCTTTGGGAAGGAATGTGCCGAAAGTGTCCATGCTGAGGTAGAGATTCACGACCTGTTCATTTTCCGGCAAGGAAGCGATCCAGTCTACGTATTTGTCCGCGGTCAGAGGGTATTCGTCCCATGCAGTATTGTTGAAATTGCGAGCGATGTCATCGGCGAGCTTATCGTTGGTGAGGAGAAGTTTCACGTTGGGAGCGGAGATTGCGGAATAGACATAATCAGGCGATTTCCAACCCAGGATATGCTTTGCCCCCTCGGTCAGGATAGTCTTGAATCCCATAGCTGCGATAAGGGTAGCGATTTCATCGTCATAGATAAGCTCCGTGTTTGCGAACACCTTCGGAGTCTGACCGAAAAGACGCTTCACAAGGTCGCTGTGCTGCTTCACCTCCCTCATGAACTCTTCAGGGTCTTCGAGCGAAGAAAGGGAATGAGAATATGTTCCGGCGAGAATTTCAAGACATCCGGTGTCAGACAACTTCTTGAGAAGATCGATATATTCCGGCACATATAGCTGAAGCTGCTCGATTGCGGTTCCGGAGATTGAGAGGGAGCATTTGAACTCTCGGTTTGAATTTTCCACCATCTGGAGGAGAGTCTCCGTCATGGGGATATAGCTTTGCTGAGCAACGCGGGTGATGATATCGTCGTTGGCGAAATCGTCGAAATAATAATGGTCGTTGCCTATGTCGAAGAATCTATAGCGTTTCAGGCGGAAAGGCTGATGAATCTTAAAATAGAAACAAACTGATTTCATATTGTCTTTCTGTTTTTATTGGCTTGATAATAGGAGAATTGAGGAGGAAGATATCATTGACGTGACTCAATCACCTTATTGTAGATGTCGATCACTTTCTTTCCGGCTTTTTCCCAGGTTATGCCGTGAATTTCCTCAATGCCACGGTCGCGGAGGGTGTTGTAGAGAGCCTTGTTGCTGATGATGGAATGCATGGCGTCTGCCATAGCGTCAACATCCCAATAGTCAGTCTTGATAACATTGTCAAGAATCTCAGCACATCCGCTCTGCTTTGAAATGATTGAAGGCACACCCATTTCCATAGCCTCGAGAGGGGAGATGCCGAATGGCTCGGAGACCGACGGCATGACGTAAACATCCGAATCGCGGAACATCTGATATACCTCTTTCCCACGAAGGAATCCGGTGAAATGGAAGCGGTCTGCGATGTTGCGTTTTGCCGCAAGGCGAATCATGTCTTTCTCCATGTCGCCTCCTCCGGCCATTACGAAACGAACGTTCTTATTCTTTTTCAAGACTTTGGCAGCAGCCTCAACGAAATATTCCGGACCCTTCTGCATAGTGATACGTCCAAGGAATGTTATCACCTTATCTTTGGAGTCAGTTCTTTTGAGGTTGAGCGTCTCCTCGTCAAGGGGGATTACGGCGTTGTGGACGGTTGTCACTTTAGCAGGGTCAATACCGTAGTTTTCAATAACCGTCTTGCGCGTCAGGTTGGAGACGGTTATGATATGGTCGGCATTCTCCATGCCATCTTTCTCAATGGCGAACACTGTGGGGTTCGGCTTCCCTCTCGAACGGTCGAACTCAGAGGCATGCACATGAATCACCAGAGGTTTGCCTGTCACGTTTTTTGCGTGAATCCCGGCAGGATAAGTGAGCCAGTCATGAGCGTGGATAATGTCGCACGGAACAGTGCGGGCTATCACTCCGGCCACGATGGAATAATTGTTGATTTCCTCCACAAGGTTGTCGGGATACTTTCCGGAAAACTCAATACACCCGAGGTCGTTTAGCCGCATATAGTTGAAGTCAGCGTAGATGTGGTCGCGCAGGTCAAAATATGTCTGAGGATCCATCACTTTTCCGATTCGCTGGTTGACGTAATCCCAGGAGACATCACGCCAGGCCACCGGAGTGTTGCAGGCTCCTATAATATTTGCGAAACCTTTCTCTTCATCGCCCCAGGGCTTAGGGATAACGAAAGTAATGTCAAGATTGCCGTTGGCATGCATTCCTTTTGTCAATCCGTAGCTCGCTGTGCCGAGACCGCCGAGGATATGTGGCGGGAATTCCCAGCCAAACATTAATGCCTTCATTTCGATTCTTCGGTTTCTATGGTTTGTAGTTTATTTAATTCTTTCACGTTCTTGAGAGTGCGCAGGATTTCCCCGACATTCTTGGCAGTGCTGACAGCGCCGCGTCCGGTGTAGGGCGGGTTGCCGTCATACATTTCGGACAGAGAGCCGATACACCCTTCCGTCATCTCGTCTTCATATCCTATGAGCATACGTTCTATGAATCCGAGCCCGCTGACTCCGAACACCTTGAAATATGCATCGGCATAGAACCCGAATAGCCACGGACGAGCCGGACCCTGATGCACGGCATATTCACGCTGGATAGGATCACCGAGATATTGAGGATGGTAGGCGTAGCTCTTCGGGCTGAGAGAGCGAAGACCCTTGGGAGTGAGGAGTTCGCGGGTCACGAAATCCAGCACTTTCTTACGCTGCCTGCGGTCAAGGGGAGAATATTCCAGACCGATTGCGATTGCCATGTTGGGGCGCACCTCAAGGTCGGTATATGTCCCGTTGACGTAATCGTAGAGGTAGCCGTAGTCGTTAAGGAAAGTTGAGATGAAAGATTCCTTGACCGTCTCGGAAAGAGCTTTTATGTCGTTAAGATACTCCTCCATTGCTGCATCTCCATCATAAAGGGCAATGAGAAAACGGAGGACATTATACCAAAGCGCGTTGAATTCAAGGATATAACCTGTGCGCGGAATGATTGGTTTCCCATCGATTGAAGCGGAAAGCCATGTGACCGGCTTTTGAGAACCATCCGAATAAAGCAGCCCGTTGGGGTCAAGTCTCAGATTATTTATTTTGCCGTTGCGAATCTGGTCTACAATCCATTTTACATCCTGGCCGTATTTTTCGCGACATTCCTTGGTGGTTGTGGCTCGTTTGAACTGCTGTATAGCCCAGACGGTCCAAAGGGGTACGTCGGGGAGATCGATTTCTCCGATAGTGCGATCTTTCACACCCTCGTCGATATATTTTCTGAGAGCGTCAAGGAATGTGGCCATAATCAGCTCATAGTCTTCTCTATGGTCAATGGCGAGTGTACACCCGGGAAGAGCCATGAGTTCATCTCTCGCGCGGACATTATACCACGGGTATCCGGCCATGATATACATTCCGTCCGGCTTTTTTAGATAGAACTGCTTGGCTGAATTTTTAAGGCAGTTATAGAAGCTTGTGCGGCAGGTGCGTGTCGTGAGTTCCTGAGCATAGGTCTCGCTGAAGTCAGCCGGATCAGCCTCGAAAGTAGATGCGGAGAAGATGATGCTTTCCCCTTTCTTGATAGGGAGCTGGAAATACCCCGGCACCCACAGGTCTTCCTTATAAGGGATTCCGCGGTCTTTGTCTTTGTAATATTCAATCCCTTTGTACCAATGGCCGTCAGCCACCCATTCCGGTTCTTTGGAAAACTGCATGTATAGATTTGGGTATCCGTCGTAGAGACAGGTGGAGATACCGTTCTTGACGGGTTCTGTCGCAGTGTTGATAGCCCCGTTTTCCACACAGAGGTCGTTGGCGTTGCGGAAGGCGAGGAAAGGACGGAACTGGAGAGTCGTGGGGGAATGAGCCTCCACGAGGGTATATTTGATAAGGATACGGTTCTCGTGAGAGATGAAGACCTTTTCTTTAGTCATGATTACTCCGCCCACACGGAATGTCATGGTCGGGACCGATTCGCAGTCGAACTGACGGATATATTTGTGGCCGTTGGGGCTGAATATCCCCTCTCCGTATTGATGAAGACCTAAGTTGAAAGGAGCGCCGTGCTGAATCACCGTCTCATCGAGCGACGACAGGAGCACGTGTGCCTTGTCGTCCATCTCCGGTATCGGTATCACGAGCAGACCATGCTGCTTGCGGGTGTTACACCCCACAATCGTGGTACAGTGATATGCCCCCGATTTATTTGTGCGGAGCATCTCTTTCGGGAGGCTCTGCTCAAGGTTTATCATGAGGCTTTTGTCAAATTTCAGATAGCTCATAGATTATATTGTCTGTTTGTGAGAAATTTTGAGTTTATGGGGGGAAGACCCCTTTGGGTCTGTAAGGTTAACAAAGCTTGGGGAGGGGAGGAGCGATTCGCTTTGTGAAATCTGAAAATGTTCCACAAAGATAGAACAGAGAGTTTTAAAAAGCAAACAAATATGTTGATAAATCTGACATTTTTTGATTTTTGGCAAAAATTTTATAATAAATGCAACAAAATTATTCATCATTGGCAACAGGCACTCCGCCGGCGTCGTCATCCATCTGGAAAAATGGTTCTTCAACTTCGTCGATTTTCTTCAGCTTTTCGCTGTCGATTGGAAGCTCTATGTCTGCTATCAAAATGTGGTCCATGGTCTGATAGCTGTCTTCAAGCCAGCCGTCGATTTTGGTCAGGAGCGGACCGTAGGTTTTTGAGAAAAGCGGGATGAAATTCGACTGTCCGACTTTATCGAGGCGTTCGAGAAGCTCGCCGACGGATAAGGAGCCGGTTTCTGTGGCGGGTGCGACACCGACTTTATCGTCAGGGAGAATTATATAATTGATGAGTCCGGCTTTGTAAAATTGTTCGCATAATCTTGACACCACGCGGATAGGGATGTCGAAAAGAATGCTGATTTTTGAACGGGTCAACGGAGTCTTTCCACTGCGGAAACGCATAACAATGGCAGATATAAGAATGATGGCAACCTTATTTTTGTAGATATGCGACATTTTGGATAAGTCGCCCATAAAATTGAAGGCATAGACGTTCTGTAGCGAATAAGTCAGGACACACCCGAAAAGAAGGATAAGCCATGACAGCTGCAGCCAGATGAGCATGAGGGGGAGGAATGAGAACGAACCGTAGATGGCGTTGTATTTGGATACGTATATCTGTCCGTTGACGAAAAGGAGTTGCAGAATCTGGAAAACCACGGCACAAATCGCTCCCGATATGGCCGCATATTTGATGTTGACTTTCGTGTTGGGGATGAGGAAAAATGAAATGGAGAAAGCCAGCCATGACAATATAAGGGGAGAGGCTTCAAGGGCAATATTGACGAAGGGGGAGAGGATGGAAAGGTGGATGTTGTCTTGCACGGTGGTCGACATGAAAATGGATACGCCCGAGGAACAGATCATAAGGATGGGCACTATAAGGCAGATTGCGATATAGTCTGTGACTTTTTGATATAGTGTGCGGTCGTGCTTGACATCCCAAATCATATTGAATGCACTCTCGATATAGGATAGGAGTGAAATGAGGGTCCAAAGCAGGAACAGGATGCCCACGCCGACGAAAAGTCCGGAAGAGGCCTCCTTCAGGTATGAATCGACAAACCGGAGAGCCAGAGAAATCACCTGATGTTGTGCAGGGAAGCTCTGATAAATTTGCTTCTCAAGCAAATCCTGAAGACCGAACCCTCTTCCGATGGCAAAAAGGAGGGCAAACACAGGGACGATAGCCAGCACCGTCGAGTAGGTCAGAGACATTGATCGGTTCTGGAGGTCGCGGTCGAGGAAGGAACGTATGGAAAGGTTGATGACCTTCAGCACCCTGACTTTAGCAGAATTGTTGGGATCTTTCCAGACACCGGTCCAGAAATAGTTGAGAGCTACTTGCAATTTCGTGACAAGGCGTGAGACAAAAGAAGGCTTGTCTTCCTTCTTCTTATTGTCATGAGGCTGCTGTGGAGTCTGTGGAGCAGCAGAGGTGGGCTCGGGTGTCTTCATTTGGGAAAGTTTTAGGTGGAAAAGAGAGAGAGGTTTTATAATAAAAAGAGAGAGATTGTTATGAGTAAAATGAAATTTGGGATAAGTTTGTTCAAATCCGACCATCTGACAAGGGTGTTTTTTGTAGGAAGCGGGCTTATACAAAAGAAAGCGATTGTCTTCGTCAAATAGAAGACAATCGCTTTAAGAAAGGGCAGAAGCGTTATAAGCCGGGTTATGTGCCCGCTCAGAGAGCTGGCGTCTGTCATTTATCTAAGCCGCACGGTTGCCCGTGGGCTTCAGCAGCCTACCCCCCGGCAATGGACGGGCCATCCTTAGCTGCCGGTATATTTGGCTTTGCAACACATGGGATGTGCGGCGCCGCATGTCGCCATACGGCCCGGTGGGCTCTTACCCCGCCTTTTCACCCTTACCACATCTCACGAAGGAGAACAGTGGCGGTTGTTTTCTGTCACTTATCCCCGGCGTCGCCGCCGGCTTCCCGTTAGGAAACATGCTGCCCTGGGTTGCCCGGACTTTCCTCTTGTCTCACGACAAGCGACAGACCGCGCTTCTGCCCCTGATATTTTTATTAATCAAACCAGTCTATGACTGATTCGATTGTTACTTACGTAGGCTCCGGATGATGATGTCTGCTATTTCTTCATCGTCAAGCCGGGAGGCATCGAGGGAGAGATGATAATTGTTGGCCCGTCCCCATTTTCTGCCGGTGTAATAATTATAGTAACTTTCCCTGTCGCGGTCATGGCGGCGAGCCATTTCCACAGCCTTGGAAAGGGATTCGGCGTCCCCTCGCTCCACAATCCTTGCGGCGCGATGCTCGATAGGGGAATGGAGGAATACGCTGAGCATCCTCGGGTGGTCACGCAAGACATAGTCGGCTGTCCGCCCCACAATCACGCAAGGTCCCTGCTCGCTGAGCTTCTTTATGGCCACACTCTGCTCCTTATAAAGAGCCGCGCCCCCGATGGTGATGTCGTGATAATTTTGAGTGATGCCATACACTCCCTGAAAGAATGAATTGAAGAAAGAGGGTTTCTTCTCGTCGTGCTCATTGAAGATCTCTTCGGTGAATCCCATTGACTTGGCCGCCTCCGCCAGGAGCTCCTTGTCGAAGTAGGAGCAGCCGAGACGATTGCTCAGAAGCTTGCCGATTCTTCTTCCGCCGCTTCCGAACTCCCTGCCGATAACTATCACATAGTCGGTGGGGTTAAGATTCCCCTCTGTCTTGGTTGGCTCAGTATTCATCACTTTGTCGGTTTTTGCTCCTTTGGGAGCTGATGTATTCTTCCGCAAAGTTAATAAATCGGTTTTATATAGAAAAATTTCACGCTTTATTTTACCAAATTGAGGAAAATTTATTTACTTTGCGTTCTGAAAAAATTTGAAAGATGAATCAAATAGAGAAAATTCTGGAAAACGACGAAAACGGAATGTCCACTTATGAGTATATAGTCAATAATGTAGACACATGCTCCGAAGACCTTCCCGTTTTGATAGAAAACCTTAAAAAAGTTGACCGCACGGGGCAGTTCCTCTCAAGCACCGCCCGCTTCCTAAACGCAGTCGACAGCGAAGGTTTCGCCTCATATCTTTCCCCTCTGCTTGAAGGAGCCATAGAAAAAGATCGGGAGCGCCGCTACATCGGGTCCCTTCTTCAGGCAATCTGGGGAGACGACTACATGGAGCGAGCCGCAGAGTTGCGACTTTCAGACGACAACTTCCGTCGCATTTATAAAAGGATATATCCGGCCTCGGGCACGGAGATGCATCATAATATCTGAGAGAAGTGAAAAAACTTATTACCATGGTTGCATTTATGCTATGCATGCTGCAGCCACTATATTCACAGGATATGAACCAGGAAAACAATGTTTATGACCCCCAGGACGCTTTTGTGGAAATAAAGACCACACTTGGCGACATAGTGGTGGAGCTTTATAACGACACCCCTCTTCATCGTGATAATTTCCTTAAACTTGTAGGAAAAGGATTTTATGACGGAGTCCTGTTCCACCGTGTCATTGATGAATTCATGGTGCAGACGGGCGACCCGAAATCGAAGGAGGCCAAGGAAGGGGCTTCTCTCGGAGATGGAGACCTCGGCTATACAATCGAGGCAGAGATCCGCTATCCGAAGCATTTCCATAAATACGGAGCTCTTGCTGCGGCTCGCACCGGCGACAATGTTAATCCGGAGCGTCGCTCCTCCGGTTCCCAGTTCTATATCGTGACCGGGAAGAAAGTCTCTCCGGGACGTATTGACGCTATGGAGAAGCGCAACTATGAAAACCGTCTTCAGGAGTATTTCCGGCAACTCTCCCTTTCGCACAACGACAGCATCAAGAAGCTGCGCCTTGCGCATGATTCCATAGGATTGGAGAATCTGCGGCAGGATCTCATCCGCCAGACAGAAGAGGCCGTCAAGCCGGAGCCTCTCCCTCAGGAAATACGCGATGCCTACACCACCGTAGGGGGCACCCCTCATCTTGACGGCACCTATACCGTGTTCGGGCAGGTTGTCAAGGGGATGGATGTCGTGGAGAAAATCCAGAAAGTAGAGACTGATGCCGCCGACCGTCCGAAAGAGGATGTGAGGATAATTTCGGCAAAAGTGCTCTCCTCAGCCCCTTCAGAGAATAAGAATTAATGCCTCAAAAGTTTGCAGTTTAAGAATTTATTGCTAATTTTGACGCGAAATAAGCAAAAATGACCGGAGCTGCTCCTTAACCTTTCAATGGAAACAAAAGAGAGTCAGCTTCTTAACATCTAACCTATCAGCAATGAACGAGCTTGATAAGCAGTCGTCTGTTTCAGACGAATTCACACGCCCGGACGCTCAGGAAGCGTCTGCGAACCCTGTATCCGCCGAGCCTGTGGCTGCGGCTGAGTCTAAGAAAACCGATGTGTCGGAATTGATTTCAGTCACAGCCGTATCGGTAGACGATTCTGGAATCCATCTTCTTGCCGTGGAAGCAGCCGGAGAAAACGCCGCTCCCGCCATGCTCAAACCCGAGGATATGTCAAGGGCATACCATGCCATGAGCAAGCCGGAGCTTCTCGAGGCTCTCAAGGGCATCATAGAATCCGGTAACCTTGAGGCACACAAGGAGGTGGCTCTGATCAAACAGGTGTTCTATACTCTCCATAACCGCCAGATAGCTACAGAGATGGAAGCGTTCATTGCCGAGGGCAACAAACCTGAGGAATTCTCTTCCACTCCGGATGAGTGTGAGGCGAAGATGAAAGACCTTCTTGCGGAATTCAGGGAGAAGAGAAATGCTTACCTTGAGCAGAAAGAGGAAGAACGTCGCGCAAATCTGGAGCAGAAACAGAATATCATAGCTGAGCTCAAAAGCATCACGGAGGATATAGACAACATCAACCTCCATTATTCCAAATTCCAGCAGCTTCAGCAGGATTTCAAGAATGGTGGAGAGGTGCCCGCAGGGTATGAAAATGATATATGGAAAGATTATCAGACAGCCGTTGAGCAGTTCTACGACCGCCTGAAGATGAATAAGGAGCTTCGCGACCTTGATTTCAAGAAAAATCTTGAGCTTAAGAATATGATTGTAGAGAAGGCTGAGGCCCTCGCCCTCCTTCCTGACCCTGTGGAGGCATTCCGCCGTCTGCAGGTGCTCCACGATCAGTTCCGTGAAATAGGTCCCGTAGCTCGCGAGCTGAGAGAGGAAGTTTGGGCTCGCTTCAAGGAGGCATCCACAGTGGTCAACAAGCGTCATCAGGATTTCTTCCAGCAGAGGAAGGCAGCCGAGCAGGAGAATGAG
This sequence comes from Bacteroides sp., assembly GCA_014801875.1. Classification (GTDB taxonomy): domain Bacteria; phylum Bacteroidota; class Bacteroidia; order Bacteroidales; family Muribaculaceae; genus Lepagella. The sequence goes on along the minus strand of JAAVDJ010000010.1, from coordinate 170,303 downwards.
GATGCGAAGACCGCGCTTTGCGAAAAGGCAGAGGCCATCGACTATTCCAATTTCAAATCGTTCTCCGAATGGGAAAACGCCACCAAGGAATTCCTTGCTCTCCAACAGGAATGGAAAGGTCTCGGTTTCGCCTCCAAGAAGACCAACAATCTCCTTTTCGCTCGTTTCCGTAAGGCTTGTGATGAATTCTTCACAGCCAAGGCAGAATATTTCCGCCAGTCGAAAGAGGAGCTGAAGGATAACTACGCCAAGAAGGAAGCTTTGTGCGTAAAAGCAGAGGAGCTTCTTGAAAAGTTTGCCGAGAAAGGTTCTCTTGAGAAGATGCAGGCTCTTCAGAAGGAATGGCGCACCATCGGCGTGGTTAAGAGAAAACAGGCTGACGAGATATGGAAGCGTTTCTGCACAGCAGTAGACGGATTCTATGATGCGCGTAAGAAACTCTTCTCCGGACGTCGCGACGAGGAGTCAGAAAATCTCAAGGCTAAACGCGAGGTAATCGAGAAGCTTAAAGCCATTTCAGAGGAATCTGACAGAAAAGAGGTCATCGACACTATCCGCGGTCTCCAGAACGAATGGCAGAACATCGGCCATGTGCCTTTCCGTCAGAAAGATGCCGTGCAGGCTGATTATCGCAAGGAGCTTGACCGACTCTTCGGTGCCTTTGATCTCCGGGAGTCACGCCGCAGAATGAGCCGTTTCGAAGGTGAGGTCAAGAAGATGGAGGGAGATGAGTCACGTCGTGAGCGAGACCGTCTCGTAAGAGCCATCGAGAGTCGCCGTCAGGAGCTCAAGACCATTGAAAACAATCTTGGCTTCTTCAATGTTAAATCATCAGCGGGCAATTCCATGCTCAAGGAGTTTGAGAAGAAGATGCAGAAGATTAAAGACGACATCGCTCAAATCAACGAGAAGATCGCTCTTCTTGACCGTCAGAAGAAAGAGGCAGCCAAGGAGGATTGAAAACTATCATAACTGAACCAAAGGACGGCATCGGCGCTTTTCAAATCGATGCCGTCCTTTTGTTTGGATATTCAGGGAAGGGGAGATATAGGGAAAGAGGAAATGCCGGAATGGATTCCGACGAGGGAAAAGGAAAAAATAATGATCGGGAGGATTTAAAATTTTTGAATGATGAAATTATTTCGTGTTATGACGCTTTTTGTGGCCACATTATTTGCGGCTACGGCTTTCGGAAAGACAGTGGTTTCTGAAGAATGGAAAGTTTGTGCCCGGGAGGCGCAGACCGGAAATCCGGAAGCTCAGTATAGAATGGGAAAAATGTATCAGGAGGGAGAATTGGTAGAGAAAAATCCCTCGGAAGCTTTCTATTGGTTTAAGAAGTCGGCATCAAACGGTAATGGAGATGCTATGCTGGAGGTCGGGAGATGCTTTCGCATGGGAGATGGTGTCATCGCCGACAGCCGTATAGCGGCGGAGAATTATTGGAGAGCGGCAGAGAAAGGTAATGCGGAAGGAGCTTATCGTTATGCCGAGATGTTGCGCGACGGTATCGGAGTGGCACAAGACAAAGGGAAAGCCTACAAATGGTTTAACAAGGCGGCGGAAAAGAATTTTTCAGATGCGCGGCAGCAGGCTGATAAGTTAAAGGGATATGCGACCGGGGTGAATTCTGAGAAAAAGATAACTGCTAAAAAAGCGCACGGAAATAAACATGTCTCCAAGGGGAAGGGACATAAGAGAAAAACCGGAAGAAAATAAAATCCACTATATATATGTCTGAACAAGAAATTACAACACCGACAGAAGACAAGACTCTCGCCCAGCGAGAGTTGATTCTCATCAATATCTCGGGAGCTGACAAGAGTGGCTTGACGGCTGCCTTGACGGAAATTCTCGCACGTTACGATGCGACTGTGCTTGACATAGGTCAGGCTGATATCCATCATACTCTCTCGCTCGGCATTCTTTTCATGACCGATAGTCGCCGCAGCGGAGAGATAGTGAAGGAGCTTCTTTTCACGACTAACGCCCTGAAGGTGCAGGTGTCGTTTCAGATTATCAGTGAGGAGGAGTATGAAGATTGGGTAAGCCGTCAGGGAAAGAACCGTTATATCATCACCATTCTGGGCCGCAAAATCACGGCGAGCCAGATTTGCGCCACATCGAAAGTGATAAGCGAGCAAGGTCTGAATATTGATTCCATATCACGTCTGACAGGCCGAATCCCACTGAACGAAGAGGAACAACCCGTAACCAAGGCGTGCATAGAATTTTCTGTCAGAGGGACGCCCGCCGACCAGCTGAAGATGAAGAGCGACCTCATGCGTCTTTCCCGCGAATTGAATTATGATATTTCTATGCAGGAGGATACGATTTATCGTCGGTCACGACGTCTGATATGCTTCGATATGGATTCAACGCTTATCCGGACAGAGGTTATCGACGAACTCGCGGATCGAGCCGGAGTAGGAGAGGAGGTACGCGCCATTACTGAAGCTGCCATGAGAGGGGAGATAGATTTTCAGGAAAGCTTCACAAGGAGGGTTGCGCTTCTCAAAGGGCTTGATGTCAGCGTCATGAAAGAGATAGCAGAGAATTTGCCAATCACGGAGGGTGTGGAGCGTATGATGAAGGTTCTTAACCGTTCAGGCTACAAGACGGCCATTCTTTCCGGAGGTTTCACATATTTCGGAAATTATCTAAAGCAGAAATATAATTTTGATTATGTTTATGCCAACGAACTTGAGGTCGGTCCGGATGGAAAACTGACCGGAAGGTATGTAGGCGATATAGTGGATGGAAAACGAAAGAAAGAGCTTCTGCGCCTTCTCGCACAGGTTGAGAATATCCACATAGACCAGACAATCGCAGTGGGAGACGGGGCAAACGATTTGCCTATGCTCTCAGAGGCGGGTCTGGGAATCGCTTTCCACGCTAAACCGAAGGTTAAGGCAGAAGCCGAGCAGAGCATCTCAACGATTGGAATAGACGGAGTGCTGTATTTTCTCGGGTTCAAGGATTCCTATATCTCTCCGGCCACTTCGAAAAGCGTATCATCTGAAGTTGCGCTGACCACTCTTTAGCGGTAATGATTATTATGTCGGGAATCCGGACTACAGTTAAACTTTGGACAGGAGTTCCTTGTTATAAAGGAAAAATAAAAAGGTTATATTATGAAAAGCTATGTAGAAAAAATCCGCGAATCGGTTCCTACGCTTGTCGTGTTTGAGCACGCCGGGATGAACGATGCAGTGGAAGTGAAATATCTTGTGAAGACATTGAGAGAGAAGTTTGATGGAAAAGCTAACGTTGAGACAGTAGACTCATCCTACAATGGAAATCTCAAGATGAAATATAAACTTCAGGAATATCCCACCTATATCCTCTTCAAGGAGGGTCAGGAGCTAATGCGAGAGGCAGGGAGCAAGACAGAGGCAAAGCTTGAAGAAATGATTCAGACAGCCCTCTAAGGGATTTTTTCGGAAAATTATTACGGTCTGCGGAACATATGGAATGTGTTCGGCAGACCGTTTTCTTTCAAAAGCAGAAGCCCACGTTGATTTATATGTTCCAAACTCCCCCTCTCCGAGAAGAGGGGGAAAGCCTACAGATCAACGGACATTCACCATATTTTCATTTCGATTGTTCCAAAAGAAAGTTGCGAAGTTTCCGGTAATGAGAAATGAAACATCAGGTAAACGCTCTTAAATATGAATGCAGACCGTTATCCCGCCAGACCCATTTGAGCTTCTGCGCAAAATCATGCCTGCCTCTGCAAATTTACAACGAAAATCCGTAATTCCCAAAAGATTAACCGATAAAAAATGCATCCCGGGATAGAAATCCACGGGACGCATCCGCAATATGGCAAGTCATTGTGAAATGGCAAGCCTGCGCTTGATTCTACCTCATTATAATAGGAATCAATTTAGTTATTTACTACCACTTTCCGGGTTCTGTTGCCTTCACGGAAGATGTAGATACCGTTGGGGAGACGGTTGATCTCTTCTTTAGAAGCATTCTTCAGCATCCGAATACCGTCTATCGTATAGACCTCGGTAATGACAGATGATTCATTCAGTATTGAGTCTACACCTGACTCTGAGTGAGGAATCTGATTGTTAAAATCACTCTTGTATTCGCTACTCATCTTCTGACTGCCAAATAAGGTATACTCAATTGTTACGTTGAGGTTATTCAGGTCGTCAACAGCGCAAACGAATGCAGGAACTGCATCAGCGCGAGAAGAATATATATTCTCAGCTTCCTTACCATTGATAAGTACTCTCTCGATAGCAAGACGATCTACTTTGGGAGTTATGGTTATGACTTTCTCATTTCGGTCGATTCCATAAGCCCACATTTCCTGAACCTCTGAGGCTTCGTCATTCTTGAATGCATCGGTAGAAGCACCGGCTACAAACAGATTATATTTTCCAGAGTACTCAAAGTTTTTATCAAATGATGAAGTAAAGATATTTATTTCATCAACTGGGGTTGCGAATATGCCGTTAAGATCTACAATATCCTTATCAGAATCAATAATAATATTGTTTAATCCGGTGCATAAGAAGAATATACCATCATGCATTTTTAAATTACCTGTAAAGGTAACGGACTTTAAGTTATAAAGACAATTAAAAGCCTCGGAATGGATGAATGCATTCGCAGGGAGAGTTATGTGTGTCAGTTCAGTATCGGCTTCTACTGCATAACTCGGAATAACTTCACATTTGCTGTTAAACACAACGCTCTCTAATCCGGTTAAGCTAATGGCCCCACTCATTAGAGAGGTACAATTATCCGCTATGACGAGTGTGCCTGTTTTCTTACAAGGGACAGATTCAAGGATAAGCCCTCCCTCTGAAATTCTATAAAGAGACCCATCAATACATTTATACCATTTGTTTCCATCCTCAACGGAGAAATTTTCCAATCCTGATATTGAGGTGAATACCGGTCGGTCGTTAGCCGGGGCTGCGGAGGCTGGGATAACCACCTTTTTAAGATTTGTGCCTCTCCATGAGCCTTCTCCCATGATTTCAAGAGATGCCGGTAGGTTGCATTCTTCAAGCTTTTCGTTATAGGCGAAGGAATAGTTTCCGGTTTTCTTAATCCCCTTACCTAAAGAGACACTTTTAAGATTTCTGCATTGGGCAAATGAATAATTGCCAATTTCAGTCACATAATCTCCAATAACCACGCTTTCAAGAGAAGCACAGTTTTCAAATGCATTATCTTGTATCCTGATTACTTTGCAGTCATTATTATCAATATTGACTACATCCGGGATAACGATGTCAACAGGTTGACCTTCATATCCAACTACCGTCAGTCCATCAATGCCATATTCATACTTCACCCCGTCTTTGATTACAGTTGTAAAAAGATTGACAGGCATGCTGCCTTCAATAATATATTTGAAATCTTGCCAAACTTTAGCTGACTGATATTTTTCTGCAGATCCTTTCGGTACAAACAGAATTGATTTTTGGGGAGTGTCAGCATAAAGGAAGGCTATTGGTTCTATTGCAGGCGGTTCCGGGTTCAAAGATTCTATAGCTCCAATATCCTCAAAATTACTTTTCAAGATTTTTTTCACACCTGCAGGGATAGAAAGTTTCTTAACAAGTACTCCTCCTAAAGAGTTCTCTCCAATTACTGACAAAGATTCCGGGAGTACAAGGTGTGTTATAGAGTTGGCAGCCCACAGGGCAGCCCCTGGTAACTCATCAGCGGCATGCTTATCGATATAGCTTCCATTATCTATGGCATTACATTCCATAATCTTGACTGCCTTCAAATCCAAGGATTCAAGAGAGCGGAAATAATCCCTGATATACCAGAAATCAGTGGCATCCATTTGACCTTTTAATGTGAGAGACCGTACGCCTGGAGCCTCATTCCAGGAAATCTTTTCTTTAAGAGAACCCGGAGTCGCAAGATCTATAGTTTTATCTTTCAGAGATAGTATTTGTGCCTTTATAAGAGTATTGTCGCTAAATGAGATATTGCCTATGCTCAGAGTTTTCCCGGTTAAGATAATTGTGTCATTGTCTGAAATAATATACACTCCTACGGTTTTATCTGATTCATTTTCTTCAAAATTCCAAGAAATAGCCAAATTGAGACCTTTCATTAAGGATACTTCCGACTTCCCTGAAGGAAGATTTATATCATTATAAGCGAATGATATCCCTTCGGCAATGTCAAATGATATACTGCTTAAACGCGGTGTATTATTTATTACACTGATAGAGGATGGCACTTCATACGTCCCGTATATGATTTTGAAATCAGAATCAGTTTTATTTTTGGAGACTAACTGGAGCCGGTCGGTAGAGACTATATCTCCTTTAACTACCAAATTCTTAAATTGCAATGATTGATGGGTGTCGACATACATATTGTCACCAGGTGAATAAGTGGAGAAAGGTGTGGTCTGCAACACTTCCTTTATCTTATACTCCTTGTCGACCAAAGCAATACCGACGACTCCATCAAATCCTGCCTTAGCTGTAACTCCATAGGAATGAAAAATACTAAAAGGCACACCTGTCTTCACATTTTCAACTGATATATTCATGCACTCTTCGAGGCCATTTTTAGCCCATTCGTAACCATAGTCGGTGTAACAAAGCGGATGATTGATATGATTCTTATTAGGAACTATATTAAGAATCATAGACTGTTCCTCATTAAAGTTGGCACCCCCCGGATTGAGGGCATCGATGTCAAAATAGCCGTTATACCAACCATCCCAACCCCAGTTGACGTGGTATCCTGTGCTGTTATACCCATCAAATACAAAGGCGTGTCCTCCTGATCCAGATCCTCCGTAAATCACCGGATAACCTTTGTCAAGATTTTCATGAATCAAATTTTTCCAAAAGTCATTTTGGAAACGTTTTTCTTCAATGTATTGGCATTCCGGATTATAATCAAATAAGTAACGTAGAGCAGGGCCAACACGAAACATTTCAGCACCGCTCTCGTCTGCACCATAACACATATAGACAGCCTCGCCGGCATCCTTCATGAGGCGGGCGAGCTCGGGATTGGGCGCAGGGTTCTCCTCCGTAATCTCCATAGGCATGGCATCCCAGTTATAGGTCTCGGGCCAGTTGTGGTATTTCATCACGATGGCCATGGCAGTTGCGACACATCCGGTCGGGGCGTTCCTCTCACCCATATTCGGGCAATCGGCATTATAGGGAGCATCCTGTCCCCAATTAGCAGTTTTGAGGAGCACCCCCTCGTCAGCACGTGTGGCAGAGAATGAATTGTTCCAGGAAGAATGGGTGCCGTTCCAGTTGGAGGGTTTGGCGCTGTTCTCGGCGAATTGGTCGAGCATTGCCTTCAGCTGCGGAGGCATGTTCTTGAAATTGAATGAGCCACGGTCTGAATAACCGAGCACCTTGCTGAAGCGGTCATCGCCGGAGATGATCACGAAACCGTTGCCATCTGTGGCGTTGAATGCGTAGTAGGGCTGGGCGTCAGAGCGAGTGATTGCTCCGGTCGCTTCCACCGGTGTAAGTGTCCCTTTGTTTAGGAAGGCGTTTGCTGCTGATAAAGCCTCGTCGGGGGAAATCTGTCTGGCTGAGGCTGCTGTCACTGCGAGCAACAGAGAAAGAGTAAAGATTTTCCTCATAGAAATAAATCGTCGTGCCGATGATTCCCCCGTCAGCACATAATGTTAGTGAAAAATGTAATGGAAGCGTGGGGAATCCTTACCTGACTGTTCCTGTGAGAAAGTTGCGAAGTTTCCGGTTGTCAGAAAGAATTGTCAAGTAAACGCTCCTTAAAATCTTATAACGCAAAGTTATAACGTAAAATTGTAAATTGCAAATAAAATTTAAGAGAATGAATCTTTTTTTGCAGACATGCTCGCACGTGTCAAAGATTGAAATTAGTTAAAGTTGTTGTTCTGACATAATTTTTGGCCCGAATCTTTAGACCGCTTCCCAAAAAACAGTTAACGCAGGGCGGTGTGTTTTCGGTAACTTCTTTCCCAAACCTTCGGTACGAAGGGGTTGTGCAAAATATGGAGATTAGGGCATTCGCCGAAAGCCCCGGGTTGCTTATTGGAGAGCACGGGGTGCGTAGCCGTTGGGAGGACACTCACTCCGTGAATGCCTATCGCGACGGGGTGTGTGCTGGAGGGTAATTTCAGCGATGCGGAACGGGTATGCGTTGTGACACTCACGGAGTGAGCGCCCTTCCAGTGCGGTAAATTTTTGTGGGAAACGGTCTAAAAAAACGTCCCGGGGGCAATCGCTCCGGGACGCATGGTCAAGTCTTAATTAAGATTCTACAAATCTCTATTTAATCTGACTATTTACTCAGACTTTACTTTATTTCTTGATGAATACCTTTCGGCTACGGTTGCCTTCACGGATGATGTAGACACCATTTGCGAGTCTATTAAGATCCTCTTTAGAGACATTCTTTAATAACTGCAGACCGTCAATCGTAAACACATTTAAAACATTTTGTTCTGTAACAGAAATAGAAATTTTATCCACTCCTGAAGAGATTTCTCCTTCAATAATATTTTTGAAATCTTTCCAAACCGGAGCTTGTTTATATTTTTCAGCACTTCCAACAGGAACATATAGTGTGCCATTCTCAGGACACTGCGTATCTGTAAATACATCATCACCTATAGGAATGGGCTCTGGGTTAAGCATGCACACAGTGTTAAGATTCCTATCTCCCAGAAAGGCATTTATTCCTATGTAATTTACTTTTCTGGGAATAATGATATCGTGGATTTTTAGAAGTAATAAGGAATAGTTTCCTATATGTTCAAGATTTTCAGGTAGGATTAAGGTCTCAATATAAGACCCATAATAACCACGCAGACCATGATCCGGAATTGCATTAGCAGGACAGACGACATTGAAAATTTCATCAATCGGAGTTTCTTCAATGGTTACTTTTGAAATATCAAGCAATCGGATAGAAGGACAATTATCTAATATGAATTTAAAATCATATCCATTCATTTTTCCTGAAATAATCAAATCCCTAACAGCAGGACCTTCTTCTTCCGTGATATATTTATCCAATTCGGATGCATTCATATTATCAATTTTTTTATCTATCAAGTCTATTTTATTCACTTCTATTTCATATGCCTGCTCCGTCATTGGAATGGAATTACCGAGAATCTTACCAGAACTTATGAAATCACCGTCTCCACTCTCAGTTTTTAATTTTAGGATAACAGGATTTTCAGACTCCTTTTCTTCAGGGGAGAACTCATAGCTTAGATAAAGACCCTTGAGAACATTTATCTCAGTCGTTTTTCCTTTGGGCAATTGGTGATAATCACTTCCAAAAGCATAAATTCCTTCTACTCCTTCTCCGATGTGAAATTTAATATTGCAGAGCAGAGGAGAATTTTTAACCACCGGGAGAAATGGTTTTTTTTCTAAAGAGCCTAAAAGCAGTTTATATTCGTTTTCATCAACTCGTTTTGAGACAACTTGAATTCTGTCGGTTGGGTCAATATCCTTTGTGATGATGAGATCAGTATAATCATAAATAGCTGTATAAGAGTTATCGCCAGTTGGGAAATGAGTTGTGTGCTGATTCGTTTTAAGCACTTCTTTAATATTCTGGGCTTTATCAACCAGGGCCACTCCTATTTCTCCTTCAAATCCTTTTGGGACAGCTAATGTTACAAAAGAAATATGAAATGGTTCATTTTGCTTTACATTGATAGCACTAATATTAAGAGGTTGAGGCTCTTGAAATAACATATACCCGGGATCAATAAAACATTCAGAGTATTTCTGACCGAGGCCTTCCTTGTCTGGCACAGCATTAATCACCATTCCGTTATAATGTTCAAAGCCCAGCATACTATCCAAAGCATAGTAACCATTTGACGCTCCATTCCAACCAAAATTTATATGATAATCGTCCCCTTTATAGCCGTCAATGATAAATGCATGACTGTTTAGACCGTTCTCGTCCGCCCCTGAGTAAATTAATGGATTCTTGTTATTTAAATGTTCTCTAATTAATTCAACCCATTCTTGATGGGAGAAATTAATATTTCGTATATACTGACAATTAGGAGAGTAGCTAAAAACATGGCGGAGTCTTTGTCCGACCCAACCCATGTTGGCTCCACTCTCATAAGCACCATACGACATAAAGACAGCTTCCCCGGCATCCTTCATGAGGCGGGCGAGCTCGGGATTGGGCGCAGGGTTCTCCTCCGTAATCTCCATAGGCATGGCATCCCAGTTATAGGTCTCGGGCCAGTTGTGATATTTCATCACTATAGCCATGGCAGTGGCGACACATCCGGTCGGGGCGTTGCTCTCACCCATATTGGGGCAATCGGCATTATAAGGCGCATCCTGTCCCCATTTGGCAGTTTCGAGTAGCACACCCTCATCAGCGCGGGTGGCAGAGAATGAATTGTTCCAGGAAGAATGGGTGCCGTTCCAGTTGGAGGGTTTCGCACTGTTTTCGGCGAATTGGTCGAGCATTGCCTTCAGCTGAGGAGGCATGTTCTTGAAATCGAATGAGCCGCGATCGGAATAACCGAGCACCTTGCTGTAGCGGTCGTCGCCTGAGATGATCACGAAACCATTGCCGTCTGTGGCGTTGAATGCGTAGTAAGGCTGGGCGTCAGAGCGAGTCATTGCTCCTGAAGCTTCCACCGGAGTAAGTGACTTTGAATTCAGGAAGGCGTTTGCCGCTGATAAAGCCTCGTCGGGGGAAATCTGTCTGGCCGAGGCTGCTGTCGCTGCGAGCAACAGAGAAAGAGTAAAGATTTTCCTCATAAAAATAAATCGTCGTGCCGATGATTCCCCCGTCGGCACATAATGTTAGTGAAAATGTAATGGAAGCGCGGGGAATCCTTACCTGACTGTTCCTGNNAGAAAGTTGCGAAGTTTCCGGTTGTCAGAAAGAATTGTCAAGTAAACGCTNCTTAAAATCTTATAACGCAAAGTTATAACGTAAAATTGTAANNTGCAANCAAAAGNNAANAAAAATGCGCCCCGGGACCGNANTCCACGGGACGCATCCACAAATAGGCAAGTCGTGGTAGTACGGCAAGTCTCAGCTCGAATCTAATTGCTCTACTACTTTATTTTAATTTCTTACCACTATNTTTCGTGTCNCATTACCTTCACGAATGATATAAATGCCGTTCGGAAGGGTATTAATCTGTTCCTTGGACGCATTTCTAAACATAATCATGCCATCAATTGAGTATACGTCGGCAGTCGTGATATCGGAGCTGATAATCTCTCCGACTCCGGATACTTTCGCATCCGCAACAGTTGCGTTGAANTCNCTCGTGTAGTGGGTAGACATCTTCTGACGGCCGAGGAGAGTGAAGTCAACCTTTATATCCTGNGTGGAAGCACCGTCNAGTTTGTAGATACCATCCTGGGGAGCNACNACNTTATCNTTNATGGTAACCTTATCTATAGCAAGACCCTCGATCTGAGGTACAATCTCGAATATGCCCTCCTTGCGGTTGATNTTGTAGCGCCACATCTCACGCACCTCTGCATCTCCGTCNGCNTTNGTCTTNNANNCGTCAGCNCACTGACCCGGGACATAGACNACACAAGGCCCTGAATAGGTGAAATTCTTTCCGGTGGAAGAGGTGAGGATATTGATTGTCTCCTTTGGATTATCAANTATTCCATCAAGCTCTACAATATCATCGGGAGATTCAATGAGTAGTGTATTAAGATTCCAACTATATGGGAAAAGGGGTGAGGTANAGCTTATATTACCTGTGAAAGTAGCTGATTTGAGGTTTTGTAGAGACCATGCCTCGGGGTTAATATTTGCACTTGATGGAAGAGTTACGTGTTCAATATTCTCTCCGCTCAGAGCCCCTCTCTCAATAATTTTTAGATNTTTATTAAAATATACATTTTTCACTTTATTGAGAAATGTGCCAGCTTCTTCCCTCATGCGCACACACTCATCGGCAATATAAACATTTTCTCCAACTTCACCGGGAATACATTCCAAAATCAATCCTTCTTCTGAAGTTCTATAAAGAATTCCATCNATGGCTTTGAAGTATGGATTCCCATCTTCAACAACAAATTCTTCTAGACCAGGAATTCCACCAAAAACAGACAACTCATTTTGAGGAACCGCATTTTTNGGGATTACAGCATGTTTGAGATTAGTATGGATAAATGCCCATAAACCTAATTCTTCCAAACCGGCAGGTAGATCACATTCTTCAAGAACTAATGCTTGATAGAATGCCTCTCTACCTATTTTTTTGAGATTGTCGTTTGTCTTTATTGCTTTAAGATTATCACAATAGAAGAAACTGCGCTCCCCAATTTCTTTAATATTTGAAGAAAGGATTATCTTTTCCAGAGANTGNCATTCCGCAAATGCATAACCATTAACTTTTGTCACTGGGAACTCAGAACCTTGCAGGGTGATTTTGTCNGGTAGAATCACCTCTTTCGGTTCCCCTTCATATCCAGAAACAAAGGCCTCATCATATAGACAATGATATTTGATTCCATCTATTGTCACATCCNTTATTACATTCTCNGGCATGTCACCTTCTACTATTCTTTGGAAATTTTTCCAGTCTTCAACTTCGCAATAGAGAGCACCTGAACCTTTAGGAACGAATAATATTCCCGTTTCCCTGACTGGAGTGACATGAAAAACGCAATCCTTAATTACAAACGGTTTCGGATTTAGTATCTCTACTACTTCAAGGTTACTATTGGCATAAAGAGCATTTAATCCAATAAATTCAACACCAGATGGTATAGATAATTTTTTTAGATTCATACCCATCAAGGAATCATCACCGATACCTATGATGTTATCTGGTAGAATTAGCTCTTCTAAAAGACCTAACGATGAGAGTGCATTATCAGGAATGACATTCGCAGGCTGAAGCTTTGGAGTGCTATTCTCATTATCTGAAGCGGTTACTTCCTCTATATCAACGGCCTTGATGTCCAAAGAGTGAAGAGAAGAGCAATGGTTTCTGATATACCAGAAATCTTCAGCATTCATTTTACCAGATATGGTCAATTTTTTTATCGTAAGAGCATCTTGGTCAGAAAGAATATCTTTCAATGTACCGGCCTTAGAAATATTTAGGGACTTGTCAGAAAGTTTTACAGCTTTTGCTGTTACTTTACTATCATCAGAAACATCAATTGAATAATTGATGAAATCTCCTGCAAAATTTCCTAAGCCAATAACTTTTTTACCCCTGACAGTCACTACTGCAATCTCATCTTGTGCAGGTTTTTCAACCTTTGCTGTGAAGAATACAGTAGTACCCATAAGAGGTGTTAACTCAGTTGTGCCCGCTGAAAGTGTTTTATCCCCGATTTCATATGGATTATTGGTATATTCAAAATGAATATTTTCTCCAACTTCAATGTTTACNTTTCCATACTGAGGGGTATTATTGACTACTGAGATTGAAGAAGGCCATTCAAGTGTGCCTAAGACGAGCTTAAATTCCGAATCAGTGTTATTTTTTGTGACTAATTGAAGTNTGTCAGTNGGATCAACTTCTCCTTTTACGGTGACATGAGCAAANCTTGCTTCTGTGCCNATGTCTTCATATGTGCCTGAAGTTGAAATATAGGAAGATTGGTTTTGAGTTTGGAGNATCTCTTTAATTTTTCCATTTTTATCAACAAGAGCCAGACCAACAAGACCCTCAAACCCTTTTGGAATATTAATAAGGGTATTGATNAGATGGAANGGTTCACCNNNCTTTANATTNTCCACACTTNNATTCATACATGTGCCGNTGCCNCCNGATATCCAGAAGTAGCCATAGTCAGTAAAACATTCTGAGTATTGGTTACCTGTCTTATCNGGCACCATGTTTATTACCATGCCGTTGTTATAGGAAAAGTCCTGAGCATCATTGGGAGTAAGGGCATCGAGAGCATAGTAACCGTTAAACCAGCCATCCCAACCCCAGTTTACATGATAGCCTTCCTTATTGTAGCCATCCACAATGAAGGCATGGTTCATACTCAACTCCTTATTAGTGCCTTGATAGATCACAGGATTACCGGCATCAACATTCTCCTTCAAGAGGCTCAGCCATTTATCGCTTGTGAAATTCTGGGAAGTTATGAATTGGCAATCAGGAGAATATTTGAAGACNTGNTGCATNNNNTGNCCNACCCAGTTCATGTTGGCNCCNCTNTCATNNGNACCNTANGNCATATAGACTGCNTCGCCGGCATCNTTCATGAGGCGGGCGAGCTCGGGATTGGGCGCAGGGTTCTCATCCGTAATCTCCATAGGCATGGCATCCCAATTATAGGTCTCGGGCCACTGATGATATTTCATTACGATAGCCATGGCAGTGGCGACACATCCGGTCGGGGCATTGCTCTCACCCATATTCGGGCAATCGGCATTATAGGGCGCATCCTGTCCCCAATTGGCAGTTTTGAGGAGCACACCCTCATCAGCGCGGGTGGCAGAGAATGAATTGTTCCAGGAAGAGTGGGTGCCGTTCCAGTTGGAGGGTTTCGCGCTGTTCTCGGCGAATTGGTCAAGCATTGCCTTCAGCTGAGGAGGCATGTTCTTGAAATTGAATGAGCCACGGTCTGAATAACCGAGCACCTTGCTGAAGCGGTCGTCACCCGAGATAATTACGAAGCCATTTCCGTCCGTAGCATTAAATACGTAGTAAGGTTGCGCGTCAGAGCGAGTCATTGCTCCTGAAGCTTCCACCGGAGTAAGTGACTTTGAATTCAGGAAAGCGTTAGCCGCTGATAAAGCCTCGTCNGGGGAAATCTGTCTGGCCGAGGCTGCTGTCGCTGCGAGCAACAGAGAAAGAGTAAAGATTTTCCTCATAGAAATAAATCGTCGTGCCGTTTATTCCCCCGAGCGACACATTAAAGGTCAGTAAAAAATACGAAAAAGCGTGGGGAATCTTACTCTTTGCTCATTCTGCAACCGGTGGCCTTCGCATTGCCTGGAACAGCAGACGAGCAACGCAGAAGCCCACGCCAATATGTAATCATTAAGCTTCCCCCTCTCGCCAGACGAGAGGGGGGAGTCTACACATCAACGGGCATCTACCGCTGCATCATTCCCGACTGTTCCAATAGAAAGTTGCGAAGTTTCCGGTTGTCTGGAATGAAACGTTTAGTAAACGCTCTTTATCAAAATGTATGTAAATCAACCTTTATCAAATTCTAAAAAACTCTTATTAAACAATATGGGGTTGATTCACACTGCAAATATATAACAAAATCCTATCACATCCAACTCATTGAAACATTTTTTAAATATTTCTTTTTTTATCCTTATTAAAGATTTCTGATTTCACAACTTTTCACACTTTCTTTTGTTATCTAATTAAAATTCCACATATACCTCCTCGACTTAAACTTAAAACCTTTCCACAATGCATTTTCATAAAACTTCCATTGCCGGCAAGACTCTTATCACAGCTGTCTTTACTTTAGTCTTTTCGTTGGCTCCCTCTTTCGCACGGGAGAAAGTCGGGCTCGTGCTTAGCGGAGGCGGCGCTAAGGGGATAGCCCATGTCGGGGTGATAAAAGCTCTCGAAGATAACGATATACCGATTGATTACGTCACAGGCACATCAATGGGTGCGATCGTAGGCTCCCTCTACAGCTGCGGATGGTCGCCGGAGAGGATGATGAAGATGTTTACGTCTCAAGACTTCCGCAACTGGAGCACGGGCACAATCAACAAAAATCTGGAATATTATCTCAANACACCGGCTCCGACACCGAAATGGCTCACNTTNAACATAAACTTCAAGGATTCGGCCAACAACCTCATGAGCCAGATTATCCCTACCTCCCTTATCAACCCTATCCCGATGAACATAGAGTTTCTGGAGATATACTCGCCGTATACGGAACAGTGTAAGGAGAATTTCAACAACCTTTTCGTCCCTTTCCGTTGCGTGACGAGCGATGTCTACAGCAAGCACAAGATTGTGCTGAGAGATGGTTCGCTGGGAGATGCCGTGAGAGCTTCGATGAGTTTTCCGCTTGTATTCAAGCCTATCGAAATAGACAGCGTCCTCGTGTATGATGGTGGAATTTATGATAATTTCCCTGTCAACGTGATGGAGAATGATTTCAATCCGGAATTCATTATCGGTGTGTCNGTCTCATCTGCNGACACCAAGCCTATAAGGGGGGATATNTACAGTCAGCTGGAGGATATGATTATCCAGAACAACGACTACAGNCTTCCTGCAGAGAAAGGAGTGAAGATTCAGGTCCCTGTCCTCAATTTCGGTGTACTCGACTTCGGAGAAGCACAGGAAATCTACGACATAGGGTATAAGACCGGGCTTGCGATGGTGGATTCCATAAAGAAGCGTCTTCCGGCTCGCGAGGCTTTGTCAGAGGTGAAGGAAAGAAGGGAGAAATTCGCCGCAGCCACGCCTGATGTAGTGTTTGATTCTATCTCGGTCACGGGAGCGGCACCGAACCAAGCACGCTACATCGAATACCTTTTCCGCGGACCCAAACGGAAAGAGGAGGTCATGAACCTTGAGAGGGTGAAGGATTCCTACTACCGAGCGGTAGGGGGAGGGAAACTCTCAGATCTCGTGCCTAAGGCAGAGTTCGGGAGTGATGGTGTCAACACTCTGCTGTTGAGGGCGAGTGTGAAGAATCCCTGGAGTGTGGGCGTCGGAGGATGGATCACATCTTCCACCAACAGCATGCTATATCTGACTTTCGGTTATCACACCCTGAGCTTCAACAGCCTTGACCTCGATTTAGGGGCTTGGATAGGACAGTCGTACTATGCCGGACAGCTGAGTGCGAAATTTGCNCTNCGNACNCCCAATCCCTCTTATATGCAATTAGAGGCNGTGGTGAGCCGTCAGAAATATTATGATTCGGAGCTTCTTTTCTATGAGACCTCNACNCCNTCNTTCATTACAGACACACAGGGCTTCTTCCGCCTGAATTACAGCTGGGCACTCGGACGTATGGCGAAAGGGTTTGCAAGTGTGGCTTACGGATGGGAAGGAAATAATTATTTCCCTTATAATGAAGGCACATTCTCCGGTGTTGAAAAAGACAAGAGCCGCTACCGCATAGCTGCGTTAAAGGCCGGCATAGAGCTTAATACTCTCAATGACCAGCTCTATCCGAGCTCAGGCAAGGAATGGCTCCTCAATATCCTTCTCAGCCATGAGGAAAACAAATTCACACCCGGCAATCCGGAGCAGCAACCCATCGACTGGCAGTCGCATCTGAGAGGTTCCGCCGAACTTCTTTGGCGCCACTATTTCCATCTGCACGACAACTTTCGTCTCGGAGGGATGGTGAACGGGATAGCGACACTTCAGAAGGTGTATCAAAACTACACAGCCACTCTTATCCATGCCCCCGCCTTCGCACCNACACCATCCACAAAAAACTANTTCAATCCGGCCTTTCGTTCCGATAATTATGTGGCTGCCGGTCTAATTCCTATATGGGTGCCGATGACGAGGGCGCAGCTGAGAGGGGATTTCTATGTGTTCGCTCCGATAAGGAACGTCGTGCCGGGTGATGACGGATTGGCCCACTATGACAGATGGTTTCATAAACCACAGTTTATAGGGGAAGTNGCGGCNGTCTACAATTTTCCCTTTGCAAGCCTGTCGCTTTATGCCAACTATCTTTCATCCCCAAAAGCCAACTGGAATTTCGGTATAAATTTCGGACTCTTCTTCCAGGCTCCGAAGATTCTCCGTTGATCGGCGAGTCTGCTTATTTCTTCTTATTTCTTCTTATCTCTTCTTATTTCTTATTTCTTATTAAGGAGTCGTCTGCGGAATCCCTCGGAAGTCCAGATAGTGGAATCTGTCTTGATAAACATTCCCTCATACCCTAAACTGCGGAGCATCTCGCTCCCTTTGAGCGCCCCCATCGCCATACAGGCCGTCGCAGCTGCGTCAGCCTCCATGCAGGTGGGGGCGACCACTGTCGCNCTGAGAATATCCGTTGCTACCGGGCGCCCTGTGACGGGAGATATGGTGTGGCCGAAGCTTTTTCCCGATTCCTTCCGGAAATTGCGGTAGTTGCCGGAAGTCGCCACCCCTTCTCCGGACGTCTCCATGACAGCACCGGAAGCATGGGCTGCAAAATTGCTTTCCGAAGGTTTGTCGATCGATATGCGCCAGGATCTCCCTCCGGGAGCCTTNCCTTCAGAAACTATCTCGCCTCCAATCTCCACAAGGTAATTATCCACTCCGTTTCTTTTCAGCATTTCGCCGATGCGGTCGCAACCATACCCTTTGGCGATAGCCGAGAAGTTGAATCGAGTGCGTNGGTCATCTTTAATTATACNNTCACCTTCAAGTCTTGTTTTGCCAAGACCGACAAACCTCAACACACTGTCAATTGCGGCAGTNTCAGCCGTGACGGTATGGTTTTCACCAAACCCCCAGGCCTTGATTAANGGGGAGATGCTGGGATCGAACATACCTTCGCTTGCCTCGTGGATCTTGCGNGACATAAGATACACTCTTTTGAAATGTTNGTCTATCTCAAGACTATCCGCTCTGTTCACACGGCTTACAAGAGAAGTAGAGTCGAATACGTTAAGACTTTTCCCCACCTCCTCAAGCACGATCATCACAGAGTCGGCCAAAACGGCCGGNCCGTCGAAGGTGATATGATATGANGTATTCCATATCATTCCGGCCGCACTCTGATACTCTCCCTTACGGTGATTCTGATTATGGGAGCAAGAGGCAAGAATAGTTACGCAAAGGAGGATTAAAGAAGGAATCCCTTTCCATAAGATAGTTTTAAGAGGACGAGGGAAGCTGAAATCAGTCATTTTTATGGGTTTTTAAGAATATTTTCTAATTATTTCGTTCAAAAATCATTACAAAGGTAGTAAAAATAAAGATTATTTTATAAATTTGTAAATCAAAAGAGACTTACAAAGTCTTTTCCTGACAATTCCGCCCGTTNCNGGNGGNAAAAAGAGTCANTTTACATAACCGAATTTACCTTAAATATATCTTGTTAGTATGAAAGAATCATTTTTGTTTCTTGCCGAGGGATTTGAGGAAATCGAGGCGCTGACCGCAGTGGATGTGCTCCGACGTGCNGGTATTCCCATAAAGACCGTGTCCCTTACGGCAGCTCTTCAAGTGACAGGAGCGCATGGTGTCATTGTCACAGCCGACCTGATTTTTGACAATACCCATTTCTCAGATCCCGCATGGCTTATCCTTCCGGGNGGAATGCCGGGAGCGATGAACCTCTATGAGTTTACCCCTCTTCACGGACTGCTGAAGAATCAGATTCAATCACCGGAAGGGAGAATAGCAGCAATTTGCGCNGCACCTCTTGTGCTCGGTCAGCTGGGTCTTCTCGCAGGGAGGAAAGTAACTTGCTATCCGGGNTTCGAGGATTATATGAAAGGAGCNGAGATAGTCAACGCTCCGGTCGTGGCAGATGATAAGTTTGTGCTTGGCAACGGACCATCGTCCGCGCTCAGCTGGGCTCTCGAGATTGTAAAAGAGGCAAAAGGGGTTGAGGTAGCGACTGAAATCGCCAACGGGATGCTTTACTATCCAAAAGACAATGCCGGACTGGGCAACTATTTCGGTTGATGCCGCAAACTCGATGTCAGACATATATTACACAGTGGCNCGATGCGGTGAAGGAAAATACACCGAGAAGATGAGCCGTTTCCTATCCTTCGCCTTCCCCGTTTCAGACGCGGAGGAGGCGAAGCGTCTTGTTAAGGAGTATCAGAATGAATACCACGACTCGCGTCATGTCTGNTGGGCCTACATGCTCGGACCGGAAAGGAAGGAATG
Source organism: Bacteroides sp. (assembly GCA_014801875.1). Taxonomy (GTDB): domain Bacteria; phylum Bacteroidota; class Bacteroidia; order Bacteroidales; family Muribaculaceae; genus Lepagella. Next base: position 150,508 of record JAAVDJ010000010.1, on the reverse strand, counting down.
GCAGCTCAACGACAATGGAGAGCCCTCCGGGACAGCGGGAAAACCTATACTCGGACAGATTAACTCCAGGAATCTGACGAATGTGCTCGTGATAGTGGTGAGATATTTCGGAGGCATAAAACTCGGGACGCCGGGATTGATAAGTGCTTACCGCGAGGCAGCTTCCCTTGCACTCGAGGAAGCCGGAATCAAAGAAGTGCACAGGCGTCTCCGGCTGACTGTGACCTTCCCTTATATGGCNGCNGACGGGGTGATGAAAGTNGTGAAAGGAAATGAGATTGAGATTGTGGAACGGACTTTCGACAACACCTGCACNCTGACGCTCCTTTTTCGGGCAGACCATTCGGAGGAGATTTGCGGTCGGTTAAGCTCGCTTGACGGAGTGATGCTTTCGGACGCAGAGGAGGAAAAATAATGTATTATATTGTTCTTTTATGGCAGAATTGAGGTAAAATAGTCGTTTTTTAACTGATTTTTTAGTCTATTCTTTACAGAATGAAAAAAAATTCCGATATTTGCACTGCCAAAACCGGCCTGCCTTCAAACGGGCGGGTCGTCCACAATAAAAAGAGACAATAAAACATATCAAAACGACATGACAAAAGCTGAGATAGTAAATGAGATCTCCCGCACCACCGGCCTGGAGAAGGCAGCAGTNCTGACTGTAGTGGAGAATCTCATGCAGGTCATAAAGGAATCCATGGCTGACGGTGAGAACGTATATCTCCGAGGTTTCGGTAGTTTCGTTGTCAAAACCCGCAAGGAGAAGACAGCCCGCAACATAACCAAAAACACATCGCTGATTGTGCCGGAGCACAAGCTTCCGACCTTCAAGCCATCCAAGGTGTTTAAGGATATGGTGGAATAATTTCCGAAAAGATTTAATCATTTATTAATTAACTATAATATTAACTCATATGCCAAGCGGAAAGAAAAGAAAAGGCCACAAGATGGCTACACACAAACGCAAAAAGAGACTGAGAAAGAATCGTCATAANAAGAAATAAAAAGGCGACCCCGCGGCGGCGCTCAGCCNCCACGACAGTCTTGATTTTTTCCCTCCCGCCACACCTTCCTTCCAAGGAGGTGTGGGCGAGGAGGTCTCTCTCCCGGGAAATTCTTTTGATACAGTATGAAAAGCGAATTAGTTGTTGACGTTCAACAAAAAGACATCACCATCGCGCTTCTCGAAGATTCCAGGTTGGTCTCTCTGCAGAAAGAGAACCGCAACCTCGCCTATGCCGTAGGCGATCTTTACCTTGCCAAAGTAAAGAAAATCATGCCCGGACTCAACGCGGCGTTTCTTGATGTCGGCTACGACAAAGATGCTTTTCTTCATTATCTCGATCTTGGTCCGCAGTTTAATACTTACACCGCCTTCCTCAATGAGGCAATGGCCGATAAGAAAACTGTCCCGAACATCTCAAAATTCAAACTTGAGCCAGACATTCCCAAGCAGGGCGCAATAGGAAATGTGCTGCAACCCGGCCAACAGCTCCTCGTGCAAATCGCCAAGGAGCCAATCTCTTCAAAAGGACCACGCCTCACCACTGAAATCTCATTTACCGGGCGATTTATGGTCCTGATGCCTTTCGGCGATAAAATCTCGATTTCACAGAAAATCAAGTCCACAGAGGAGAAAATCCGTCTCCGCCAGTTAATCGGAAGCATCAAGCCGAAAGGGTTCAGCGTGATTGTCAGAACCTCAGCTGAAAACAAAAGGGTTGCCGAACTTAACAACGAGATGCGCACACTCGTAAAATGCTGGGAGGAGTCTATCGCGAAAATGCAGCGTAGTCAGCCCCCGATGCTTATTTATGAGGAAGACTCAAGAGCTGTGAGCCTTATACGTGACATATTCAGTCCGAATTTCGAGAACATATATGTCAATGAGGTGGAGACTTTCACACAGATCCAGAATTATGTGGCGTTGATAGCCCCCGAGAACAAGGATATCGTGAAACTCTATTCCAAGGATGTTCCGATTTTCGACAATTTCAACATCACCCGTCAGATTAAGAGTTCTTTCGGCAAGACAGTTTCTTTTAAAAGTGGCGCATACATCATAATCGAGCATACAGAGGCGCTCCATGTGATTGACGTTAACTCGGGCAACAGAAGCAAGGCAAGTCCGGATCAGGAGTCAAACGCACTCGATGTTAATCTCAAGGCGGCCGACGAAATCGCACGCCAGCTCAGACTCAGGGACATGGGCGGAATAATAGTCATTGACTTCATCGACATGAACAAGGTGGAGCACAGACAGGCTCTATTCGACCATATGAGAGAGATTATGGCAAACGACCGAGCACGCCACAATATTCTACCTCTGAGCAAGTTCGGACTNATGCAGATCACACGTCAGCGTGTGCGTCCGGCTCTTGACATCACCACGAGCGAGACCTGTCCTTCCTGTTTCGGGAAAGGGGAGATTCAACCCTCCCTCCTGTTTACCGATAAACTCGGTGAAAAACTCGAATACCTTGTTAATCATCTCAAGGTGAAACATTTTACGATGTATGTGCATCCGTTTGTGGAAGCCTACATCAAGAAAGGGGTTTTCTCCCTTTATCTCAAATGGAGACGGCGTTACGGCAGAGGCTTCAAGATTATGGCTGACGAATCGTTGGCATATCTTCAATATAGAGTGCTTGACGATGCAAAGAAGGAAATCGACCTCAAGGAGGAAAGTGATTTCAACAGCAATCAGTCGAAGACCCACGCACGCCAGAAAAAGGAAGATATCGAAGAAAAGGATTAATCACACTTACACCCGTCAGGATAAATTTCCGAGACGTAAATTAAAAAAGGACGGCATTGCCGTCCTTTTTTAATTTACGTCTCGTTATTCATAAACGTTATTCANAAACATAGCAGAAGATCTGCAACGATGAAAGTAGACCCCCCGACAAAGACTATATCGTTGCCCTTTGCAGCCGAAACAGCGGAGTGATANGCCTTATCCACATTTTCAAAAACCTCTCCGCACAATCCGGCGGCGTCAAATTTTTTCTTAAGTTCACCGGCCGGGAGAGCTCGTGGAATATTGGCATTGGTTATGTAGTAATGAGCGTTNCGGGGGAGCAGCTCCAAAATTTTATCNATCGCTTTGTCTGCCACAAAACCAATGACCATNTGAAGCTCACTGTCTTTACGATTGGAGAGNAGNCGTTTCAGCTGATTCATATTGTAGGTTATCCCGGCTACATTATGGCCTGTGTCTGCAATGGTCAACGGGGATTCGGCAAGTTTCATCCAACGTCCGCGAAGNCCTGTGAGACTGTCAACCCCTTCCAATCCTTCCGTCACACTTTCAGAGGAAAGCTCAATACCTTCTCCCCGCATTGCTTCAATGGAGTGGAGTATAGTCTCGATATTCNTCAACTGATAGTCGCCGCCGAGTGGGAAACGGAAAGTTCCCCCTTTCCATCTGCATAACCAACCACCCTCCGACTCAATTGCACTCTCAAGCAAGGGTGTGTCTTGAGCGAATATGATTGGTGCCGACTCAGCCTTGGCCTTGGATTCAAACACTTCCCTCACTTTGCCCTCAGCTTCGCCGATGACGACCGGAATNCCCTCCTTTATTATGCCGGCTTTCTCTACGGCAATCTCTTCCGGGGTGGAACCGAGAAACTGGGTATGGTCTGCCGAGATATTTGTTATGACGCACAGTTCCGGAGAGATAATGTTTGTGGAATCAAGACGTCCNCCCATGCCGACTTCTATTACGGCATAATCCACTTCCTCAGACGCAAACCAATCGAAAGCCATCATCATGGTCAGCTCGAAGAATGAAGGGTGNCCCTGATAGTCATTCTCGCGCCAGCGCCTTACGAAATCCACNACCTTNTCTTTAGGAATCATTTCCCCNTTTATCCTCATTCTCTCCCTGAAATCNGCCAGGTGTGGGGAGGTATATAGAGCCGTCTTGTAACCNTGTTGCCCNAGTACGGCTGCCAGACTGTGGGATGTGCTCCCTTTTCCGTTTGTCCCNGCCACATGAATGGATTTGAAGCGACGGTGGGGNTGACCGAAATATGNGTCAAGAGCCAGACTTGTGTCAAGTCCCGGTTTATAAGCCGCNGCTCCCACGCGGGAAAACATAGGAAGCTGTGAGAAGAGGAAATCAAGCGCCTCCTGATATTCTTTATCGATATTTTCCAATTTCTTATTTCTTTTCAATAATATTCCAAATATTTCCCTGATCCTTATCCCTGGATCCTTATCCCTGGACTTTTTCCGGCTACATACCATAAATTAGGAACCCGGCCACTCCCGCCATAACTATGACGAATATGGGGTGTAACTTTATTTTTTTNCCTTTGAATGGGATGGGGAAGAATACGAGGCAAAAGGCAGCTGCACATATCCCGATGTTAGTCCAAAGCTGCCATGATATTCCGTTAGGATTGAAGTTTGCCGCATTCATCAACATTATCGCNGCAGAAGCGATCAGTCCGACNACAACGGGNCGGAGGCCGGAGAAGATTGCTTTAATGGCGCCGCTTTCGCTATGACGCCGGATAAAATGCGAACTATACAACACGAGGAAAAAGCTTGGCACAACGACTGCCAGAGTGGCGAGTACAGACCCGAGCAAGCCCCAGCCTACGCCGTTGAGCGCAGGATTGACTTCTCCGGGAGCAACATAGCCTATATACGTAGCCGAATTGATTCCGATTGGTCCCGGAGTCATCTGGGAGATCGCCACTATATCCGTGAACATGGTTTCGGAAATCCATCCCGGACCCACCACCGATTTCTCAACAAGCGAAAGCATGGCGTAGCCTCCACCGAATCCGAAAATCCCTATCTTGATATAGGCCCAGATAAGTTTAAGATATATGCTCATGACTCTTTTTCTTTATTTAGGTTTATATTGCTGCCTGTCTTCTTTTTCTTCTGCTGCGGCCACCACCAAAGAAGGAAACCGCCCANTCCCCCTAACACAATATAAAGGATNGGGCTGGAGACTGTCCCCATGTCGAGCGAAATCATCAGAGCCACAATGAATGGAATCCATACCGTCTTCCATTTCAGGTTGGCTGATTTTGCCGATGTGATAACGGGAGCGATGATAAGAGCCACGACAGCGGGGCGAATCCCCATGAAGATGGAGGAAATCACCTTGTTGTTCTTGATCATGTCGGGGGTGAGGAAAATAGCGATGAANAGGATTATGAGGAAAGAGGGGAGGATGGTGCCCAGAGAGGCAATGACACTCCCTTTTCCCCCTTTTATTTTATCGCCGACCGATGTGGCGATATTCACGGCCAATATTCCCGGCAGAGATTGTGATATGGCGAGGAGGTCGAGGAAATCGTTTCTCTCAATCCAGTGGTGCTTGTCGACAATTTCCCTCTCGATGATGGAAATCATGGCCCAACCGCCTCCGAATGTAAAGAGACCGATTTTGAAAAATGTCGAGAAAAGATTCCAGAGAGAGCTGCTTTTATCTGTAGCGGATGTCATCGTGGTTTTGATGAAAGGCGTCCCGCACCCATCCGGGGCGGGACGCCGATAAAACTTGATTTGTTTTCGATTAATATTTGTGAGAGGAGGTTTTCATCTCTTCAGGNGTAAGTTTCTTCCTATCCATCGAATACCAAACGTAAGCTATATAAGCCAAAACGAAAGGTATGACNATAGAGACGTAGCTCATGACAGTGAGTGTGAACTCGGAAGAAGAGGCATTGCGGATGGTCAGAGAAGACTCGGGGTCAAGCAGAGAGGGGTAGAAGGGGGTGAAATTGAACCCGGCCACGCTGAACAGAGCCATGACTGCGAAGAATGTNCCCGAACCGGTAAACCATATTCCCTGTGTATATTTGTCGGAGAAACAGGAGCGTCCCCACCCGTAGAGCACGAGCACCACGCCGATTATGAGCATGACGCCNGCCTGCCATATGGATATGAAATTGTAGAAATACTTGTAGGGAGTGATTTCCACAACCTGACCGCCGTANCCATCNGGAACAGCTGTGTAGCCCCAGCTTGTAAGCAGAAGCCCGAGGAACCAGAGGAAGAATACCACGAAAATACCACCGTTGAAGAATGCTTTACGCTTNAGGATAGCGAAGAATTTAGGATCGTCGGTGATGTTGTTCATCATATAGAGGGCAGCCTGCATTCTTGCGAGGAAGAAGACAGCCACGCCAAGCACGAGGTTTCGCCAGTTGAATATAGCTTCGAAACCATGAGATGATACCCATTGGGAAATCACGGGTGCATTGCTGTCGAGAAGGTTNGTGCGAGTCACGGTGAACTGGGCGCCGAAGAAGAACATGGAGACAGCCACACCGAGCAGGATACACCCTACGAAGCCGTTGAGGAAAAGAAAGACGTCATAGGTTCTGGTGCCGTAGATATTGCCCGGTTTTTTGCGGAACTCATAGCTCACAGCTTGCACGATGAAGCTGAAGAGGATGAGCACCCAAAGCCAATACGCACCTCCGAAGCTCGTAGAATAGAACAATGGGAACGAGGCGAAAAACGCACCGCCGAAAGTCACGAGAGTGGTGAAGGTCAGTTCCCACTTCCTGCCCATCGAATTTACAATCATGTCGCGACGTATCGGATCCTTGGTGTCGAACAGCATCGACTGTCCGCCCTGAACGAAGAGGAGAAACACGAGGAGGCTCCCCAAAATGGAGATAAGGAGCCACCAATAATTTTGCAGAAATTCGAGTGTCATGGCTTAGTGTGCGTTATCAGTTTCTAAATCTGTTANAGAATATTTTTTGATCTGGCGAAGCATGATGCTGACCTCAGCCACAAGGAGAATTGTGAATATGGCGGCGAAGAGCCAGAAAGTAGTGATAACAGTGGCTGAGGAAATCTCAGATATTGCGGCCTTCGTCGGGAGAAGGTCTTGCACTGTCCATGGCTGACGACCGACCTCGGCCACACACCAGCCAGCCTCAGAACAAATCCACATCAGGGGGACAGAAATCATGGCAATCCACTGTATCCATTTATGACGCACGAGCCAATCTTTCTTATAAACGGCAAACAGCGCCACGACAAAGAAAAGGAGGAAGTAGCTACCGAGAATGACCATCACACGGAAAGAATAGAAGGTTACNCCGACAGGGGGAATNGCTTCGTCGACAGAGTCGAAATATCCATATCCGAAATAGGGATAGTTTTCTTTCAGTTCAGCGGCAGCCTTAGCCATGCCGTCATTATCGTGAGCAGCGCGTGCCTTGTCGTAGGCTCGAAGTGATTCGTGGGAAAGTTTGCCGAGACGTATTCTCTCTGCATAGCTGACNGTGTTGATGGTGTCGCCGTTNTCGTTCACGTCGATACCGTTGACAATGTCTGCGATGCCCGGCACGAATGCCATAGGATCATGCTTGGCGAGGATTGAGAGTCCGTAGGGGAGAGCTATGTCGAAGAGATATTCATCTTCCGTGTTGTCCCAAGTCTTATTGGGGTTAACGATACCTGCCGCCACAATGCTTTGAGAATATCCACCGTGGTAGAGACCCTCCATTGCAGCCAGTTTCATTGGCTGGTGTTTGGTNACTTCGACAGCAGAGCCGTCGCCGGTCCACATAGTCAGGAGCAGNCCGGCNAGACCTAACCATCCTCCGACCTTGATGGAACGGATAGCGAANGGCACGTTGCGTTTCTTATACAGGAACCAGGCGCTCACGCCGATAACGAACACGCCGGAGAGAGCCCAACCGGAGAAGATGGAATGGAAGTATTTGTTGACAGCGATTCCGGAGAAGAGATCCCAGAAGTTGTCCATTACGTTNCGCATCTGTGCGGGGTCNAACTCCATGCCGGCGGGATATTGCATCCANGCGTTNGCNACGAGAATCCACAGAGCCGANATGGAAGCACCGAGCCACGTGAGCCACGTAGCGGCAAGATGGAATCTGGGGCTGACTTTATTCCAGCCGAAGAACATCACGGCAACGAAAGTAGACTCCATGAAGAAGGCCACAAGACCCTCGATTGCGAGNGGAGCGCCGAAAATGTCACCGACAAACCAGGAATAGTTGCTCCAGTTTGTGCCGAACTCAAATTCGAGGATAATTCCGGTAGCCACTCCGATTGCGAAGTTGATGCCGAAGAGAGTCATCCAGAATTTAGTGGCGGCGAGCCATTTCTCCGATTTGGTCTTCAGATAGAGGCTTTCCATGATAGCCACTATCAGCGACAGGCCGAGCGTCAGCGGCACAAACAGCCAGTGGTAAATGGCTGTCAGCGCGAATTGCCATCGCGACCAGTCTACTACGGTCATTAAATCATCCATTTGTAGTTTAGATTTATAGGGTTATGTTTATGTGTGTCTGTTATTATTAATCAACTGTTCCCTGACGTGGTCTGCGCGCTCCTCATCGGNGGAATANTCACGCTTGAGAATGTTGGGAAAGAACAGGAGCTTCATGACTACAAAAAACACGAAAAGTTTCAGCAGAATAATAGCCCAGAGGGTTTTGCCTACGGTCATTTGGCGGAAACCATCATAATAAAGATGCCATATTTTTCCAAGGGCGCCTGTTATGTTGCTCATTCTTACTTATATTGTGGAATTTGTGGAAATATGTGCAAAAATAATAATTTAATATAATTCTGCCAAATAAATCCNTTTTATATTTTACAAATGCTTCCCGCTCCCTTTCTTTTCTCTCAANCTTTTCTCAAGTGTTGCCCAANTTCNTCAGCAAGTGCAAAAGAAAGTACGCATGGTGATAACCGGGATAAGGGGATATTATCTGTTGATAAGATGGATAGGACGATATGTACACTTTCAGAAAAAGAAAGTTTGAAAAAACTCTGAAAATGTCTACTTTTGCAAAAGAAAATTTACTGAAAAACAGCTCAGTGTCTATTTTNATAAATAATAACTATTAAAAAATTTTTTAGTGTCTACTTTTTGAGGCTGGTACAATAAGTTCGGAGTGAAGCTGAAAAGTTCGGAGTGAAATCGCTGAAAAGTTCGGAGTGAAGCTGAAAAGTTCGGAGTGAAATCGCCGAAAAGTTCGGAGTGAAGTAGTCTAAAAGTTCGGAGNGGCTTGTATATTCCGCTGAAAACAACTATCTTTGCACAAAAATATACGATAATGGAAATTGAACACTATATGCCGCGAATAGCGGATGAAACACTGAAAAAGAAATTGAGAACCAGTGGAGCGGTACTTGTTGCCGGACCCAAATGGTGTGGGAAAACGTGGACTGCGTTGAACGCCTCAAACAGCGTGATATATTTACAGGATCCGGACAGACGCNCCGCATACTTGAAAATGGCTCAAACNACACCTTCTTATCTTCTNCGTGGTGATAAGCCTCGTCTTATAGATGAGTGGCAGACAGCAACTGTGCTATGGGATGCGGTAAGGTTTGCGGTAGATAAGGATCCGAAGAAAGGCCAATTTATACTCACCGGGAGTGTTGTAGTCGATGAGGATAATGATTTGCTTCCTGATGAAAAGATGGAACATACCGGAACAGGACGTATCTCCCGTATGAGAATGAGGCCCATGAGTTTGTATGAGTCAAATGAATCAAATGGGACTGTATCTCTTAAAGAATTATTTGATGGAGTTTCTGATGTGACGTCTATGAGCGATCTTACCATAGACGACCTCGCTTTTGCAATCTGTCGAGGAGGATGGCCTGCCGCGTTATCGATGGATAAGGAGGATGCGCTTGATGTTGCTAAAGATTATGTAGAGGCAATCTGTGAAAGAGACGCGGCTGCTGTCGATAGGTCACAGAAAGACCCGGATAGAGTTAGGGCTGTCCTCAAATCTTTGGCAAGAAATATATCGACCATGACTACAGATAGAACTATCATGGGGGACGTCAGGGCTAATGACACATCGATTACTGATAAAACTCTTGAAATATATCTTAGGGCATTACGGAAACTTTTTATAATTGAGGATGTCAAGGCATGGCAACCATCCTTGCGCTCTAAAACCGGAATAAGAACATCGGATAAAAGACAATTTGTCGATCCCTCTTTGGCTGTTGCAGCNATAGGAGCAAGTCCGCAGTCTATACTGGATGATTTTAACTATTTTGGATTCTTATTTGANTCCTTGTGTGTTAGAGATTTAAGAGTTTATACTGAGAATTTGAGAGGTACAATCCGTCATTACCATGATAATAATGATCTTGAGGCGGACATAATCATCACNCTCGACGATGGAAGATGGGCTGCCGTAGAAGTGAAGCTCGGTAGTCGCGAGATAGAAGAAGGGGCTGAGAATCTGAAGAAACTGGCTGCAAATATAGATAGCTCCAAAAGTTCGGCTCCATCTTTTCTGATGGTTTTGACCGGAGGCGAATTTGCATATCGGAGAGACGATGGTGTATATGTAGTGCCAATAGGATGCCTCAAAGACTAATTGTTATAATAAAATCATGAACGGAATGAAGATAGTTTGTTTTCATTCCGTATTTGTTCATATTTCACTGCCCTTAAATGCGTGTAATCGATATATTCCCCAATAAAAGTGTGGAGATTGGTTGGATATTCCCCAATAAAAATGTAGTGTAACTCAATATATTCCCCAATAAAAATGTAATTTTGCACTATAAAATATTGATATATAATGAAAAGAGAAATATATGACAGGTTGCTTAAATGGAAAGACTCAAAAAGGCGTAAGCCGTTGATGATGTATGGTGCCCGACAAGTGGGTAATGATAATGCCGGGTCGGGATTGAAAGGTTATCGTTTCTCAATGTTAGGATATGATGACCAAGACTGGATGAGNAANATTCCCNTTNTAGCCGNAGAGCCNTATCTAAAGGGAAGAATGGAGGAATAATAATTTGATGAAACTCAAAAATTTTGAAAATTTTTGTAAGGATAAAATTAAATCATTAACTTTGCGATTAGAAACATAGGGTTGCAGCGGCAGCCCTTCATGAAAATCAACATTTGTTGAAGGGCGGAATTCGTTCCGCCGAAAAAGGTGTTATTGAAATTTTATCTTCAATTCTCAAACTTGGCCGTTTGAATCATCCGAAGATAAGAAGACAATGGCACCTGCATCGGTAGCTATTTCACTACCCGCGAGGGTAAGGCATAGCATTATCGGTGTGGGGCTGTCAGTCTTATCNGGATGAAAGGTGGGCCAAGACCTGAGAATTGGATAAGACGAAGATAAATCCTCACACCTTTTTTATATCCTNTTATTAACGTTTCATNGNGGATGAGAGACACTAACCTACAAAATATGGATGAAAAGGATTGCATATTTCTCCCTACTTTNTCTCAAAAGTGATTCGNAAAANTNNNANNA
>JAAVDJ010000010.1:138517-139228 GCA_014801875.1 Bacteroides sp. | reverse complement strand
AANNAAATCAACTCAAATAAATAANCTATGAACAAAACNTTTACAAAACTCGGGATGATTGTAGCATTTGTGCTCTCATTCCTCTCAGCCTCTGCGTATGACTTCGAGGTCGACGGTATCTATTATACCGTCACTGATTTACCTAACCTGGAATGTGAGGTGGTNTCAGGTGAGACCGATTATGAGGGAGAAGTAATAATACCCTCCACAGTAACTTTCAATTCTCAAACTTTTACTGTTGTCGGTATAGGTAGGTCTGCCTTCTCAAGTTGCACTTCACTGACGAGCATAACGATTCCTGATTCTGTGACGAGCCTCGGTTCTAATGCCTTCAAAGATTGCGATTCACTGACGAGCGTAACGATAGGNAACTCAGTGACGAGCATCGGTGAGCTTGCCTTCTATGGTTGCAGTTCACTGACGAGCGTAACGATAGGTAACTCAGTGACGAGCATCGGTGAGGGAGCCTTCTTTGGTTGCGATTCACTGACGAGCGTAANGATACCCGACTCAGTAAAGAACATCGGTTGGTATGCTTTCGCAGCTTGCCGTTCACTGACGAGCGTAAAGATACCTGACTCAGTGACGAGCNTCGGTTCTTNTGCCTTCAATGCTTGCATTTCACTGACGAGCGTAACGATAGGGAACTCAGTGACGAGCATCGGTGAGGGGACCTTCTGGAGTTGCAGTTCACTGACGAGCGTAACGATA
>JAAVDJ010000010.1:33276-138512 GCA_014801875.1 Bacteroides sp. | reverse complement strand
CTCAGTAACGANCNTCGGTTCTTATGCCTTCAGAGATTGCAGTTNACTGACGAGCGTAACGATCCCTGATTCAGTGACGAGCATCGGTGNGTATGTCTTCTATGGTTGCAGTTTACTGACGAGCGTAACAATACCTAACTCAGTTACGAGCATAGGTGGGTATGCCTTCTCTGATTGCAGTTCACTGACGAGCGTAAAGATACCTGACTCAGTGACGAGCATCGGTTCTTCTGCCTTCTCTGGTTGCAGTTCACTGACGAGCATAACGNTACCTGACTCAGTGATGAGCATCGGTTCTTCTGCCTTCTATGGTTGCAGTTCATTGACGAGCGTAACGATACCTGACTCAGTGACGAGCATCGGTGAGTATGCCTTCTCTCGCTGCAGTTCACTGACGAGCGTAACGCTACCTGACTCAGTGACGAGCATCGGTTATGAGACCTTCGAAGGTTGCAGTTCACTGACGAGCATAACGATACCTGACTCAGTGACGAGCATCGGTGAGTATGCCTTCTCTCGCTGCAGTTCACTGACGAGCGTAACGATTCCTAACTCAGTGACGAGCATCGGTTCTTCTGCCTTCTCTGGTTGCAGTTNACTGACGAGCGTAAAGTTGAGTGAAAACTTAGAGGGGATTAATTTGGGCACATTTGAAGATTGTCCCGAATTAGAATCAATTGAGATCCCGGGTAGCGTTGGGGAAATAGTTCAATATGCAATATCCNGTGGTTGGAGGGATGGATATTATACGTTTGAAAATCTGAAAAAATTATCTCTTATGTATTCAGAGGAATATTTATCTTCATCCTACTACAACTTAGACGACGACTGCGTTTATACATCTGAATGGGTTTCCGGCATAACTGATACGCTTGAGGAGGTATTCTTCGATCGTAAGATGGAATATTCTATGCCATTGCCCAATGTAAAGATTCTTTCTTTCGGTGAGCATCTGAAGGAAGTGCAAGTGGAAGATATCCAGAATTGTGAAAATTTAGATACAATAGTTTGCTATGGTACAGAACCGCCTACTTTACCGGAATGCTCCAACCAGCAGTATATGGATGTTGTGGTGAAGGTGCCGCAGAATGCATTGGAGAAGTATCAGCAGGCTGAAAACTGGAAGAATTTCTGGAATCTACAAGGGTTCGATCCCGGTCAAAGCAGTGTGGATGAAATTCCTGTTTCAAGCGTTGAGAAAGTGGAGACCGGTCGCTACAATCTCAACGGACAGAGGGTAGGGGAGGATTATCAAGGAATCGTCATCGTTCGCTATTCCGATGGCTCAACCCGCAAACTCATCGCAAAATAATCTTTATACCCGCATAGAAAATAGGAAGGCTCCCGAGCCTTCCTATTTTGTTACTGCATATTTTCGAATTTAACACCTTTCCCCACAAAAATGTAAATGCAGGACGGTGTATTTTCTAACACCATAGGTGCGACGTGGTTGAGTAAAATATGGAGGTTAGGGCATTCGCCGAATGCCCGGGTGTTGCCGGAGGGTATTCAAAATCGAGGAGNNAGTNAGCTAATTGCTACGCCCGGGCATTCGGCGAATGCCCTGAGTACCCTATNGCCTCNGAGAAANGNNTCACNGGGAGGGCGNTCACTCCGNGAGTGCCCGGTGCGACGTGGTCCACTTNAGTTTTTGAGGGAAGCGGTCTAAGTTAGATACTATACTTCTGATACATACTTAANTTATAAATTAATATTGGCAAAGTTTAGATAATTTGTTTATGAAAACACACATCTTGATATAGAGCTTAAGTCAATGCTTCGTTAAAAATTGTCTTTTCCGTTTTTATTATTACTAAAATATTCGTAAATTTGTGGATATAAAAGTTATACCGAAATGGCTCTACCCAGGATAAAATATCCGGTAGGTATTCAGACCTTCCCGGAAATCATAAAGGAAAAATATTTTTATGAGGATAAAACCGGCCTTATCTATGAATTGGTCAACACCTCAAAGTATGTGTTTCTAAGTCGCCCCAGAAGATTTGGAAAAAGCCTGCTTATGTCGACAATTGAAGCATATTTCAGGGGAGAGCAAACTCTTTTCCAAGGATTGGAAATAGAGAAAATGGAAGAGAAATGGGAATCCTTCCCGGTATTTCGCTTTGATCTCAGTGCTTCAAACTATGATGATCCGACAAAACTTGCCCTGAAGATCAATATGTTTTTATCTCGTTGGGAAAAAGAATATGATATTATGCCGGCAGGCGGAATTTCAGAACGTTTTTCGAATCTTCTCTATTATGTTGCACGAAAGACCGGAAAAAGGAGTGTAATATTAATCGATGAATACGACAAACCTCTGCTTGACTGCATAACGGATGTTGACATTCAGGAAAAGACTAAGGGAGAGTTGCGAGGATTTTATTCCGTTATAAAAGAGAATGATGCCTTCATACGGTTTGCAATGCTCACGGGAGTAACGAAGTTTGGGAAGGTTTCTGTGTTCAGCGGTCTTAATAACATGACTGATATTTCTCTTCAGCCAAAGTATAACGCGATATGTGGTTTCACGGAATCGGAATTCACAGAGGATTTTAAAGATTCCATTAAGGAATTTTCCCTATCAAATGAGATATCAGAAGATGAGGTGAGAACTCTCTTCAAAAAGAAGTATGATGGTTATAGATTTGCAAATAGGGGGGAGGATATCTATAATCCTTATAGTGTGTTAAGGGCATTTGATGAAAAGGAAACAAAAGATTTCTGGTTTTCATCAGGCTCTTCATCNCATCTGATTAATCTTCTTAAAACCACCTCTCTTCCCCTCAANGATCTTGAAGGAGCNGAAAGGAGTGAGAGAGCGTTGAGCGATATTACCNCGCTTGAAAATGATAGTGTCCCCTTGCTTTATCAGGCAGGTTATCTTACGATAAAGGGGTATTCCGATGAGGATGGTTCGTATGTACTCGGTTTTCCTAACGAAGAGGTGCGTCATGCATTTTGGGAATCGTTAGCAGGNTATTTCTTCACTCTTAAAGATGCATCCCTGGAATTCAACCAATTCGGTTTTATAACTGCCGTCAATCAAGGGAATCCGGAATTGTTTATGCGGAAACTCAGGGGATTATTTGCTGACACGTCTGCAACCACAGAGAGAAACAAGGAGCTTCATTTCCAAAATGTGGTGGCTATAGTGTTCAAGATGTTAGGATTCAGGGTTCATACGGAAGTTGAATCCTCACATGGTCGCTGTGATATGCAGTTGTTGACCTCATCCTATGTCTATATTTTTGAATTTAAACTTGACGGAAGCGCCCGGAAAGCTTTGGATCAGATAAAAGACAGAGGTTATGCGGAGCCTTACTGTGCTGACAACAGAACTGTATATTTAATTGGGGCTAACTTCTCATCCCGGGAAAACACTCTTACAGAATGGATAATCGAACCGTATAACCCATCAGCTCATCCCCAATAAAAAGGTAGAGGATGTTTACCCAATTAATTNCTAAATCCACAAAAATACAAGAGGAAGGTTCCCGAGCCTTCCTCTTTTTACTACATATTTTCGAATTTAACTCCTTTTCCCACAAAAAATGTAAATGCAGGNNGGTGTATTTTNCAANACCCTCGGTNCGACGTGGGTTGANCAAAATATGGAGGTTAGGGCATTNGCCGAATGCCCGGGTGTCGCTGGACGGTATTTAAGTATGAGGAGGGAGTGAGCTAATTGCTACGCCCGGGCATTCGGCGAATGCCCTGAGTACCNTANCGNCTCGGAGAAAGGTCTCACCGGGAGGGCATCATCGCATACCCTGGACCGCATCCCTGCCTCTCAACATATTACTCTAAGTCAGCTTGTAGTCAATTGAAAGAATCAGGAAAATTATGGAGGTGATTTTGCGAAAGTCATTTCTGTANAGATGATTTTGTGAAAGTCATTTCTGTAGAGATGATTTTGNGAAAGTCATTNCTGTAGAGATGATTTTTGNGNAAGTCATTTCTGTANAGATGATTTTATGGAAGTCATTTCTGTAGAGATGATTTTGAGGAAGTCATTTCTGTAGAGATGATTTTGAGGAAGTCATTTCTGTAGAGATGACTTTAATATGTGGTAGCAGGATGGATATTATTTTATGGTTACAAAAGGTTAATTCGGGTCATTGATAAATTCTTTATTCCTTTCTCTTTTCCCTTTTTATTATTTTTTATTACCTTTGCAGTCATATCTAATAAATCTATACCCAAAATGGCACTTTGGTTTGAATGTAAAGTTCGCTATGACAAAATGATGGAGAACGGCTCAGTGAAGAAAGTCAATGAGCCTTACCTTGTAGATGCCCTCACTTTCACGGAAGCGGAGGCAAGGATAATCGAAGAGGTAAGCCCCTTCATCTCCGGAGAATTTTCAATTTCCGCAGTCAAAAAAACAAAAATATCGGAAATCTTCTTTGATGACTCAGCCGATAAATATTATATGGTGAAGGTTAATTTCATCACTCTTGACGAGAAAAGCGGGACAGAGAAGAAAACGGCCTCGTTTATTCTCACCCAGGCCACAGACCTCGAAGGAGCAATCGCCCGTTTCAAAGAGGGGATGAAGGGCACTATGGCTGATTATGACATAGCGTCAGTCACAGAGACAATGCTCATGGATGTCTATCCTATAGATCTTTCGGCAGAGAAAAAAGCGGAAGGGTGAGCAATGAAAGGAAGCTAAGCGCCTAAAACTTAATACCTCAATGTTGAATATAACTCAAAATTTTGAACGAATCCGTTCCGAAATTCCTGAGGGAGTGGAACTGATAGCCGTCTCCAAGTTTCATCCGGCCGAAGCTGTGATGGAATGCTATAAAGCCGGACAGAGAGCATTCGGAGAGAGCCGTGTGCAGGAGCTGCTCGAGAAGATAAAGGAGCTTCCCTCCGACATCCGCTGGCATTTCATCGGTCATCTTCAGACCAATAAGGTGCGCCATCTTGTAGGGAAGCCGTGGCTTATAGAAAGCGTCGACTCCGAGCGTCTTCTTCGGCTCATAGACTCCGAATCGGAGAAGGCCGGGGTAGTCTCCAGGGTGTTGATGCAGGTTCATGTGGCCAAGGAGGAAACGAAATTCGGTTTTTGGCCCGAAGAACTCCTTGACTTTTTCAGGAAGAGGGGTTTCGAATCTCTCAAGGCTACCCATATCTGCGGAATCATGGGAATGGCCTCCAATACAGACGACGAAGAGCGTGTGCGAGCTGATTTCAGACAAATATCTGAAATTTACAAGACCATAAGAGACGATGAAACTCTCGGGCTCCGAGGATTTGATATCCTCTCCATGGGTATGAGCGGCGACTGGCAAATAGCCGTCGAAGAGGGAGCTGATATGGTCAGAATCGGATCCGCGATATTCGGGGAGAGACACTATTGAAATTATTTTCATAATTATTCATACAAACCTGGAGATGAACATCATTACTCGTCTGCAGAAAAACATTTATTCATTTACCAAAATCTATTCACTATGAGTGCGAAATCAAATTCACAGTCAAAGGGAGGCTCAAATGCGGTGGCAATCATCGCTATGTTCTTCCTATTTGCGATGATCTCCTTTGTCACCAATCTTGCGGCCCCAATCGGCACAATCTGGGGGTATCAATTCGAGGGGAACAGTTTCCTCGGCATGTTGGGAAACATGATGAACTTCCTTGCCTATCTCTTTATGGGTATTCCGGCCGGTAAGATTATCACACGTATCGGATATAAAAAGACAGCACTATGGGCCATCGGCATCGGTATTGTCGGTCTGTTTGTTCAGTGGTGTTCAGGACTCGGTGCTGTAGGAATCGGGATGTTTATCATCTATCTTATCGGAGCGTTCATTTGCGGTTTCTGTGTCTGTATGCTCAACACAGTGACCAACCCGATGCTTAATATGCTCGGAGGTGGTGGCAACCGAGGCAACCAGCTTCTTCAGGCCGGCGGGGCCTGCAACTCATTGGCCGGCACAGTGACCCCCTTCTTCGTAGGTGCCCTCATCGGCCAGCTGTCAAAGGAATCGCACATCGGCAATGTTTCTCCGTTGCTTTGGATTGCAATCGGTATCTTTGTAGTCGCATTCATAGTGATTTCAATAGTACGTATTCCCGAACCGACTCTCAATAAATCAGGTGTCACTCCGGTTTATACCCACAGCCCATGGAGTTTCCGCCACACCGTGCTCGGAGTCTGCGCAATCTTCATGTATGTAGGTATCGAGGTGGGTATTCCCTCCACCCTCAACTTCTATCTTGCCGACCAAGGTTCTAACGGTGCCGGAGTAATAGGGGAGGCCTCCATTATCGCGGGTGCCATAGTTTCGGTTTACTGGTTCCTGATGCTTGTAGGACGTACACTCTCATCTGCCATCTCGGGAAAAGTTTCCTCTCGCGCACAGCTCCTGAGCGTATCGGGTTGCGCCATCATTCTTGTCATAGCAGCCATCCTGACTCCGAAGGAGGTAACCTTCAACGTTCCCTCATTCATCTATACAGGGGGAATGGGAGAGGTAGCACAGGTGCCCATGAGCGCGTTGTTCCTTGTCCTTTGCGGTCTCTGCACATCCGTGATGTGGGGTGGTATCTTTAACCTCGCGGTCGAGGGTCTTGGCAAATACACAGCACAGGCTTCCGGCATCTTCATGATGATGGTAGTAGGCGGTGGCGTCATACCTTTGATTCAGCAGCTTTTCGCCGGTTCAATCGGCTATATGTCTTCCTACTGGCTGATCGTAGCCTGCCTCGGCTTCATCTTCTTCTATGCAGTGGCCGGGTGTATCAATGTCAACAAAGATATTGACGTTTCCTACGAGGAAGAGCTCAAGGAAGAACTTGTTTGAAAAGAGAGAAAAGATAATAAAAAATAATCGGGTCGGAGATTTTTCTCCGACCCGATTATTTTTTATTATCTCATCCATATTATCAGGAGAGGGTCTTATGTAACTCATCCATTATTCACCATCCGGGATTGCTTCGTAGGCTCTCAACGCCTGTTCGAAACGAGCCTTAACATCTTTCATCTTGTAGAGCCCGTCGGCATTCTTTTCAAGACCTTTGAATGAAAGGGGGTAAATCATCGGAGGATTGTCAAGGTCGAGTAGCTCCATATTTCTCAGCTGATCCACACTCTGGTAAACGAGGTTGATGTCGGCGTATTCCTCACCATCCGGACCCACGAATTTCTCTATTACCATTTTTGAACCGATCGGAGTTTTTTTCTCGATAGCATTCGGCACCTCATATTCCTCGATGCCTAAAGCCGTTGCGACACTTGAAAGATTACTGTCATGACCTACAAGGAATGTGAATTTACGGGTAGGACTCTGAAGTTCCTCGAGCATATACTGCACCAACGGTTTAGCAACATTTGTAGCGACAATAGGAGCCGTGAACAGCACATCCTGATATACATCCTTCACGTGAGCCAGACGCTCCCAATCCTTGCGTGTGAGGTTATGACCGAAAGCAGCCGTGAGAGTATCCGGCGCCTCATAATATTGCAGGATAAAGGCATCACTTGCAGAATTAAGCTCCTTCAAAGCGCTCCCCCCTTTCATGCTCGGTTCGCCCCATTTGTCAAGGACAATCTCCGTGTTATAGTTGTCGAAAGCCTTAAGTTTTGGGTCGTTGGCTTTAGCCATGGGGGACTCTTTCACATCAAGCACCTCCATCATGAGTTCGTAGTCAGGCTTTATGTTTTCGTTAATCCCGACGATACCTTTCTTACCCCCCATTGCGGCTATTTGCTTCATAGCCTCAGCCCGAAACTCGGGGCTTGATTTGGTGAGCTGCGGATTGAAAAGAGGGTCCATTTGAGAGGGAGTGTAACGATGATTGACAGTGATGCCACCCACAGGCATGAATCCGGAAGAGAAATACTGAGCCGTGGCGATACATCTTTGCATTGAATTTGCAGTGACGTTAACATCATCAGCAGAAGGGGAATGATTTTCAGGGAAAAGCCCGGCATCAACGGCCCATTTTCTGAAATATTGCCCCATCATAGTCTCCAAGGCCCCTCCGCGGGAGGTTAGTTCGCTTTTTCCGGAGCTCCATTTATGCCAGGCATGTGGAGTCATTCTGCCCAAATCGCTTTTTGAATCGGATAGGGGAGAGCGGATGTTGTGACGGCTCAGAACCACTGCCTCCTTGAGCTGGTATTTGTCTTTGAATTCTTTTGAACGCTGAGCTTGAGGAAAGGCAGAGAAAGGGATAGACAGAGACAACACAGCCATTGCTGCCAATGAATAGAGTTTTTTCATATTAATTATTTTTTTAAGGTTATATTCTTTTTTAACAAACGGAAGGTATTTTGGTTTTAGCCGAAATGTTAAACCATTCTTCATTCCATTTGTTTTTTCAAAAGAAGTTGTTCAAACAATTTCAAAAACAAACACCGCTATATACTTCAAGATTATGAAAAAAACATTACTGCTTCTTGTAGCAATCTTTGGAAGCTTCATGATGAAAGCGCAAGTAAATATCCCTCCTCAGGAAATCCACTATGACGTGCATTATCACTGGGGATTGATAGATGTCATGATAGCACATGGAAACGTCACGATGGAAACGGAAGGGAATCAGTTTCGGGCAACCCTTGACGGCAACAGTATCCCCTGGGATGGTCGCGTTTTCTGTGTGTCCGACACATTGCATGCTACTATGCAGCCGGCGTCCGGACTAAGCCGCGAGACCGTCACTTATGAAAACGGATGGTATCTCAAACCAAAGGTTACTGCTTACCGCACCTCCGGTTTTGATCCTTCCAATCCTGCGAACTATAAGAATATCAAGGGGGAAGGGACGCTGGACGCTTCCGACGACACAATGGAGGCCATAAACGTGACGGCCGACATGCTCGGAATGTTTTATTATTTCAAGGAGATGGATTTCGAAAGCATGACTCCCGGAAGCAGTGTGACGATTCCCATCACAGTAGTAGGAGGAGATCCTCAGCGAGTAGTGGTGACCTATAACGGGAAATCAAATTATTCAGTCGGAGGAACAACTTATCCTACTTATTCGGTCAATTTCGAATACAGCTACAAAGGGGCTATGAGCGGTTATCCGGTGAAGGCTGAAGTCAGCGTTTCAAGTCGTCTGCCTCTTCTTTTGAGTGCGAGTCTTCCGGCAGGTCATGTCGAGATGATTCACAATCCTGAATAAGGATGGCCTCAGCCCCGGTTATTATCCGGGGAGAAGCTTGAGAAATTCAGACGGTAAGGGGGCCTCGGCTATAATTTTCTCTTTGGAGACAGGATGCACGAATTCAATGCGTCGTGCCAGAAGGGAAATTCCCCCGTCTTTGTTGCTTCTTTTAGCACCATACTTCAAATCACCCTTTATGGGGTGTCCTGTAGAGGAAAGCTGACATCGGATCTGATGTTTTCTTCCGGTCAGGAGGTTCACTTCAAGCAAAGAATAATGGTCGCCATTGGCAATTGTGGAATATTCAAGCACAGATTCCTTAGCGTCCTTATCCCCTTTCTTAGCGATAAAAGTTTTGTTAATTCGTCCGTCACTCACAAGGAAATCCTTGAGAGTGGCGGCTTCTTTTTCCGGTCTGCCCTCCACAAGCGCCCAATAAGTTTTGTGGATTTCCCCTTTTCTCAGCATGTCATTTAGTCGAGTCAGCGCCTTGGATGTTTTAGCGAAAACCACGAGTCCACCTACCGGGCGGTCAATACGATGCACCACCCCGCAGAAAACATTTCCCGGTTTGTTGTATTTCACTTTCAGGTATTCCTTCACCATTTCGGAGAGGGGAGTGTCGCCGGTTTTATCACCCTGCACAATTTCCCCCGGATTCTTATTGACAATAATGATATGATTGTCTTCGTATATGACCTGCATAAAAATGAAAAATTTTGCTTAAATATTTGCCTGTCATGAGACGGACAAAGAAAAGACTACACAACTACAAAATATGGAAAACAAAAAGAGCCGATTCAAATTGAATCAGCTCTTATGGTGGCGGGGGCAGGACTCGAACCTACGACCTTTGGGTTATGAGCCCAACGAGCTACCACTGCTCCACCCCGCGGTGTCATTTACGAGTGCAAAATTACACCTTTTTTTGATACTATGCAAATATTTTGACAAGAAAATGTGTTAAAATATTTTAAAAATTTCATAAACATCTGGGATATAGATAAATAAAATATGTCTAACTTGTGAGATTTTTTCTTTAAAAGAAACATTTTAATAAAAGAATGATCAGACAATTTGGGAATATTGTCAGGAAACAAATTTTTCTCTCGGAAATGTCAAAAAATAACCGGATATCCTATGTGCCGTGGCGAAATAGAGGGGTATTCTAAAAAATAATATATGTTTGTGACGTAAAACTCAAAAAAATTTGTTAATTTTGCTCACTCTAAACTTCTTTGTGCAGTTATGGTGATGAAAACACGTGATAAGTTTATAGAAGTGGCTCGGCAACTTTTCGCTCGAAAAGGGGTTGAGAACACGACCATGAACGATATCGCCTCAGCTTCTGACAAAGGCAGACGGACCATCTACACATATTTCAAAAGCAAACGAGACATTTTTAATGCCGTTATTGAAAGTGAGACGGATCAGCTTCTCAACAAGCTCTGCCATATTGTCGCCCGTCCGGTGCCCCCAGACATCAAACTTGTGGAATATATAGAGTGCCGGTTCGAGGCTATGAAGGAGATAGTTTCCCGGAATGGTTCGCTGCGCGCCGGTTTCTTCCGCGATGTCAGAAAAGTGGACCGGGCACGAAAGATTATCACCCGCAAAGAGACCGCCCTTCTGCGCGACATCCTTCGTGAAGGAGTGGAGCAAGGTTTTTTCGAAATTCCCAACATCAACCATACCGCCGTCATAATGACCCAGGCGATACATGGGCTGGATGTTCCTTTCATAAGAGACAATCTGTCTGATGAGGGGATTGACAAGGAGATGCTGAAGACCTACATCGCCGATATGTTTCTCAATGGAATCAAACGGCGTTGAGAATTTTTTCAGATCCCTATTTTATGTGTTTAATTTAAGATAGATTATCATGTTTATTAACGCTATTGGAAAATATGTCCCTGAGGCAAGAGTCACCAACGATTACTTCGAGAAGCTCAACAATCTCGAACCCGGATGGATTCTTCAGCGCACGGGGATGGTGAGCCGCTCGAAAGCGGCTTCTGACGAGAATGTGGATTCCATGGCAATATGCGCCATTGACGACGCTCTCCCAAAACTTCCCTACGACGTCAAGAATGTGGATCTCATCGTGGGTGCGTTCTATTCGGCATACGACACAGTCGCAACCCCCGCCCATGTAGCCCAGAAACATTACGGCATCCACGGCGCGAAAGCAGTCTATGCATCAGCCGCCTGCTCTTCCTTTATCAACGGACTCGAGATTATCGAAGGATATTTCGCGATGGGTAAGGCAGACAAGGCTCTTCTCATATGTTCCGAACATAACACATATTACAGCAATGAGAAAGACCCCAAGGCAGGTCATCTTTGGGGAGATGCAGCCGTGGCCTACTTCCTGAGCAAGGAGCGCCAAAGCGAGAACGACATTGAGATTCTTGATATATTCACGGAGGGTCTCGGAGATGTCGGTAAGGGTCCCGGCGGCGTGAAACTCCGTCCGGGAGAAGACGGAATCACGATGCCTGACGGCAGAGATGTCTTTATCCATGCCTGCAAATATATGATTTACGCGCTTAATCATTCTCTCGAGAACACGGGTCTTAAAATCGGAGATATTTCGAAACTCATCTGTCATCAGGCCAACAAAAGGATTGTGGCTCAGGTGGCCCACCAGCTTGATAAGCCTATGGAAGATTTCCTGAACAATATCGAAGTGTTGGGCAATACAGGCTCGGCTTCCGCCCCGCTCGTGTTGGCTGAAAATCTTGAGAAATTCAAGAAAGGAGACAAGGCCGCCCTCATGGTGTTCGGAGGGGGATATTCATGCGGCTGCTTCATCGTGAAGTTCTGATTCCACTGATAAAAACCATATATAAATTATATATTCTAATGAAACTACTTGAAGGAAAGACCGCCTTGATCACAGGTGCCGCTCGTGGCATAGGGAAGGCAATCGCTCTCAAATTCGCCTCCGAAGGGGCAAACATCGCTTTCACCGATCTCGTAATAGATGAGAACGGGAAGCAGACAGAAGAGGAAATCCAGGCTCTTGGCGTAAAAT
The DNA here is from genome assembly GCA_014801875.1 of Bacteroides sp. Taxonomy (GTDB): domain Bacteria; phylum Bacteroidota; class Bacteroidia; order Bacteroidales; family Muribaculaceae; genus Lepagella. The sequence continues at coordinate 126,349 of JAAVDJ010000010.1, read as the reverse complement.
GCAAAGGGTATGCTTCCAACGCTGCCAATTTCGAGGAGACAGAGAAAGTTGTCAATCAAGTGAAGGAGGATTTCGGGAAGATCGATATTCTTGTCAATAACGCAGGTATCACAAAAGACGGCCTCATGATGCGTATGTCAGAGGCTCAGTGGGATGCAGTGATCGCTGTCAATCTCAAGTCAGCATTCAATTTCATCCATGCAGTTCTTCCCATCATGATGCGTCAGCGTTCAGGCTCCATCATCAATATGGCTTCAGTGGTAGGTGTTCATGGCAATGCGGGGCAGTCTAACTACGCAGCGTCCAAGGCAGGCCTCATCGCTCTCGCAAAGAGTATAGCCCAAGAAGTCGGGTCACGCGGAATCCGTGCCAACGCTATTGCTCCCGGTTTCATCGAGACAGCTATGACAGCAGCACTTCCCGACAGTGTGCGTGAAGAGTGGACAAAGAAAATTCCTCTTCGTCGCGGAGGGAAACCGGAGGATATCGCTGACGTTGCGACTTTCCTCGCATCTGATCTTTCAGCTTATGTCACCGGTCAGGTCATTCAGGTTGACGGTGGCATGAATATGTAATTCTTTTGAGAAAACACGTTATAATCGTAGCCGGCGGGGCAGGCACTCGCCTCGGCGGTGCTCTCCCGAAGCAGTTTCAGATGCTTCGGGAGAGACCTCTTTTGTGGTGGTCGTTAAAAGCGTTTCATGATGAAGACCCTTCAGCGCAACTTCATCTTGTCCTTCCAAAGCAGTTCTTTTCCCTATGGAAAGAGCTGGAAGCTGAATTGGCGGAGTCGGACCGTATTCTCCATTCACTTCATCCCGGGGGAGCTTCGCGTTTCGAGTCGGTGCAGTCGGCTCTGAATGCAATTGCCGAGGAGGATAGTCTCGTGGCTGTGCATGATGCAGCCCGCCCTCTTGTCTCACGGGAGGTGATAGAGGCGGGATGGAAGACGGCTGCCGAGAAGGGGGGCGGAGTACCAGTGGTGTCTGTGACCGATTCTTTGCGCCGCCTTGACGGCGACAGTAGTCATGCGGTAGACCGGAGTCTTTACGTGGCCGTGCAGACCCCACAGGTGTTTCAGACTCGTCTTCTGAAGGAGGCTTACAAGCGAGCTGAAGGAAATTCTTTTACAGACGATGCCTCAGTGGTGGAAGCAAATGGAGTGGTTCCCTCTCTTTTCAAAGGAAGCCACACCAATATTAAGGTCACGAATCCCGGCGATCTTGAAATCGCAACTCTTCTGCTTCCCCCTCTTAGCTGACAATTGACACTTCCCATCCGTAATCTATAATAACCGTCCATGTCCGGTTTTCTTGACACCGACATAAAATTCCTCAAAGGGGTTGGAGAAGCACGAGCCAAGCTCCTCTCGTCTCAGATAGAGGTCGTGACTTTTCGCGACCTCCTTTACTATTTTCCGTTCCGGCATATCGACAGAAGCCGTTTCTACAGCATTGAGGAATTGACCGGAAGCGATATACCGGCCATTCAGATAAAGGGGCGTTTTATATCATTCCGTGTGGAAGGGGAAGGGGTGCGCAAACGTCTTATCGGAGTCTTTTCCGATGGAAAAAGACTGATGGAGACAGTATGGTTTTCCAAAATCAAACAATTCTCCGAAATGTATAAACCGGGGATTGAATATGTGATTTTTGGAAAACCTAATTTTTTTCATAATGCATGGTCAATAGCCCATCCGGAAGTGGAGGTCTATGACCCGGAGAAACCACCGACGGGCTTCCGCGGGGTCTATTCACTCACGGAGACAATGAGGAAACGTGGTCTGAGCACCCGCATCATACAGACTATTGTCTCCAATCTTTTTGAACATCGACAGTTTCCGACCATTCAGGAGACTCTTCCCGGGCAGATTATCGAACGTTATCGCCTCATGCCTCTTCAGGAAGCGTTAAGGCAGATGCACTTCCCAACGGATGTCCGTTCGCTTCAAAGAGCTACAGAGCGTCTGAAATTCGAAGAGCTCTTTTATGTCGAGGCCCACATCCTCCGCTATTCCATGGAGCGTGGCTCCAAGCTTCCGGGATATGTCTTCCAAACCATCGGGGAGAAGTTCAATAATTTCTATTTCAATGTCCTCCCTTTTCAGCTGACCGGAGCCCAGAAAAGAGTCTTGAAAGAGATAAGGGCCGATATGAAGACAGGGCGACAAATGAACCGACTTCTGCAGGGTGATGTAGGGTCAGGGAAGACGATGGTGGCTTTCATGTCGATGCTTATGGCCGTAGACAACGGTTTTCAGGCCGCACTAATGGCGCCGACAGAGATTCTGGCAACTCAGCATTACGACTCTTTGAGAGAGTGGGCTGAGCCAATAGGGGTGAGAGTAGCGCTCCTGACCGGAAGCACACGCACAAGCGAGCGGCGCAAGATTCATGAGGGGCTCCTTTCCGGAGAAATACAGATAATTGTGGGCACGCATGCCCTTATCGAGGACACCGTACAATTCAAAGCGCTTGGTCTGGCCGTAATTGACGAGCAGCATCGTTTTGGAGTGGCACAGAGGGCGAGGATGTGGAGCAAGAATACAGTAGTGCCTCATGTGCTTGTCATGACAGCTACCCCGATTCCCCGCACGCTTGCAATGACAGTTTATGGCGATCTTGAGGTGTCAGTCATAGATGAGCTGCCGCCGGGGCGTAAACCCATCACCACACTTCTTCGCTTCGATTCAAACAGAATGGAGGTAGACAGGCTGATTGTGGCGCAGCTCAGAGAGGGGAGGCAGGTTTATATCGTCTATCCTCTGATTGCCGAAAACGAGAAACTTGACCTGAAGAGTCTGGAGGAGGGTTATAAACGCACTTGCGAGACTTTTCCGAGTTTTCCGGTCTGCTTTGTCCATGGGCGTATGAAGCCGGAGGAGAAGGACCATCAGATGGAATTGTTTGTGAGCGGAAAGGCGCGCATAATGGTAGCAACAACAGTAATTGAAGTCGGGGTAAACGTCCCGAATGCTTCCGTGATGGTGATTGAGAATGCCGAGCGTTTCGGTCTTTCGCAGCTACATCAGCTTCGGGGAAGGGTAGGGCGAGGAGCGGACCAAAGCTATTGCATACTTATGAGTAAAGCCAAAGCCGGAGGAGACACCAAGAAACGACTTGCCATAATGACCGAGACTACAGATGGATTTCTTATCTCTGAGGCTGACATGAAGATTCGCGGACCGGGCGACATGGAGGGGACACAGCAGAGCGGTCTCGCTTTCAATCTTCGTGTCGCAGACTTGGCGAAAGATGGTCAGATACTGACACGAGCCCGAGAAGCGGCGCTTGCTGTGTTGCGCGGAAATGTGTCGTTGCTCGCTCAGGGATGTACCCCCACTGAGGTTAGACAGGGTGATTTGGAACCAATACCTTTGTCGCCGGAAGAAGTGAGTATCATAGCAAGGGAATTGACGTTAAGATTTGCCAAAACAGTAGATTGGTCGTTGATTTCTTAACCAACTCTGAGCGTAGTTTGTTATAAAGAGGCAGGGGGATGGAGAAAGGGTAACGACAGGATTGGATAATCTTGTGGTTCTTAACATTTAAAAACTTCAATTTATAATAATCGTGCGCGAAAAAGAATTCCTTCCGGCGGTGAAAGACCGACTCGGCATAGAGCAGCTCAATGAGATGCAGAAAAAAATGATGGCTTCAGCAACAGAGGCCACCGACATTATACTCCTGTCGCCTACAGGATCAGGTAAAACCTTGGCTTTCACTCTTCCAGTTATGAAGATGATGAAACCCTCTACCGGACGAGTGCAGTGTGTCGTAATAGCCCCTTCACGCGAACTTGTCGTGCAGATAGCCGGAGTGCTCCGCGAGGTTGGCCATCTTTTCCGTGTGATAGCTGTCTATGGGGGGCACAGTGTGGAAGACGAGGTAAATAGCCTGAAGGTAGTGCCGGATATTATCGTGGCCACTCCGGGCAGGCTCCTTGACCATGCGGTGCGCGGGAATATAGATCTTATGCCGGTCCGGATTCTGGTGCTTGATGAATTCGACAAATCTCTTGAGCTCGGTTTTGAGGAAGAGATGGGAAAGATTATCAAACGCATGAAGAATGTCAGCCGTACGATCCTGACATCGGCCACAAAAGCGGATGTGTTGCCTGATTTCCTACGTCTTGACAACCCCGTGACTCTTGATTTTCTCGACCGTAATTCAAATCTTCGCGAGAGAATGAATGTGCGAAGGGTGGATGCAGACGGTAAGGATAAGCTTGACTCATTGCTTATGCTTCTTCATAACATCAACGGGGAGGAGATGGCTGAAAAATCCATAATATTCGTCAACCACAGAGAGAGCGCTGAGCGAGTAGCTGATTTCTTGAAGAAGAATGGTGTGGCAGCCGTGTTATACCACGGAGCGCTGGATCAGCGAGAACGGGAAACAGCCGTAGCTCTTTTCAATAATGGGTCGGCTCCCGTTTTGGTAGCTACTGATCTTGCCGCCCGAGGTCTGGATATAGAGAAGGTGGCGTCAGTGGTTCACTATCATCAACCACTGACTCCGGAGGCATACACGCATCGCAACGGCCGAACCGCCCGTGTGGAGGAAGAGGGAGATGTCTACGTATTGGTCGGTCCTGAGGAGCAGTTGAAGGAATTTGTGGAGGTTGACGGAGTGCTGACCCTTGAACCTAACCGAAAAGCGAACCTCGGCTCAAAACTGATGTCATTATACGTAGCGGCCGGAAAAAAGGAGAAAGTATCGAGAGGGGATATCCTGGGATTTTTGATAAAGGAGGGAGGACTCGACTCGGAAGATATAGGAAAAATAAATGTATTCGATCATTATTCACTGGTAGCAGTGAAGGCTGACAAAGTGGCGGGGCTTCTCAATGCCATCAGCGGAAAAAAACTCAAGGGGGAAAAACGGCGAATCACACCCTTGCGATAATCTGCGGGCAGTCCGTTTGTTTATAGGGTTCTCCATGTGAAATTGCACTTTAGACGGTTTTTATTTTGAATTAAGCCGAGGAAAAGTTAACTTTGCAGTCTGAATGTATCAGATTTCTAAAAGTTACTCTTTTACCTATCAAGATAATAATTTCTCATCAAATAATTAATAACAACTATGAGCAAACCAAAGCAGTTTCTGACTTGCGACGGTAATCAGGCTGCGGCACACATCAGTTACATGTTTACTGAGGTGGCTGCGATATATCCTATTACCCCGTCATCAACAATGGCAGAATATGTCGATGATTGGTCCGCCGCAGGAAGAAAGAATATTTTCGGTGAAACAGTGCTCGTGCAGGAAATGCAGAGCGAGGCCGGCGCCGCCGGCGCAGTACACGGTTCTCTACAGGCCGGTGCGCTTACAACCACATACACAGCATCACAGGGTCTTCTCCTGATGATACCTAATATGTACAAAATAGCAGGTGAGCTTCTTCCCTGTGTATTCCACGTTTCTGCGCGTGCTCTGGCATCTCATGCCCTCAGCATCTTCGGAGACCATCAGGACGTTATGGCTACACGCCAGACCGGTTTCGCCATGCTCGCTGAAGGCTCAGTGCAGGAGGTGATGGATCTCGCGGCAGTAGCTCATCTGGCTACTCTCAAGAGCCGTGTGCCCTTCGTCAATTTCTTCGACGGATTCCGCACCTCTCATGAAATCCAGAAAATCGAGGCTATAGATCAAGATGATCTCGCTCCCCTCATCGACAAGGATGCTCTCGCCGATTTCCGTAATCGCGCATTGAATCCTGAGGCTCCCGTAGCACGTGGTATGGCGGAGAACCCCGATGTATATTTCCAGCATCGCGAAGCTTGCAACCCTTACTATGATGCAGTTCCTGAGATAGTTGAAAACTATATGAAGGAAGTTTCGAAGATTACAGGCCGTAATTACGGTCTCTTCGACTATTACGGCGACCCGGAGGCTGATCGTGTAATCATCGCCATGGGTTCTGTGACAGAATGTATCCGTGAGACTATCGACCATCTCCGTGAGCAGGGTCAGAAAGTAGGTCTTGTAAGCGTTCACTTGTATCGTCCGTTCTCAGCAAAGCATTTCCTTTCAGTTATGCCTGAGACTGTTAAGAGAATCGCTGTCCTTGACCGTACAAAAGAACCGGGCGCAAAGGGTGAGCCTCTTTATCTTGATGTTGTCGATTGCTACTACGGCAAGGAGAATGCTCCTCTTATCGTGGGTGGCAGATTCGGTCTCAGCTCAAAGGATACCACTCCTTCTCAGATTGTATCCGTTTTCGACAATCTCGCTCTTCCCGAGCCTAAGAACGGCTTCACTCTCGGAATCGTTGACGATGTTACTTTCCTTTCTCTTCCCCTCCTTCCTGAAATCAGCGTAGGTGGGAAGGGTATGTTCCAGGCTAAGTTCTTCGGTCTCGGTGCCGACGGTACTGTGGGAGCCAACAAGAACTCTGTGAAGATTATCGGCGATAACACCGACAAATATTGCCAGGCTTACTTCTCTTACGATTCCAAGAAATCAGGCGGTTTCACTTGCTCTCACCTCCGTTTCGGCGACGAGCCTATCCGCTCCACATATCTGGTAACAACTCCTAATTTCGTTGCTTGCCACGTTCAGGCTTATCTCCACATGTATGACGTTACCCGTGGTCTTCAGCCTAATGGCACATTCCTTCTCAATACAATCTGGGAGGGTGAGGAGCTTGCGAAGAATCTTCCCAACAAGGTGAAGAAACTTTTCGCTAAGAACAATATCACCGTATATTATATCAACGCATCTAAGATTGCACAGGAGATTGGTCTCGGCAACCGCACCAATACCATCCTCCAGAGCGCATTCTTCCGTATCACTGAGGTTATCCCCGTCGATCTCGCTGTCGAGCAGATGAAGAAATTCATCGTCAAGTCTTACGGTAAGAAGGGTGAGAACATTGTGAATATGAACTATGCTGCAGTAGATCGCGGCGGTGAATATAAGAAACTGGACGTTGACCCGGCTTGGGCTGAACTTCCTGATGAGGAGCCCAAGAAGACAGACGCACCGGAATTTATCACAAACGTCGTCTTCCCCATCAACGCTCAGGATGGCGACCTTCTCCCTGTATCAACATTCAAGGATGATGCCGACGGCACATGGGCTCAGGGCACCGCACGCTACGAGAAACGTGGTGTTGCAGCTTTCGTTCCGGAATGGAATCCTGAGAACTGTATTCAGTGTAACAAGTGTGCTTTCGTATGTCCTCATGCAGCAATCCGTCCGTTCGTGCTTGATGCGGAGGAAATGGCAAAGGCTCCTTTTGGAGAAGACCATTCTATCCCGGCAATCGGCAAGATGTTCCCCGGTATGCGCTTCGTTCAGCAGGTAGACGTGCTTGACTGTCTCGGTTGCGGCAACTGTGTTGATGTGTGCCCGGGCAAAAAGGGTAACAAGGCTCTCGCAATGAAGCATGAAGAAAGCCAGCTTGACCAGCAGCAGAACTGGGATTACTGCACGAAGGAAGTTGCCTCCAAGCAGAATCTCGTGGACGTGAAGGCTAATGTTAAGAACAGCCAGTTCGCCACACCGCTCTTTGAGTTCTCCGGTGCTTGCTCCGGTTGCGGTGAGACTCCTTATGTGAAACTTATCACTCAGCTCTACGGTGATCACGAGGTTGTTGCCAACGCGACAGGTTGCTCTTCAATCTATTCAGGTTCAGTGCCCTCAACTCCTTATTGCACAAACGAGCAAGGTCAGGGTCCGGCATGGGCTAACTCACTTTTCGAGGACTTCTGTGAGTTCGGTCTTGGCATGAAGATAGCTTACGAGAAGATGCGTGCGCGCCTTGTGGCTGCTGCAGAGAACGTTCAGAAGTGCGACTGCTGTTCAGACGAACTCAAGGCTGCTGCACAGGAATGGCTCGAGAACCGTGAGGATGCCGCTCTTTCTCGTGAGAAAGGACGTAACCTTCTGAATCTTGCACGCACTTGCGGTTGCGATGATTGCAAGGTAATCGTTGAAAACGAGCATTATCTCACAAAGCGCAGCCAGTGGATTATCGGTGGTGATGGTGCAAGCTATGATATAGGTTTCGGTGGTCTTGACCATGTGATTGCCTCCGGAAAGAATGTTAATCTCCTTGTTCTTGACACAGAGGTTTATTCTAACACAGGCGGTCAGTCTTCAAAGGCTACTCCGATCTCAGCAATCGCTAAGTTTGCCGCAGCCGGCAAGCGTATCCGTAAGAAAGACCTTGGTCTGATCGCTACTACTTATGGCTACGTTTATGTAGCACAGGTTGCTATGGGTGCTGACAATGCGCAGACTCTGAAAGCTATCCGTGAGGCAGAGGCTTATGATGGTCCGTCTCTCATCATTGCATATTCTCCCTGTATCAACCATGGTATCAAGGCAGGTATGGGTCGTGCACAGGAAGAGGAGAAGAAGGCTGTTGAATGTGGCTACTGGCACCTCTGGCGTTACAATCCCGAGCTTGAGAACGAGGGTAAGAATCCATTCTCTCTTGATAGCAAGGAACCCGATTGGAGCAAATTCAAGGATTATCTGAAGGGTGAGGTTCGTTTCGCATCCCTGCTTAAGATGCAGCCGGAGGCAGCGGAAGAACTCTTCCAGGCAGCCGAGGATAATGCTCGCTGGCGCTACAACAACTACAAACGTCTTTCTCAGCAGCAGTGGGGTGTTGACCCTGAGATGACTCCTGAGGAGGAAGCTCTCCGCAAATGAAAATGACTTTGTAATTCTATATTAGAATACTCTATCAACTTAAAAGGAGGCCGTTGATTTTATATCGACGGCCTCCTTAGTCTAAATAATTAACATTGCATCGAACAAAAATTTGTTATCTATTGTTATAATAGTGTAAATCGAATGAATCAATAGATATTGATAAGGATTCAAAGATTTTTGTTTCATGATGTTAGGTTAGTTAGAAATAATAAGAAAGCGATCGATGTGAATCGGTCGCTTTCATCGTTATATACCCGAAGGAGATTTAGGAAAAGAACGAGCGCAGGGAACTTGGATAAACAGCACAGAGGGGTGTCGCGTAACTTGTGGAGTGACAGGCTCTTTGTCGTATGATTGCACTAAGACTATGAGCCGACCGCTCCGTGCCGTGTGCCATCGGCTGCTCGAATTGAGTGTAGCTGTAGCCCTCGTTGCCGGAGTGGAGTCAGGGCATCGCACCGTGCATCGTGGCCTGGGGCGGGCGTAAAATCAAGGTGCGCAGGGCGTCGTATCGTCATTGCTCATCTTGGAGTAGTCGGGGGCGGAATGGAAAGATGAAGTGTGACGATGCGCCCGAAGCTAACTATCCGCTCTGCCATGTAAGGGCGTTGAATGAAGGGGTGTGCCGTAGGCTTGGAATGAAGTCGGCTGCATCCTCTATGGGTTAACAAAGATGAACGCTACTTACGAGACCTATTAAATAAAAGCACCGCTGCTGCACAAAAGCAACAACAAGCGGTTGTTGTGGAATCTTCTGAATTGTTGAACCACATCCAGTATATCCCGGCTAAAGCCATTAAGATTCCGACAACAAGACAAATGTCCTTTCCTGTAATTTTGTATTTTCCATTCTTAATTTCCATGCTACAAAATTAAGAAAAATCAGCGACATATCCTCGGGGACGTGTCGCTGAAAATCAATCTATGAAAAAACTTCTACTTTTTCTATTGCTGTCCGATAAAATAAAATAAGTCTCCTCTTTACCCGGAATAGTCCGATAAAGAGGAGACTTATAGGGTGATTTTCTTTAAGTTATTTATTAGAGGTGGAGGAAGACATCCTCAAACCATATAATAGCCATGCCGGCAAGATAGCCGGAGAAGGCGAGGAGGGTAATGCGCTTTACATACCACATAAACGGAATTTTCTCAATACCCATGGCAACTACACCTGCTGCTGAACCGATGATGAGCATGCTGCCACCAACGCCCGCACAGAATGTGAGAAGGTGCCAGAAGAGACCGTCTTCAATGAATAATGCAGTATAAGCGGGGTCAGTTGAGGCTGCAATCATAGCATCGTTTGCAACGGGATACATCTCCATGCAGGCAGCAACCAGAGGAACATTGTCTACAATTGAGGAAAGAATACCGATGATACCATTTATGATGTAGACATTATGGAATGTCTCATTGAGCCATGCGGCGAGTTCTCCGAGAATCCCGGCCTGGCTAAGCACTGCAACAGCCATCAAAATACCGAGGAAGAAAAGAATAGTGGGCATATCAATGCGTCCGATCACTTGCGAAACACGTCCTTCAATTTTTCCGTCAAGTTTGTAGTGACGAACAAGAAGTTCGGTAAGAAGCCACAATATGCCCAAAGAAAGAAGGATACCCATATATGGAGCAAGGTGTGTGGTGGCCTTGAATATAGGCACGAAAAGCAATCCTGCAACACCGCAGCAGAGAATCAGCACAGAAAGCTGGGGATGATGATCATAAAGGCGATACCCTTTGCGCTGATCATTCTCATTGAGGGGTTCTACCGCAGTTGCCGGCACCATACGGCTTGCGATAAAAACCGGCACTATGACAGAAACCATAGAGGGCAAAAGCAGATTGACGATGAGATCGACAGAAGAGACATAGTTCTTCATCCAAAGCATGATAGTTGTGATGTCGCCGATAGGAGACCAAGCACCACCGGCATTTGCAGCGAGCACAATGACACAAGCAAAAATCCAACGTTCCTTTTGGTCGGTAAGCATTCTGCGGAGCATCATGACCATGATTATTGTAGTGGTCATGTTGTCAAGAACAGCCGACAGGAAGAAAGCTACAATAGCGAGAATCCACATCAGGCTCCTTTTGTTGGAGGCATGGATTTTCTCTACGAGCATCTGAAAACCACCATAGCGGTCAATCAACTCGACAATTGTCATTGCGCCAATCAGGAACACTACAATCTCGCAGGTGTCTCCAAGAGCGAGCACCATTTCGTGCGAGATGTTAGGGTCATGGCTACATACGGCATAAATCGCCCACAGGAGGCCACACATAATCAATGCGAACGTCGCCTTGTTCACATGAAGCACATGCTCCGAGGCTATAAGAATATAGCCTACGATGAAAATTACAAGAAGTGTTGCAATCATGATGAGAGTTAAATAGATTTAAGATTATTAATATGATGTTATGTTTTCTTTGGATGTATCTCCGTTGTATTGATTCCGGATGTCTTACGGGGTCTGGAGGCAGTGATAAACAACGGACGATATGTAAGATGTGAAGGAAGTTTTGAGAGTAGCTCCCGAAGGGGAAGTTCAGTTTTTGCCGAGCCACCTACTCCCGTATGCCGTAGATGCCTCAATGCATCGCGTGGACTATCAAACACCATCTTGATGTCATCTTCTTCAAAATTCCCGACCTCAAAGTATTTCCCGACAATCTCTTTCCATTCCTGAGTGGTCTTGTAATGCAATCCAAACGGGTTGATGGAACGAAGCTCGGAAAGATTGCCCGGACGAAAAGAGGAAACAGCAATGAATCCGCTCGGTTTAAGAAGTTTTGCTATGTTCCGGATAAATCTTTCAGGATTGGCAAACCATTGGATTGTAGAAGCTGATACAATTGCGTCATAACTTCCAGGATTCCGGTTAGCCTCGATTTCAGCCCATTCTTCTGCATCACCTGTCACATATATTTCCTCTGCGGACACTGAATAGGGAGGAACCGGATACAGTTCAACAAAGGTTGCTTGAGATGAAAAGAATGTGGCGGCAAATAGATGAGTCAACAAACCGGTGCCCGGTCCTATTTCGGCTATCTTTCCAAGTTGACGGGTGGAAGTCTGTTTTGCCGCCAACTTCACCAGCTTATCTGCAATAAGTCTTTGGGCCTTCGCCTGATTTTCATAGGAGTCAAAAGCTGAGCGGAATCTTTCCTTTACTTTATCTTTAGCCGGAATGACCGCTTTCACTATAGGACCGAGGTCTACATAATGGGGAGCGGTTATTTCGATTATCTCCGGTCCGGAAGGGTGTTCAGTCCAAGCTTTCTTTTGAGCAGCGGGGGGAAAAATACGGTCGTCAGAAGAAATAAAAACTTTGTCCCAAAAACATCTATTATTTTTGGAGCTATTTTCAGCCGAAGATTTTCCGATGGCATTTAATTCATTCCTTAAACCCTCTATATCATCCGGCATATTTTTGTCTTTCAACTCGTTGAATTTTGCCCCGGCCATTCTCTTACGGAATTTTATAAGATTCCGAGAATCCAATGTTTCGGCAGTGCCGTAAAAAATCTCCGGGGGTATCCCTTTTTCATTATCAACCGGATATTCCGTACCGTTCACAGCTACTGAGAGAGTTACCCTATCAAAGGGCAATACCCGTGAGGCTGCATATACTCCCATAGACCAAGCGAAGACAATGACAGTGTGATAAGAATCGAGAAAATCCTCAGAGAAGGAAAGATCGGTATAGTCCCACACAACCATAAGATCCCAACCTTCCACCCTTATATGAGAATAGAAAGAGGGGTCTGTGCTCCACCCGGCAAAAATCAGGATAAGTCTGCCGGTGTTTTCCTTTATGATAAATTGCTGCTTCATAGTTCCTCAAGAATTTTGAAGAGATTATGAAACTGTTCGAATTTCATATCGCACGCGAGAGAAAAACGTATCCTTTCAGCTCCTGGAGGAACCGTTGGCCGGCGGATAGGGAGAGCAATAAAACCATTTTCACGCAGTTTGTCTGCTACTTCAAGAGCTCGAGCTGCGTTGCCGGTATGAAATGGGATAATTTGAGAAGAGGAGCCTGTTGGCTTTCCGGTTATCTGTGTTATTCTTTCAGAGAATTTGCGAGACAATTCTGCCAGCTTTTCCCTTTCTTTGTTCATTGTGACAAGTTTTTCTACCATCATTAAGCTCCAGGCTACATTTGCCGGAGGGAGGGCAGTGGAGAAAATAAACGGGCGGGCAGTGTTTATCATGAATTGCTTCACCTCGTCAGTCGTGGCGATAAATGCTCCTGCGGAGGCACCGGCTTTGCCGAATGTTCCGACCAAAAGATCAATACTATCTATAATTCCCTTTTCCTCAGACACTCCGAGACCTTTCTCACCTCTCACTCCGAAAGCATGAGCTTCGTCAAGATAGATAAAAAGACGTGGGAACCTTTTCTTCAGATTGACAATTTCTTTAATTGGAGCCTCATCCCCGTCCATACTGAAGATTGATTCAGTAACGATCACAATCCTATCAAAATTATCATAATCTTTTTCGATGATTGCGGTCAGACGGGACACATCATTATGCTGGAACCTGACGAACTTCGAGCCGGCCATGCGTAGCCCGTCAATAATCGAAGCATGCACAAGTTTGTCGCATACAAAAAGGGTGGAGGGTAGAGTAAGGGCTGATATGCAGCCGACATTAGCGTGATATCCGGAATTGAAGAGGAGGGTTTCTTTGCCGTAAAGAGAGGAGAGATAATCTTCTAAAAGGGTATGATATTTCTGCCGCGCCGACAGCAGTCGGGAGGCTGAACTTGTGAAGGGAGCGTCCGGAAATCTTTTGATAAATTCCGGCATGAACAGAGCATTCTTCTTCCCGAGAGACATATAATCGTTTGACGAAAGGTCGATCATACCTTCCGACGGCTCACCGGGAATGGACCTTAGCCGGTTTTCAGCGAGCAGAGTCTTCAATATTTCGCTCAATTCAGGCATCCGGCAATTCTTTTACTAATTTCACAAGAGCGTGGGCGATAGTCTCGACCTGCTCGTCGCTGACGGCAAGATAGGGGGGCATCATATAGACATTATGACCGAATGGACGAATCCATACACCCTCTTTTATGCATCTCTGTTGAAACTCTCCGCAATCGACATATTGCTCCACTTCAATCACACCGATTCCACCTAATACTCTCACATCCCTGACGTGTGGAAGCGTGCGGGCCTCCGGCAAGATTCGGTTCATGATTTCCTCAATTCGTTTTATTCTCTGCTGCCAGGGAGAAGCGAGGAGAAGGCGCGTTGAGGCAAGTGCGACTGCACAGGCCAAAGGATTAGCCATAAATGTCGGACCATGCATCATGACGCCGGCATCTCCCGAAGAGATACGGTCGGCGATTGCGGCAGTGGTGGCCACGGCTGCGAAAGTCATGTATCCTCCGGTTATCGCTTTCCCGATAAGCATAATATCCGGTTCAACTCCTGCATGTTCCCAAGCGAAAAGACGTCCGGTTCTGCCGAAGCCGGTGGCTATCTCGTCGAAAATAAGGATTATATTCTTCTCATCGCAAACGCGACGAAGTTTTCTAAGATATTCCGGATGATAGAAGCGCATACCACCGGCTCCTTGAACGATGGGTTCAAGAATGACGGCAGCCAAGGTATCTGCGTTTTCATCAATGATTTTTTGCATGGAATCAAAATCATGCTCAACCCATTCATCATGAAATCTGCAAGAGGGGGCATCGGCGAAGAATCTAACCGGCAGGGCGGGACCGAAAGCCCCGTGCATACCTGTCACAGGGTCACAGACAGACATCGCATTCCAGGTATCGCCGTGATATCCGTTTCTGATTGTAGCGAAGTTTGTGTGTTTTGGATTATTCTGAGCCTGCACAGCCATTTTCATTGCCACTTCTGTAGCTACGGATCCGGAATCGGCGTAGAAAATATGGTTCATTGAAGGTGGAAGAATCTCAAGCAGAAGTTCGCCGAGTTCTATCGCAGGCTTATGAGTGAACCCTCCGAACATAACATGGCTCATTTTCTCCGATTGTTCGCGAAGGGCATTATTGAGCACGGGATGATTGTATCCATGGATTACACACCACCATGAAGACATCCCGTCGAGGAGGCGAGTGCCGTCGGCGAGAGTGATCTCCGCTCCCTCAGCATGATCCACCACATACGTTGGTAAGGGATTGTGAGTGGAAGTGTATGGGTGCCAGAGATGAAGACGATCAAATTCGTTAAATGTAGCAGTGTTGTGTTCCACGGTCATTTCGATTCATGATTTTGCAGATGCAAAATTACCAAATAGTGTTTAAAATATCAAGAGTAAAGATGAATAGAATTTGTTAATCCGGGCTATGTGTACAATTTTTTCAATGTAGTTTTTCAGACCGGATCCACATCGTAGTATATAGTGGATGATTTTATATCGGGGTTATTGGCTACACTTGCCAGCACGGAGCGCAGCAGATCCTTTACTTTTTTCATGGATGCGGCGGCCTCAATTTTGAGCATTATCGATTGGAGATAATAGGTTGCTATTCTTGAAACGAATGGTTTTTCCGGGCCTAAAACCCTTTCTCCAAATACATTTCTCAGAGCCATGGCGAAAGCCACCGCTCCGCGGTCGCAGGCTAATCCGTCGCGATTTTTGAGATATATGTTTATAATTTTAGTGAAAGGGGGATAGCCGAATTTTTCTCTGTCGGCTATTTCCTTTTTGTAAAATCCGGCATAATCATGATGCTTCACAAACTGAAGCACCTCATGGTCCGGTTTTACAGTCTGAATCATCACTTCCCCTTTTTCTTGGCGTCTTCCGGCTCTTCCGGCCACCTGTTCAAGCATATTGAAAGCCCGTTCGTTGCTTCTGAAATCGGGAAAGTTGAGAAGGGTGTCGGCATTGAGGACGCCGACGGTGGTGACCTCCCCAAAGTCAAGTCCTTTTGAAACCATCTGGGTTCCAACAAGGATATCCGTTTCGTGGCGAGCGAATTCTTCGATTATCTCCTGATAAGCATCTTTGTTTCGGGTCGTGTCGAGATCCATGCGAGCAACCCTGTAACCCTCAAATTCCTCATGCAGCTCCTCAGCTATTCTTTCAGTGCCATAGCCAAAAATACGGATGCTGTTTTGTCCGCAGGCCGGACACAGTTTGGGAAGTAGCTGAGTGAAACCACAATAGTGGCAGCGAAGCAGGCCGGTGTTCTTATGATAGACCAACGACACGTCGCAATCACGACATTTGGGCGACCATCCGCATTGGTCACAAACGACAACAGGAGCGAATCCACGTCTGTTTTGGAACATAATCGCCTGTCGTTTATCTTGAAGAGTGGAAAGGATACGCTTTCGCAGAGGTGAGGAAAGGATTCCTTTCACCTCTTTTTTCTTTCTCAGCTCTTTCATATCGAGTATGGTCACATCCGGGAGAGTGGCTCCTTCAAAACGTTCTGTCAGGGAAGTGAGACCATACTTCCCGGTGGTTGCCTTATAATAAGTTTCTATCGAAGGTGTTGCTGACCCAAGAAGAGACTTTGCTCCGTGCATTCTGGCTAACATAAGGGCAACGTCGCGTGCGTTATACCGTGGAGCAGGGTCATATTGTTTGAATGAGGCTTCGTGCTCCTCATCCACTATCACGAGGCCGAGTCGAGAAAAGGGAAGGAAAACTGATGACCGGGCACCCAATACCACTAAAGGCTCATTCCCAGACAAGAGACGGCGCCAAATATCGACGCGTTCGGAATCTGAAAATTTCGAATGATAGACAAGGAGACGCTGCCCGAAAACTTTACGGAGTCGGTCAGAGAGCTGGGTTGTCAGAGAAATTTCCGGCACAAGGAAAAGCACTTGATTTCCGGCTTCAAGCACTTCCGCCATGAGATGGGTGTATATTTCGGTTTTCCCGCTTCCCGTGACCCCGTGGAGGAGATGGATCGGGTTCGTATTGAGGGAAGAGACAATCTCCCTGTAAGCTTTCTCCTGCGCCTCCGAAAGCGGGGCGAGACTTACGGACGTTTCATCCGAATCAAGAGCGAAACGATTAATACTCTTTTTATAGATTTCGAAAATCCCTTTGTCCACCATGCTTCGAAGGGTCCCCGGGGTTATTCCGGCCGTAGTGAGCAGACGGCTTTTCTCCACATCTTTTAAATCAGTCTGATTGTTGATCCAGCCGGAAAGATCAAGATAGGCAAGAAGGGCCTTTTCTTGTTGACGTGAGCGTGTGAGCAGGCGGAAGCATTCGTGCAGCTTATCCGAGTCTCCTCGTGAAAAAGTGAGTTTGACAAGTGTGGTCTTCTTTGGGCGGTATCTTTCCACTATCTTTTCATCAATCTCGATTATGCCGGCGTCAAGCATGGGATTCAGCAGAGTCGTTGCGTTACGAATCCCTGACTCGGTCTCAATTTCTGAAATGCGCAGACGTTTCTTTTCCTGAAGAATTTGAAGAATGACCGCTTGCCTTTCTGTCATCTTGAAAGGATTTGACTCGTCAGGTTCATAGTCATGATTCAAGGAAATGAATGTTTCGCTTTCAGGCTTAAGACCCGTGGGAACTGCCGCCTTGTAAACCTCGCCCGGGGCACAAAGATAATAGTCAGCTATCCAATGCCAAAGTTTTAGCTGTGGATACCTGACTATGGGACGCGGGTCGAGAAGAGCCATCAAAGGCTTAACCTCATACCCTTTGGGAGGAGTGGAATGAACGTATTCCACAATCCCGGTGTAATATTTCTTCTTGCCGAATTGCACGAGAACCCTCGACCCCGCCTGAACGGCATCTTCCATTTCAACGGGAATGCTATAGGTGAAGGTGGAGTAAAGAGGAAGAGGAAGAAGAACTTCGGCAAACAAGATTCTAAGAATTAATTATCAATCAGAAAAGATATGCTACATTAATGAACCCACCACGTGTCTGGGCAGAATAATTGTCGAGTTTGATAGTGCGGGTCTGATAACTAACACCCCAGGAATACCCTCCTGAGATTTGCCATCTTTCAAAAAGCTCCACACCTCCGCCACATTGCAGAGCGACATATCCACCAGGATGTTCGAGAGCCGGCTGATCGTTTGTTCCGACAGTCAACGTGAACACTGGACCTCCGAAGACGAAAGGAGCCAGATACTGTTCAAAACCGTTCATGCGGGTCCATTTGAAACGCAGGTTAAAAGGTATTTCAAGCGTATGGAACCATACATTCTGGTTTTTGATACCTGTTGAAGACCAGATTTCATGGTCGCCGAAATTCACTTTCGCACCGTGGAGATTATATTTCAATGCAAAGTCGATGCCAAATCCGATGCCGGGAATCATGATTTCACCCATGATACCGGCTTGACCGCCGGTGAGCATCGAGGTTTTGGCCAAATCCTGTTTCCAATGAAGAGTTGAGAAATTGACACCCGCAGTGGGTCCCCAGCGGAATTCCGCTGAGGCCACACACGTAGTGAATATCGCTAAAGTCAGGAAGAATAATTTCCTTAACATTTCAAGATTTTAATTTAGAACAACCAAGCCGCTGTGATGGTCCAGTAGTTGTTGTTGGCTTTCACAACAACCGGATTGATGTTTGTGTCAAGACCGAGCTTCTCTGTGAAGGTGAAAGCCTTGTTCATACCGAAGCCGTAAGAACCCTGCACCTGAAGATGTTTGAAGAGCTCGAAGCCGATACCTACATTCCAGGCAGTCTGGCAAGTTTTTGACTGAATGTCTTCCCATGTGTGTTTGCCGATTTGGAACGCAAAAGACGGACCGGTGTAGATGTAGGGGGAAACTATAGATCCAACCACGGGGAGGCTGAATTTATATTTCACATTCAAAGGAATTTCAAGGAAGTTCTTGCTGAGATTTGCCTCAGTGTTGTTGACCACCGGATTGCTGTTCATGCGGGTGTACATGGCAGAGAGGTCGAACCCAAGACCGATGACGGGAACAGTGAACTCACCCATAACACCGACTGTGTAACCACACTGGTTGTCGTGGTCGAGGTTGGCCTTGGCATCCTTGAAGTTGATGCTGTTGAGGTTAAGACCTGCTTTGACGCCGAAACGTAACTGAGCCTGAGACATTCCTATGCCACACAGTGCGACGAGAAGAGTGAGAATGATTTTTTTGTAGGTTGTCATATTCATTGTTATTAAAATGATGTCAAAAATCAGATGCAAAGTTAATAAAAAGTTTTATAATAAACGATAAAGTGTTGAGCAAAGAGGTGAAAAGTGATTTTTAACAGCGGTTTCTTTGGCAATCATCAGGATTATGGCTAAATTTGTAGGAGATTAGGGTAGGGGCGTCCGTATGTTTCGTCCGACGTGTTGACCACCCTGAAAGATACAGATATGGAATTGACAAATGATAAAGATAAGGAGCAGCAGTCTGTTCCCGCAGAGAATTTGAAAGATAACGTCGAGAAAGCAGAGGCAGAAGTTTCGGAGTCGATGAGGATTTATAACCGAGCGATTGAGCTTCTTCGCACGGTGTATGACCCTGAGATTCCTGTCAATGTTTACGACCTTGGCCTTATATATAAGATCGACTATGAAGAAGAAACAAAGACCCTTCATGTGGATATGACACTGACCGCCCCTGGATGTCCGGCTGCCGACTTTATAATGGAGGATGTCCGGCAGAAGCTCATGAGTGTCGAGGGTCCGGAAAAGGTTGACCTTCGGCTTGTGTTTGACCCCGTGTGGGATCAAGACATGATGAGCGAAGAGGCAAAGCTTGAGCTCGGTTTTCTGTAAGCTGTCAGGAGGAATGAGTGTATACTTTTTAAGTGATCTTCATCTTGGCGCCCCTTATTTTTCTGATTCCCGGGAGGCTGAGAAGAGGGTAGTCTCTTTTCTTGACTCTATCAAGGGGGATGCGGAAGCTATATATCTTCTTGGCGATGTGCTCGACTATTGGTATGAGTATCGCTATGTCGTGCCGAGAGGGTTCGTAAGGTTCTTCGGAAAACTTGCTGAGTTGACAGATGCCGGAATCCGTGTGGTGTGGTTGATAGGCAACCACGATATC
The DNA here is from genome assembly GCA_014801875.1 of Bacteroides sp. GTDB lineage: Bacteria > Bacteroidota > Bacteroidia > Bacteroidales > Muribaculaceae > Lepagella. The sequence continues at coordinate 106,687 of JAAVDJ010000010.1, read as the reverse complement.
TGGATTTTTGACTACATCCCCTCTGAGCTTGGAGTAGAGGTCATCGATGGCTCTTTAACGGAGACAATCTATGGGCAGAAATTTTTTATGGCTCATGGGGATGGAGTCGGGTCGCTACCGAGCGGGTTTAAATTTATAAGAAGTATATTCCGCAACAAGTTCTGCCAGACACTTTTCGCATCAATCCATCCTCGCTGGACAGTGCCGTTTGCTTACCGATGGAGCCGCCACAGCCGGAAAGAGGGAGAGAGCAGGGGTTTGCCGGATAACAATGTGCTCTCTGGATTAAGGGAGTTTGTGGCAAATTATCATAAAGACCATCCGGATATTAACTATTTTATGTTTGGCCATGTTCACATATTCAGTCGTGAGGTGGTGACAGATTGTTGCGAAATGATAGTTTTAGGGGAATGGTTGCATACATTCAGCTATGCAATTATGGATGAAAATGGGTTAAAACTGGCAAAATGGACATAAATTTATATGTTATACAACATGTTTTGGATATTTTGCGCTAAATTATTTGGTCAGTAAGCAAAATTGCTATAACTTTGCACCGAACCTAAAAACAATCTTTTTTACCTTAAGATTTTTTACCTGTAGAAACTTATCAAAGGGTGCGACCGATGAGGTTATCACCCTTTTAATATTTCTTTTAATATTTAATTTATTAAAATTAAAATCCGCCCTTGGTCACTGAGACTGAGGGCGGATTTGATTTCAGTTGTATCGAGGGAGCCTTATTCTTTCGGGCTGTCGGCTGCTTCATTCTCCGGCGGCAATGTCAGGTAGGGGGAGGAAGAGGGAGAGAAATTTCCCTGACTGAGAAAATCATAGATATCTATGCACGCCTTAGCGTCCAAAGCAGCGTAATGCTGTTGGGCCTGCGTGAGCTGTTCTGCTTCCCAGTTTGTGAGCCTCTGTCCTTTCGACACTCTTTTCCCGAAAAGGATACCATAGATACGGGTCAGACTGTTATCGGCAATACGGAATTGCTTCACGTAGTTCTGGAGTTCTATGAACCCTCCCGGCTGGAGCGGTTGAAGCTTGTTGAGATTGTGAAAATCATCGTGAGTTGAAAGCCCGATTTTCATTATTGACTCGTCTTCGAGAAGATTGATGAGGGATTGCGGAAGCCCCGTAAGGTTTATCCTGAAAAGAAAACATTTACTGTGGGTGGAGAGCTGTACGAGAGAAACCTTATTCAAATGTCCCTTTTTGAAGCTGGGACGCGTTTCCGTATCGAATCCGATCACCGGGCTCTTCCTTAATTCCGCGATGGCCTCCTCAAGCTGTTCCTCTTTGTCAACGATACATATTTCTCCATCATAATGAGCTGCCGGAAGAGCGGCGAGCTTATCCTTCGGGATAGAGATTATGAAATTGTTGAGTGGGTCTGAATTCATATTGGCACACTGTTTGATTAAATTCGCGGGGTGGAGAGTTTCGGCGATATTTATTCTAATGGTATTTGAGGTTGCAAATTTAACAAATTCCCTTGAAATATCACTAAATATGGAGAAAAATCGGACAATCCCTCTTTCTTTTTTATGCGACCCGTCTTTTAAACAACATTTTATTTTGCTTTTTTGATGTTTAGAGCAGGTTTAATTTCCAAATGATGTTTGGGCGTTTTGCCAAAATCTCTTTTTACTCTAATATAAAGTAAACATCCTCTTAGAAGGCCGGCATCTCGATAAACAAAGTCTCAGGGCTGTTTTGTTTCAGACACTTCCTGATATAATCTCGTGTGTCCGCACAAATCACTTCATCCTTATCGAAAAAAGGATTATAGACTACAGCAAACAGGCTCAGGCCATATGCACGGATTGCCAGGAGGGAAAGCAGAATATGATTGATTGAGCCAAGTTGTCCATTCACAACGAGCACAACCGGCAGATTATGTTCGGCAATATAATCAATGGTCAGATAGTCGTCTTTGAGAGGCACCATCAATCCCCCTGCTCCCTCTATGAGAAGGTGAGGATATTTCGAGAGCAACACTTCAGCCGAGGAAGATATTTTATTGAAATCAATCTCCTTCTTATCAATCTTCGCCGCCAAGTGAGGAGAGCAGGGATAGCTGAAGATTACCGGAGCTGTCAGATGATTTTCGTCTTCCGGTTGAAGGGGGATGTTCATAATTTTACGATGTCGCTCAATATCTTCGCTATAGCCAACGTTGCCGGTCTGAATCATTTTCTGAGTCAGGGTTCTTTTCCCGGCTTCATTCATTTTCCGTGCCAGCCAGCCGGTTGCGAAACTTTTCCCTACATCAGTACCAATACCGGTGATAAAAAGCGCTGAGGGAAATTCAATATTTTCAAAATCCATGTTGGAATGTGAGTAGTTAAATCTAAAAATAACGAATTCAAGAAAAGAGCGGCGCATAGGGTTCTAAGCGCCGCTCTCAAAACATATGTTTAAATTCTTCTGATTACCATGCAAACATAGGATAATCGTTCATCATCTCGTTGACTTCATTGCGCACCTCCGCAATAACTTTCTCATCGTCGGCATTTGAGAGGACGCGGTCAATGAGATCTGCGATTTTCTCCATTTGATCCTCTTTTGCGCCGCGGGTTGTGATGGCCGCAGTTCCGAAACGAAGACCAGAGGTGAGGAATGGAGAACGGCTGTCGTAAGGCACCATGTTCTTGTTTGCGGTGATATCCGCCTCCACAAGCACGCGCTCAGCTTTTTTACCGCTCATCTCAGGGAATTTCGGGCGAAGATCCACGAGCATACAGTGGTTGTCAGTGCCGTCGGAAATTACTTTGTAACCACGCTTGATTAGAGCATCGGCGAGAGCTTGTGCGTTTTTCTTCACCTGCACAGCGTAGTCTTTCCATTCCGGCTGAAGAGCCTCCCCGAAAGCCACGGCTTTGGCAGCGATTACGTGCTCCAACGGACCACCCTGCACACCCGGGAAAACAGCTGAGTCAAGGAGAGCGGACATCTTCTTGATTTCACCCTTAGGAGTCTTCTTGCCCCAGGGATTATCAAAGTCTTTACCCATAAGGATAAGACCTCCACGAGGACCACGAAGAGTCTTGTGGGTAGTAGTGGTAACTACGTGTGCATGTTTCACGGGATTCTCAAGCAATCCGGCAGCTATAAGGCCTGCGGGGTGAGCCATGTCCACCATGAAGATAGCGCCTATCTCATCAGCAATCTTACGGATACGGGCGTAATCCCATTCGCGGCTGTAGGCTGAGCCACCTGCGATGATCAGTTTTGGACGTTCTGCGCGAGCCTTCTCTTCAAGTTCCTCATAGTTTACTCTTCCTGTCTCTTTGTCAACCGTGTAGCTGATCGGCTGGAAATGAAGACCGGAGAAGTTGACGGGGCTACCATGGCTGAGGTGTCCGCCATGAGCGAGATCCATACCGAGGAACTTGTCGCCCGGCTGAAGACACGCCATGAAGACAGCCATATTTGCCTGAGCCCCGCTGTGAGGTTGAACATTGGCCCATTCGGCATCGAAAAGTTTCTTTGCCCGTTCGATTGCAATTGTTTCTGCCTCATCCACCACCTGGCAACCACCGTAGTAGCGATGTCCGGGATACCCTTCGGCATATTTATTTGTCAGACATGAACCCATGGCACGCATCACTTCGTCGCTGACGAAATTTTCGCTGGCAATAAGCTCTATTCCACGACGCTGGCGAAGATGCTCACGGTCGATGATGTCGAAGATTTTGTTGTCTCTCTGCATAATGCTGGTGTTTTTTATGGTTTTATGGAAAACCGGGAGAGAGAAGATGTCACTCCCTCCCGGACTAAGGGTTTTTATCCTCCGAAGTTGTCGTAATGTATTGCTTCCGGTTCTACACCGAGATTGTAAAGCATGTTGTTGACGGCATTGCTCATAGGACCGGGACCGCACATATAGAACTCAATGTCTTCAGGAGCCTCGTGGTCTTTGAGATAAGTCTTGTACATCACATCATGCACGAATCCGGGAGTGTATTTCACTCCGGCAGCGTCAGCCGCCGGATCCGGTCGGTCAAGGGCAAGGTGGAAGTGGAAATTGGGGAATTCCTTCTCAAGCTCAAGGAAATCGTTGAGATAGAACACTTCGTTCAAGGCGCGAGCGCCGTAGAAATAATGCATCTCACGATCTGTAGTGTGAAGAGTCTTAGTCATCCACATAATCTGAGCGCGGAGAGGAGCCATACCTGCACCACCACCGACCCATATCATTTCAGCTTTGGAGTCAACAATGGGGTGGAAGTCTCCATAAGGTCCGCTCATCAACACCTTGTCTCCCGGTTTCAGGGAGAAAATATAAGACGAAGCTATTCCGGCAGGGACATCCTGGAAACCTACTTCAGGCTTCGGCTTGAATGGGGGTGTGGCAATACGGACTGTCAGCATGAACCGATCCCCCTCTTCGGGATAATTGGCCATAGAGTAGGCTCTCACTGTCTCCTCATCATTTTTTGCGGTGAGAGTAAACAGCCCGAATTTCTCCCAAGCTGGCAGATACTCATCGCCGATAAGAGCCTTGTCTATATCCTTGTCATAAGACATTTCATATTTTGGAATTCTAATCTGTGCGTAAGAGCCCGGGATGAAGTTCATGTGCTCACCCTTAGGAAGCTGCACGATAAATTCCTTAATAAATGTTGCGACATTCTTATTGGAGATAACCTCGCATTCCCATTCTTTGACGTCGAGAGCAGATTCGTCGAGATGGATATTCATATCGCTCTTCACCTTCACCTGACAACCGAGTCTCCAATGGTCTTTGATTTGTTTGCGAGTGAAATGCACAGCTTCTGTTGGGAGCATATCGCCACCACCTTCAAGCACCTGCACCTTACACTGTCCGCAACTGCCTTTGCCGCCGCAAGCAGAAGAAAGATGGACGCCGCCGTCTGCGAGAGTGGCGAGAAGAGATTTTCCACTCGCGGCGTGGAGGGTCTTCTTTCCGTCGTTGATATCGATAGTGACCTCTCCGGAAGCCACGAGGTATCTCTTGGCCACGAGGAGAACCACCACAAGCACCAGCACGATGATGAAAAAAATCAACGCCGCCACCAGCACCTTATTCCATTCTACATCAAGTAATAACATAATAATCAGAGTTAGAGTTTAATGCCGAGGAAGCTCATGAAAGCAATTCCCATCAGGCCTGTGATGATAAAAGTGATGCCGATGCCGCGAAGAGGGGCCGGAATCTGACTGTAGCTCAGACGCTCACGAATGGCCGCAAGGCACGTGATTGCAAGGAGCCAGCCGATGCCGGAGCCAGCACCATACACGGTGGCTGTCCAGGCATTGGAGAATTCTCTCTGCTGCATGAACAGGACCGCACCAAGAATCGCACAGTTTACGGCTATCAGCGGCAGGAAGATGCCGAGCGAGGAATATAGAGCCGGGAGATATTTCTCAATAGCCATTTCAAGAATCTGCACGAGAGCTGCGATTACCGAAATGAACATTATAAGGCCGAGGAAGCTCAGGTCTGTGTCTGCATACTCTTCACCAAGCCAGGAGAGGGCTCCGGGGACAAGGATATACTGATTGATACACCAAGTGACGGGGAGAGCAATGATGAGCACGAAGCAAACAGCCACGCCAAGTCCGAACGCAGTCTTTACATTCTTCGACACGGCAAGATAGGAGCACATGCCGAGGAAGTAGGCAAATATCATGTTGTCGACAAAAATCGACCGTATGAAAAGATTAAGATTTTCCATTTCTCTTTATATTATTTAACCTTGACTGATTTCATTCCTGAAGATCTTTGTTGCGGGAACGATGCACCCATATAATGCAGGCCACGGTGATAAGCGCCATGGGAGGGAGAATCATCATACCATTGTTCTGATATCCATGCTCATACCACCACTGCGGAATAACTTGATAACCGAAGAGAGTGCCGCTGCCCAGAAGTTCACGGAAGAAGGCCACGATAACGAGGATTATTCCGTAGCCGAGACCGTTTCCGATGCCGTCGAGGAAAGAGGGCCACGGACGGTTGCTCATAGCGAAAGCCTCAAGGCGACCCATGATGATACAGTTGGTAATGATAAGACCGATGAAGACGGAAAGAGCCTTACTCACTTCATAGTTCCAAGCCTTAAGCACCTGGTCGACAATAACCACGAGAGCCGCCACCACAACAAGCTGCACGATAATACGGATGGATGTGGGAATGGTGTTACGCAACAAGGATATGATTACATTGGCGAGCGCGAGAACAGCTGTCACAGAGATGGTCATCACAAGAGCTGGCTCAAGTTTAGCTGTTACAGCGAGTGCTGAACAGATACCCAGCACCTGAACAATAACGGGGTTGTCTTTCGAAAGAGGATTTACGAGAGGCAATAGAGACTTACTTACTTTCATAGCTGAGAATCATTAATTGTTGTTAGAAGCCGCTGAATCCTCGTTCCCGCCCTGAGAACTGACAGCGTCAGCTCCTGACGAAAGGGATTTAAGGAATGTGGAATAAGGCTCAAGTGAGTTGAAGAGCATTTTCTGCACCCCCTGGCTCGTGATTGTACCGCCGCTGACAGCGTGGACCCATGCCTGGTCTGCAGGCTCTTTCCCGACTTTTACAACAGCGACAGACTGGAACTCTCCGCTTTTGGAGAAAATATCCTTACCGTCAAACTGACTTTGGAAGGCCGGCTTTTCAATTTCCGCTCCAAGACCGGGAGTTTCACCGGCATGTGCGAAATAGGCACCATAGATGGTGTCGCCATTATTGTCAAAAGCGATATATCCCCAGATGGGACCCCATAGACCTGCTCCGTAGACAGGCAGGATATATTTGAGACCTGAATCTGTGGTGCATTCGAACACGGGAAGAAGTCGTTCGTCAGCGGGTTTCTTGCTCTCAAGAGACACATTCACATCAAATGCGCTCATATCGCCATCGATTTTCTGACCTTTGTTGTTGACGATATAGCTGTCTTTAATGTGATTGCTATAAAGTTCGGAGATATTCTGCTCTCCGGTCGGCACAATTCTTGCTGAGGCAAGAATCTGCTTTTTGGTGTCGTCAGCTATGTTCTCAAGCTGTTGCGGACGCAATGCCTGATAGACAACTGAAAGAACCACACCTACCACCAGCACAAGCACTGAGGCATAGATGATTGTGTATGAATTGCTTTGTCTGTTCATAATGACCGGAGTTGATTAGTTCTTTACAATGGCACGCTTGAGACGGCGGTTGATGTTTGAATTTACCACACAGTAGTCGATAAGCGAAGCGAAGCAGTTCATCAGGAGCACCGCGAGCATCGCCCCCTCGGGATAACCGGTGTTATAGCAACGAATAATTATTGCCACTGCACCGATAAGGAAGCCGTAGATATATTTTCCTGTGTTGGTGCGACAAGCTGTGACGGGATCGGTTGCCATAAAGACGATTGCAAAAGCGAATCCACCGAGTGAGAGCTGTTCAAGGGGAGTGAGGTAGGTCACCGGGTAAAGCGGAGTTGCGAAATTATGGGCGAGGAGCGCCATGAAGAACCCACCTACAACGCCCGAGAGAACTATTCTCCAGGAAGCAATTCCGGTGGCGAGGAGGATGACAAGACCGATGAGGATGCAGAATGTCGAGGTCTCGCCCCATGAACCGGGATAAAGGCCGAAGAACATATCTGCATAGGAGAGGGGGTCGCCGGTAACTCCGAGCACTTCTACCTGCCCTGTTGTTGAAGCAGCGAGCTGACCGAGGGGAGTAGCTCCGGAATAGCCGTCGACAGCAGCTGAGTCTCCGAGGGAAACGAATACATTGTCGCCGCTCATCTGTGAAGGATAAGCGAAGAAAAGGAAAGCGCGAGTCACAAGGGCCACATTAAGGAAGTTGTAGCCGGTGCCACCGAACACTTCCTTTGCGAAAATAACAGCGAAAGCGACAGCAACAGCCAGCATCCAGCAAGGAGTGGATACCGGACAAATCATGGGGATGAGGATACCTGAGACAAGGAAACCTTCCTGAATCTCATGACCACGAATCTGCGCTACTACAAATTCAATACCAAGACCGACAATGTAGGCGGTAAGAATCTGGGGGAGGACAGCCCAGAAACCGTAGAAAAAGAGATGGAAAAGAGAGTGGTCAGGGTCGCCTGTTGCGAGCGCGTGCTGAAGGCCGACGTTCCACATGCCGAAAAGGCAGCAAGGAATCAAGGCAAGCACCACCATTATCATGGTGCGTTTCGAGTCGTTGCTGTCGTGGATATGCACACCCGACCGCGAAGTCTCATTGGGGGTGAAAAGGAATGTGTAGAAGCCGTCAAAAACTGAGTGGAGTTTGGAAAATTTCCCCCCCTTCTCAAATTGAGGCTTCACACTGTCTATTTTTTTCTTTAATCCTTTCATCTGATGGATGGTAGATGTTAGTGAGTATTAATTCTCTTGATAATCAGAAAATCATGAAAGTTCCTTGCGCAGATAGTCAAGACCGTCGCGCACGGTTTTCTGAAGTTCGATTTTGGAAGTGTCAACAAATTCCGGAAGGGCGAAATCCTCCGGTGCCACCTCATAGATACCGAGCTTTTCCATCTTGTCGATATCCTTTGCTATGATGGCTTTGAGCAGGAATTCAGGATAGATGTCGAAGGGGAAAACCTTGTCGTATTCACCACTAAGAATCATGGCACGATGTCCACCCTTTATGCGGGCGTCAAAATGGAATGGTTTTGAGAATCCGCGCAGGAACGCCGGGAAACTTCTCTTGACGCTGAATTTTCCAGGGTTGACGGATGCCCAACCCATAAATTCATCGGCGTCGTCACCTTCGTCAATGACAGTGATCTGGCGATAAGGGAAGTGGAGGAATCCATCTTTGCCTACACGCGTGCCTGTCAGGACATTCCCGGAAATGATTCTGATTCCCTCGGTCTTGGTGAGATTTCCTGAGATGAGGGTTTCAATAGAGGCCCCGATAGTAGTCTTCACCAGCTGAGGGTCTTTGACATCCGGACCGGTAACAGCCACGGTAGTTGAGAAATCCACTTGGCCTGTTTTGACCAGTTTGCCGATTTTTGCAGCCGTGACAGCGTCGAGTGTCCAGACTGTCTCTCCTTTGTTTACGGGTTTTATGGCAGCAATTTGCGTACCGACATTGCCGGCGGGGTGGGGACCCTCGAATTCATACACTTCAGCTGCTTTGGAAGAGATTCCGCTCCCGGCTTTTATTCCAAGGTAGACTTTACCGGAGGTTAGCGACGCAAGAGCTTCAAGACCGGCTTCGAGCCATTTTGCAATATCGTCATCAAGCAGTTCGGCAGCGAGGGGCGCGGAATCGAATGCAGTGACGAAAATATCACGTGGAGCAACTTCCGGGTCAGGCACGATGTCAAACGGACGCTGGCGCATCATCGCCCATAAGCCGCTCCGCAAGATGAGGTCTTTAACCGAACCGCCTGTCTTGTCAAAAGAGAAAGATTGATTGTCGCCCTCTTTGATAAGACTGATGAACTCAATGTGGCGCCTTTCTCCACGGCGCACTTCCTTGACTTTGCCACCGACAGGAGCCACGAGGCAAACTTTACCGGAGGCCTTATCAATCAGGAGAGGGTCACCGGCGCTGACTGCATCATCAGGTTTTACAACCGCCTTCCAAACCGGACCCGGAAAGTCATCCGGGGTTACGGCGAAAAGAGTGGTCAGTCGGTCGTCTTTCCCCTTTGAAGAAGGTGCGCCTGCCAAAGGGATATCAAATCCCTTCTTTATGCGTATTATTTCACCCATAAGATATATAAAAGATAATTGCCCCCTCACCCAACACCAGTTCAGGAGATGGCAGGTGGCTGATTAAATGTTAATTTCTTTTGCAAAATTACAAATTAACTTGATTAATGCAAAAAAAAATTTCCACATTGCGACACGCAATGTGGAAATTTTTCCGTAATTGTTATTTTCTTATTTAAGACCCTCTACGAATTTGCGGTAGTTCTCGTTGTTGGGATCAAAATTGAGATACTTGTTGAAGTATTCCTTCGCTTTCGCGATGTCTTTCTTCTCGAGGTAGGAGTTGCCCATGTAGTTATACATTTCCTTAGCGTCGGATGCATATCTTGAGGGATCCTGGCTTGCTTCGAGAAGAGCGATAGCCTCAGTGTAGGCGGGCACGGCTGCAAAGGGAGCGTCAGCCTCGGTTGCTTTCTGGCGAGCGATATCACCTGCGAATTTCTTCGGCTTATAGTTGTCGGGAAGAATTTCGGCAGCTTTGTCGGCGTATGACTGACAGATTGCATAATATTTATCAGCATCAGCAGTGCCTTTGTTCTCTACTCCGGCATAGAAGGCGAAAGTGGCCTGCTGGATAAAGTCGTTGTAGCCCGGTTTCTCAGAGTTGGCGAGATAACCTTCATACGCTTCAGTGGCTTTAGCGAGTTTATTTTCCTCGATATAAGTCATAGCAAGCTGCTTGTAGAACTCACGGTTGGTCGGAGTGTCCTTGATTGCCTCTTCAAGGAGCGCCTGTGCCTCCTGAGGACGTTTTGCTGTGTTGAGCTCAGAAGAAATAAGGAGGTAGTCGATTGGAGCGAACTTGTTTGCGGGGTCAGCCTTATGAGCAGCAACCAAAGCCTCAGCCATCGGGAGAAGCTGATCCTGCATCTCCTTTATCTGCGCAGCGTTCATAAACTGATAACGCTGAGCTGTGAAGTTCTTGGGATCTTGCTTGAGAAGATCGGTGGAGTAGTCATACCCCTTCTGATAATCGCCACCATAGAAGAGAAGGAATGCATAGCGGTTCTCATCCTGCTTGAAGTGGTTGGGATTCTGCACATATTTGCTGTATTGCTCAGCAGCCTCCTTATAGTTTCCGGCGTTATAATATGCGTTTGCAAGCTCACGCTGTCCGAGAGCTGAATTAGGATTCAGGTCAAGGAGGTTATTGAGCATCTTGATAGCATACTCCGGGTTAACCTGAGTAAAGAGGTTTGCATATTTCACGTAAGCGGGAGTTGCATCGGGATTATAAGTTGTAGCCATCTCATATTTAGAGGCTGCACCACCGAAATCCTTAGCATCTTTCTTCACATCACCTTCGAAAAGATAGATGTTTTCATCCTGCATATTGAATTTGCGCGCATTGTTAACTCGCTTGTCAATTTCCTTAGCGTATGCGACGGGATCGGCATTGTAGTATGCACGCGCGATGTTGATCTGGAGTTCAGGGCTCTTCTTTTCTTTGCTTTCTGCAAGTTTGAATTGAGCTTCAGCAGCTTTTTTATCCCCTTTCTTAAGGTCGATGATGCCGAGACCAACATAGTTGTAAGCGTAATCGGCATTGTTCTGGATACCCTCGTTGAAATATTTGAGGGCTTCGTCCTGCTTCCCTTCCTGCAGGGAGATAAGACCGAGATAGAAATCACAGACGGCTTTGTTTGTACCTGCGTTGTTCATGTTGCGAAGGAGCAGCTCCTTGGCATTGTTCAGCTGGTCGGCTTTGTAATATTCCTCACCCTCGACATGAGTCTGGGCGAACGATGAAAAGGATGCACCGGCAAGAAGCGCGGCAGCAAAAAGGAATTTGAATTTCATCTTTATCTTATTAATTATTGAATTTCGGGGTTATAATGATTTGTTTTATCAAGCTAATAAAGAGACTCACTGCATCAGGCAGCGTTTTCACTTTGAATGCAAATTTATAAAAATTTTATTAGCAATCCAACAGATATTGTAAATTTGGATGCAAATTTTTGAATTAATTAACCAAAGTGGTTTCCTTTATTCGCTTTAAAGGCCTCCGTGTCTTTGACACCGGAGACCTTTTTAAGTTTAATGTCGGGTGATAACTGGAAAAACGATTATTTAACCTCCACTACACGCGCATGATATTCATAAGGCATGATGCCTGTCTTAGTGATAATCTTTTGCCCTACGAAACCTGTGACGAATGTATAGAAACTGTGAAGCACTGTGGAATTGCTTCCTGTGGAAATCATATACACTTTCCTGACAAGAGGATAGTCACCGGAAAATATATAAGCTTGATAAGGCTTGTAGGCAACCGGGTCAAAATCATTTTTCTCTGTTGGATTGCTTATCTTTATGATGTTGACCTCTGAGGTGAGAGTCGTTGCCACAGTGTCAGCTTCATTTTGATAATCCTCCATTCTTTTGTCCATAGGCACCTTCTTGGCCTTGCTCAAGTCGTCGCCAAGCCAGCTGACGCTTATGATGCCCAATGCGTCCGGATCAGTCTTTACGACATCAAACACCTGAGCGTTGTTTTTCTGAGCAAAAGAATTGGTCTTTTCGGCAAGTTTTGCATCTGCCGGAAGAAACTGTTTTTTAAAGTAATTTACAGTAGAAGACTCTGCATTGTCAAAAACAAGTTTGATTTTTGTAGTGTCGTTTCCGGCAAGCTGATTCCAGCGTGTGATTTTGCCATTGATAATATCGCTCACCTCACTCATGGATAGAGATTGAACGGGATTATTCTTGTTCGTAATAAGCGCAACCGCATCTACAGCGATACACTTCTGACGAACCACACGCTTATATTTTGACTTCATGAAGTCAATCTGCTCTTTGGTGAGTTCCTGAGTGGCGATTACCGCCTGCGTTCCGTCGGCAAGTAATGTGTCGATTGCAGCTCCTTCGCTCACGTAGATAGGGAGTATTGAAGCATTCGGATAAGAGTATTCGAAAACTTCGATCTCCTCGTCCAGAACGTTCTTGAAACCATCATCGCAGAATATTGTAGCAGAGCCATTCGCATATTCCCCTTTTTTAATAGGGGTACACCCGGTTGTTATCGTTGCTCCGGCAAGGAGCAGGGCGGATGCAGCGAGCGCAAGCTTACCTCTGATTTTCATAATCACAAATTTGAACGGTGAATAATTATGGGAGAGGGGAGAGGTTCGTCAGTTCATACCCTTATAAAGACGGTAGCCACGCCAAACGCCATAAAGACAGAGGAGACCTCCGACCACAGCGCTGACTGCAACATTATCAATATTGAATACGTCAAAAATAAAGAGCAGTCCGACAGCTACATAAACTATCACCATGAATATACCGAAAACAAGACGCCCACCTTTAGGCATGTTGTCAATTCCATTATTAGATGCCATAACACTTGATATTTAATTGTTTTATTATTTTAACAATTCAAAGTCTCGTATGTTCAGCCAATAATAACATATTATTATAAAAACATAAAAAAATGGAGGGCCGGAGCATAAGCTCCGGCCCTCGCCGAATATGTAACAGAATTGATTACTGCTGCTGGAGACGGAATGTCACAGGGAGTGAGAAGTAGCTTCGCACGGGGACACCGTTGTTCTTACCGGGCTGCCATTTCGGCATTTTCTTGATGACGCGGAGTGCTTCGCGGTCAAGATCCTTATCGACACCCTTTACGAGAGTTACAGCTCCGATAGAACCGTCTTTCTCAACGACGAACTTAACGTGTACCTTACCCTGAATATCGTTCTGCTGAGCAGCTTCCGGATAGCGGATGTTGTTGCCAAGCCATTTGTACATGGCAGCTTCACCGCCGGGGAATTCAGCCTTCTGTTCTACCGCAACGAAGATTTCCTCCTCTTTGGGTTTAACCTCAGGCTCCGGCTCTTTTACGATAACCTGTTCCTGAACGGCTTTGAACTTATCAGCATCATCAGAACCTTCCTGGTTAACGACACCACGAGCGGTGTTGTCTTCCTTCTGGGTTTCCATATCCATCACCTCATTTTTCACCTTGTCGGCGTCAACGATGGCAATCTGAGTAACCTGAACGGTTGCAAGCACCTCCTGAGGAACCTCAGGAATTTCCTGTTCAAACTTCTGCTCCTCAACCTCGGGTTCGGGTTCGGGCTCCGGTTCATCATTCTGGAGAAGTTCGGCAGCTGCCATCTTCTCACGCTCCTGCGCAAGGGCGATAGCCGCCTGCTCGTCGCGATAATCAGAATATTTGGACCAAGCGATGAGACCGATCACAACAACAACAAGACCGATGAGCGTGTATAAGACTGCCAAGTTATGACGGCGGTCGCTTTTCTTACGCAATTCATAGGCGCCGAACTCTTTCTGTTTTCCTTCGAAAACCATGTCGCGCCATTCCTTCGACGTAAGATCTACATTTCTTTTAGCCATTTCTGTGTCTGGTTTAAGGGTTAATAAATCTTACATCAATTACCGTGGTGGGCATTCTGGAAGTCAATGAGCATCACAGAGTCCGCACGGGTCATGTTGTCAATCTGATATTTGGAAATAGAGTTGATCTGCATTTCGTCAAGCACTTCCACGAGGCTGCCGAAAGAAGCCTGAGGAGTAGACTTGATGATGACAACCGGCTTCTTAAGATTTTCGTTCTTACGCACTTCAGCAGCAGCGGCATTATATGCTTCCTGTGCTTTCTCGCGTCCGTCTTTAGTTTCGAGAGAACCGAAACCGCCATCGGTAAATTTTTTCTTAAGAGCGTTAATCTCGGTGAGCACCTCTTTATTACGATCCTGAATGATTTTACGGATACCCTCCTTATCCTGGAGGTCAAAAGAAGACTTCTTGAGATTGTTGTTGTCAGAGAGGATAGTCCCACCGGCGCCGAACATACCGGCATCGCCACCGGGCTTACCAAAGTAGTAGTACACCTCATTCACTACATTACCATTCACGGAGTCAACATCGAGAGAGCCGGGCTTACGCTTGGCGTCGATGATGATTGTCACTGCATCGTCAGCGGATGCCTGCGACATATTCTCCTGATTCTCCACCTTCTCATTAGAAGGGAGGGCGATGGTCAGTGTCTGAGATTTAATCATGGTCGTACAAAGCATGAAGAATGTGATAAGCAACATGTTCATGTCGACCATCGGCGTGAAATCCACGCGGATATGCATCTTTTTCTGGGCGCCTTTTTTGCCTTCGTTCCCAGATTTTTCTTGAACTTCTGCCATGGTCTGTTATTCTTCTGCTTTAAGTGCGGTCAAAAACGTAAACTTATTCATGCGGATGGTCTGAAGGTTGTCCATCACCATGTGGATGATATCGAACGAAGTGTTCTGGTCACCCTTGATGGCCACACCTGTACCGTCCTTGATAGCCTGTGCGAGGTTATCGTTCTCGGTCTGACGAAGAGCCTTCATCCACATCTGGAATTCGTTGGGCTTAGCCTCATCGCTGTTCCAGCTGATAGGAATACCGGTCACGTGGTTGGGGTTTTCGTCTTCTCCGGAGAGCCATTTATCCATTTTGGTCTGTCCCTCCTGCTGATTGGCGAGGTCAAGGAACTCACCCATCTGAGCCAAAGGCACGCCGAATGAACCGAGTTTCGCGAAGGCCTGTTTCTGTGCCGGAGTGAACTTTACCTGATTCTTATGCTGTTCGTTGTAGATCTCGCTCACTTTGTCAAGCAGCGCCATTCTCATCTTGTCGTTTGACCAAGCAGATGAGGTATCGTTGTTCATTGTGAGCCAAACCTTCCCTTCCGGGCTTACGAGCACCTGCACGAAGTTAGTCTCCTGAACCTTCTCGGTAGACACCGAGGGGGGAGTGATAACAGTGGTGGGCTCTTTCGAGAGGAAGGTCGAAGTCAACATGAAGAAGGTAAGGAGCAGCACAGTCACGTCACTCATCGCCGTCATGTCGATGAACGTGCTTTTCTTTGCTATTTTTACTCTTCCCATATTAGCTATTTACTTAATTCGGTTAGTGAAATGTTCGTAACGCGTCGTCTGCACAAATTATTTGTGAGTAGCGGCGAAAGTAGCTACGATTGAGAAACCGATTTCGTCGATAGCGTATGAGAGGTTGTCGATCTTGTTGGTGAAGAAGTTGTAAGAGATAACTGCGAACGCACCGGTTGCGATACCGAATGCAGTGTTCACAAGCGCCTCGGAGATACCGGTAGAGAGCTCGGTAGAGTCAGGAGAACCGGAAGCTGCAAGAGCCTGGAATGATTTGATCATACCCATCACAGTACCGAGAAGACCGACGAGAGTACCGAGAGTAGTAAGAGTAGCGACGATGGGGAGGTTCTGAGAAAGAGAAGGCATCTCGAGAGCGGTAGCCTCTTCTACAGCGCTGCGGAGAGTAGTAAGCTTCTGCTCCTTGCTGAGGACAGTGTTGGCGTCCATCTCTTTGTATTTAACGAGTGTATTGTAGATTACAGATGCTACAGAGCCTTTCTGCTTCTTGCAACGCTGCATTGCGCCGTCGATATCATTCTTTGCAAGGTCAGCCTTGATGTCCTGAACGAACTTAGTTGTGTTGCCTTTGCCTGCTGCAGAGCTGAGGGCAATCCAGCGCTCTACTGAAAGAACGATCACAGTGAGAAGAAGGGTCATAAGGATAGGCACGATGAAACCACCTTTGTAGACAGTACCTGCGAGGTTGATGGGGTGGCCTGCGTTGTCGTTACCCTCGAAGTTGCCGGGAGCACCAAGACCGAAGAGGAAGATGCAGACTGCAACGATTGCGCATGCGATGATTACAAGGAAGGCGTTGCGGATGCCGCGAACATTGCTGATTTTCTCTTCCTTTTTCACTCTGGCAGCCGCTGATGCGGGAGCCGCTGGTTTCTGAGATTCCATAATGTTGAAATTGTGTGTTAGAAATTATTATTTAATGTTTGAAATGTATTTTTTTGTTGGTTTTGATTGTCGCTTCCGTTATGGCTCGCTGGGTTAACATTTTCTGCTGGTTTTTCATGTCCTGACAGAGTTTTTCTTGCCTAATCGTTTTCGACAATGCAAAATTACAATTAAATTTGAAAATAACAAATGTTTAACTACGAAAAATTTCTTAATATCTATCATCTTTCTTTAATATGAGGGGAGATACTTTCTTAATATATTGCGAAAGATGTTGATTATTAAGCAAAAAGAGAGCTGACTGAAATTTTACCCTCAGTCAGCTCCCATAATTAGGATATGAGCTTCAATCTCTTGTTATTCTTTCACAGCTGCTACGCCGGGAAGCACTTTCCCCTCGATAGCCTCGAGGAGTGCGCCGCCACCGGTAGAAACGTATGACACACTGTCAGCTACGCCAAATTTGTTGACACAAGCAACAGAGTCGCCGCCACCAACGAGAGAGAAGGCACCGTTTTCTGTAGCCTTGACGATAGCGTCAGCAATCGCACGAGAGCCTGCAGTGAAGTTGTCAAACTCGAACACACCGGCAGGACCGTTCCAGAGAATAGTCTTGGAGGGGATGATAGCCTCAGCGAAAACTTTGCGAGTCTCGGGGCCTGCATCAAGACCTTCCCAACCGTCAGGTATGTCGTTGGCCGGGCAAACCATTGTGTTGGCGTCATTGCTGAATGCGTCAGCTGCGACACAGTCTGTGCCGAGGATGAGGTTTACACCCTTCTCCTTAGCTTTTTTGATGATGTCGAGAGCCAGGTCAAGCTTGTCGTCCTCGCAGATTGAGTCGCCGATCTTGCCACCCTGAGCCTTAGCGAACGTGTAGGTCATACCGCCGCAAAGGATAAGGTTGTCGACCTTGTCCATAAGGTTCTCGATGATGCCGATTTTTGTGGAAACCTTTGAACCACCCATGATAGCAGTGAAAGGTCTCTTGATATCTTTAAGGATGTTGTCGACAGCCTGAACTTCTTTCTCCATAAGATAACCGAGCATTTTGTCTTCCGGTTTGAAATAGTCAGCCACGACAGCAGTAGAAGCGTGTTTGCGGTGAGCAGTGCCGAATGCGTCGTTGACATATACGTCAGCATAGCTTGCGAGCTTCTCGGCAAATTTTTTCTGGCTTTCTTTCATTGCCTTCTTAGCCTCGTCATAAGCGGGATCGTTTTTGTCGATACCTACGGGCTTACCCTCCTCTTCAGGATAGAAACGGAGGTTTTCAAGCAGGAGCACTTCGCCAGGTTTGAGATCTTTGACAGCCTCATCTGCATTAGCGCAGTCGGGAGCAAACTTAACGTCAGTGCCAAGAGCTTTCGCCACATCCTCGCGGATCTGGGCGAGGCTGAATTTCTCGTTTACCTTCCCTTTGGGTTTGCCCATGTGTGACATAAGGATAAGAGACCCGCCATCAGCGAGAATTTTCTTGAGAGTGGGAAGAGCACCACGAATACGGGTGTCGTCAGTCACGTGGCCGTTCTCATCGAGAGGCACATTGAAGTCAACTCTGACAATCGCCTTTTTGCCGGCGAAATTGTAATCATCTATTTTTGCCATTGGGTGATATATATTAATTATATTGATTTTAGATAATCTCAAGTCAGAAATTATTCCGGCTTATTCAGACGCAAAGGTAATTATTTTTGACCATACAACAAAGAAATGACTGCCACAAAGAGTTATAAATTGAAAAAAATTGTAAATTTGCAGTTTCAGGGAACAGATTGATGAGGGATATATAGAAAAGAGAGACTATGGATAATAAAGTAATATCGCATAAAAAAGAGGGGGTGCTCGCTCGTCTTTATCAGGATGTTTTCGGGTCAGAGGCCAAGATGGATAAATTGCCGGGGGCAGGCTCCGACAGGATATATTGGCGTATGAGGAGTAGCGATGGTCCCGATGTGATGGGCACTTATGGTCCGGACCGTGTGGAGAACGAGTGTTTTGTGGCTCTAAGCAGAGTGTTCAAGGAAGCAGGGGTCAACACTCCGTCGATTTACAAGGCTGATTTGGAAGAGGGTGTGTATATTCAGGAGGATTTGGGGAGAGAAGATCTTCTTTCACTTCTAAAAAGTGAAAACCGAATGGAATTGTCAATGAGAGCCTTGAAGGAATTGGTGAAGATTCAGACGGTTGACAAGGATAAATGGGGTGAATGTGTGATTCACCAACCGTTTTCCCGTCGTTTGGTTATGTGGGACCTCAATTATTTCAAATATTGCTTTTTGAAGCCGGCGGGTATTCTATTTAATGAGGAGGAATTGGAAAATGATTTCGAGAAGTTGTCGGCCGATCTTGCAGAGGGGCAACCGGAGTTGAAGGGATTTATGTATCGTGATTTCCAGAGCCGCAATATCATGATAAAGGATGGCACCCCTTGGCTCATTGATTTTCAAGGAGGACGGGAGGGTCCGGTGATTTATGATGCAGTGTCCTTTACAGGGCAAGTGAAAGCGGGTTTTACTAAGGAGGAGCAGGATATTCTTATGGAGTATTACATAAAGGAATATTCTTCAGCTTCGGGATGCAGTGAGGAGAAGCTGAGAGCCTCGGTAAAGCCTATGAGACTTTTCCGGACTCTTCAAGTGCTTGGAGCTTATGGATTCCGGGGTCTCGTTGAGAAGAAAGCGCATTTCATAGAGAGTTTGCCGGGCGCGTTGTTGAATTTGAATGGTTTGATTGAGGAGGGAGTGCTTGATTCATATCCGGAGTTGAAGGAAGTGGCTGAAAGGTGCGTCGCAAGCCATTTTGCTGACACGGATGATGAGGGCAGATTAAAGGTGAAGGTCTTCAGTTTCTCCTATAAGAAGGGTTATCCGGAAGACTTGAGCGGTAATGGGGGAGGTTTCATGTTTGATTGCAGGGGAATGCATAATCCCGGACGTTATGATGAATATAAGCCTCTCACAGGGCTTGACGAACCGGTGCGGGTCTTTCTTGAGGAGAGAGGGGAAGTACAAAAATTTGTAGAGAAAGCAATAGATATTGTGTCGCCATCCATAGAGACGTATCTCAGACGAGGGTTCAGGAATCTGCAGGTAGGATTCGGTTGCACAGGGGGGAGGCATCGGTCAGTGTATTGTGCTGAAAGATTCGGAGAGAAAATAAAGCAACAATTTCCGGAGGCAGAAGTAATTCTCATCCATCGGGAGCAAGGTATAGAGAGGAAGGTACAGAACAATGTATAGAAAGGAAGGTATAGAATATGAAAGCGATGATATTGGCAGCCGGACTTGGCACAAGATTACGACCATGGACTCTTACTCATCCGAAAGCATTGGTGCCGGTCAATGGAGTGCCGATGCTTGAAAGAGTGATAGTGGGTCTCAAGCAACAGGGATTCGATGAATTTGTTGTAAACATCCACCATTTCGGGGAGCAGATAATAGAATTTCTTGACAGTAGGGAATTCGGGGTGAAGATAGCTGTGAGCGATGAGAGGGGTAGGTTGCTTGATACAGGAGGTGGAATACTTCATGCCCGAGAAATATTGCGTCCTTGGGAGAGTCCTGTGTTGGTGCATAATGTAGACATACTGAGTGATGCCGACCTGAGAGGGTTGATGGAAGCACACAGCGAAAGAGGTTCGGATTCCACACTGCTTGTGAGCGACCGAGATTCGGGAAGGAAATTGATATTCGATGGAGAAATGCGTCTTAGAGGGTGGCATAATCTGAAAGACGACCACTACCGTCCGGTTGGTTTCAAGATGGAAGAGGGATATAGGGAGTATGCCTTTAGCGGCATTCACGTTGTAGGGGATAAAGTATTTGATGAAATGTCGTCTCTTTCAGAAGATGAGAAATTTTCCATCATAGATTATTATATGGACGAGAGGAGGAAGAGTGAGATAACAGGATATCGACAGGAAAACCTTCATTTGATAGACATAGGAAAGCCTGCGACATTGTCGCAGGCTGACAAATTGTATGGGGAAACTCAATAATGGTTAGTATGTTGTCTGTGGAAAAGAGCAGTGTCTCTGTTTGAATAGAATTGACAGACACAACCAATAATGAGGAAGAACACAGCGATGCCACCGAGCCACCAAGTTACAGTGACGCTCAACGTGAAGCAAGATACAATCAACAGAATAGATCCGATGATGTAGCAAATGATGGAAAGTGTTTTCATAATACGAACGTAAAATAAAGATTAAAGTAAAAAGGATAGGATATCCGGCGCGAGTGCGGAGTGATAAAAGCATCCGGCTTCGCGTCGGAACTTTACCATATAACACCTATGATAGAAATAGTGTTTAAACCGCTTCCCACAAAAATGTAACTCAGCGTTAACATCTTTTTGTGGGAAGCGGTTTAAACCTAAAAGTAAAATAAAAAGGATGAATATAAAAAAGGATTGCCCTCAGGGAGCAATCCGTATGATGGTATGGTTAGAAAGAATAGTAGCCGATCCGGGACTCGAACCCGAGTCTCCACCGTGAGAGGGTGGCGTGCTAACCGCTACACTAATCGGCCATACAAAAATAAATAAGGTAGTCGATCCGGGACTCGAACCCGAGTCTCCACCGTGAGAGGGTGGCGTGCTAACCGCTACACTAATCGGCCATAATAATCTCGGATAACGGTTAGTTTATCCGAGATTTTTTGAATCTTTTGCAAAGTTAGAAAAAATATTCTTACTGTGCAAATTCTTAGAGCAAAAAGGAGAGAAAAAATTACTCAGCTGCTGATTCAGAAGCTTCTGCATTCTCAGCCTCGAGAGCTGCCTTAGCGGCTGCCTCTTCAGCTGCGAGCTTTTCAGCTTTCTTCTTAGCTACAGACTCTCCCTTCACGCGGTTTTTCTCAACCTCTGCTTCGAAACGAGCTTTTGCTTCTTCAGCTTTCTTAGCGACGAGTTTGTTCTGAGCATCGTTAGCAACCTTTTCGCGACCCTCTTTCCAGGCGTCGAAACGGCGCTGAGCCTCTTCCTCGTTGAAAGCGCCCTTCTTTACGCCACCACGGAGGTGTTTCATAAGGAGCACGCCCTCTTTAGAGAGAATTGAACGAACTGTGTCGGTAGGCTGTGCGCCTACTTCCATCCAATACAAAGCACGGTCGAAATCCAAACTTATTGTAGCAGGATTAGTGTTCGGATTATATGAACCTATCCTTTCAATAAATTTACCATCTCGTGGTGCCCTGCTATCGGCGACAACAATAGGATAGAATGCGTAGCCTTTACGGCCGTGACGCTGCAATCTGATCTTAGTAGCCATAGATTTAAACGGTGTTATTGATTGGTTTTTATTATGCAGACTCTTTGCCGGACGCCCGGTTTTATCGTTTGCGGGTGCAAAGTTACGTCTTTTTTACGAATCTCACAAGAGGGTGCCTCTAAATTTCTCTATTTTTTGTAAATTTGCAGAAAATTCATTCGCTGTTATGGAAAAGAATCCTTTGCTCGCCCGTCTTGACGGCTTCGACTCAAGATTTCAGGAGGTCGCAACCCTTATCACCGACCCCGATGTGATTGCTGATCAAAAGCGATACGTGAAGCTTACCAAGGAATACCACGACCTGGAAAAGATCCTTGGTGCGGAGAAACGTTATCGCGATTTGCTTGCCTCCGAAGAGGAGGCTAAGGAGATTGTGGAATCAGAGACTGATGAGGAACTACGCGCAATGGCCAGAGAGGAGCTGGAGGAAGCTCGAAAGTGTATCCCCGAAGTGGAGGAGGAGATTAAGATGCTCCTTGTCCCGGCTGACCCTGAGGATGCCAAAAATGCGGTTGTGGAGATTCGTGGAGGCACCGGCGGAGATGAAGCTGCTCTTTTCGCCGGCGATCTTTTCCGGATGTATCAAAAATTTGCCGAAAAGAAAGGGTGGGCACTTGCAGTGACCAATACGAGCGAGGGGGCCGCAGGAGGGTTTAAGGAGATTTGTTTCACCCTTACCGGCGAGGATGTCTACGGAGTGATGAAATATGAAAGCGGTGTTCATCGTGTGCAGCGTGTGCCCGCTACGGAGACTCAGGGTCGAGTCCACACTTCCGCCGCCACTGTGGCCGTACTTCCGGAAGCCGAGGAGTTTGATGTGGAAATCAATGAGGGAGCTATCAAATGGGATACTTTCCGATCCGGAGGAGCCGGCGGTCAGAACGTCAACAAAGTGGAGTCCGGAGTGCGCCTTCGTTATATGTGGAAAAATCCCTTGACAGGGGAGGAGGATGAGATTCTCATAGAATGCACCGAGACCAGAGACCAGCCAAAGAACAAGGAAAGAGCACTTTCTCGCCTCCGAACATATATATATAGCCGCGAGCGTGAAAAATATCTTGCGGATATTGCCCAGAGAAGGAAGACGCTCGTATCAACCGGAGACCGTTCGGCCAAGATACGCACCTATAATTTCCCGCAAGGACGAATGACCGACCATCGAATCAATTATACTGTCTACAACCTCGCGGCCTTTATGGATGGAGATATACAGGAGTGTATCGACCGCCTAATGATAGCGGAAAATGCGGAAAGACTGAAAGAAGCGGCGCTTTGACGCCGCTTCTTTTTTAGTCTTCGTATGTTTGAGGATTTTCATCCTCTTCTTCCCATTCTACTGTATCGAAGGTGTCGGGCTGACTGAATTTCGTTGTCAAATCATCAGAGGTATTTATTTTATCCCAACCTTTTATCGTAATCTTCAAGCCGTCGTAGCAAGGATGAACATGGGGAGGAAGTTTAGCCTCCACTTCCTCATGGAGACCTATCTCATGGTTGAAATGGGTCAGATACGCCTCCTTGGGTTTTATCCTTTCTATGATAGCGAGGGCCTCATCTACAGAAAGATGAGAGAAGTGTTCGCGGAAGCGGAGAGCGTTGATGACGAGCACGTCCAGTCCCTCAAGTTTCTCAAGTTCCTCTTCCGCAATGGTTTTAGCATCAGTTATGTAGGCGAATTTTCCAATTCGGTAGCCTAAAATCGGGAGATTTCCGTGCATAACCTTGATTGGGATTATCTCCACTCCATCAATGAAAAATGGTCGGTCGCCAATCTCATGCATATCGAAGGTAGGGACACCGGGGTAGGGATGTTCGCGGAAACAGTAATCCAGACGACGGTGAAGGTCGTCATTGACATCCTTCTTGAGATATATCGGGACATTCCTGTGGGCACAGAAAGGGCGGAGGTCATCGATACCACCGACATGGTCGTAATGGCTGTGGGTGAGCAGCACGGCATCCACCCGGTAGAGATCCTCTTTCCAGGCTTGCGAACGGAAGTCGGGAGACACATCGATGAGCAGCTCGAGACCCATTGTCCTGACAAGGGCTGAAGCGCGAGTGCGGTGATCGAAATGAGAGCGTGAACGACACACCCGGCAAAGGCAGCCAATCTCCGGAACACCTTTTGAAGTGCCACTTCCAAGGATAGTGACCTTTATATCGGAATCAATATAATTCGCCTCCCTTTCAAGAGCTATTGAGAAACGTTCGCGCACGTGGTCAACGACGGACCGCGCAAGCAGCTCCACATCCTTTCCGGTTGCGGTCCCCGTATTTATAATGACCAGAGCATTATTTGGGTCAACCTGAGCTCCTCCCACTCTCATACCCTTCAGCCCGGCATGTTCGATTAGCCATCCGGCAGGGACTTTCACCATCTCCGGTTCTTTATCATTTAATCGAGGTTCGTCAAAGTGCTTGATGTCCGGGTCAAGAGCCTGCATAGCTTGCTGGAAATAGTATTTGCTGACAATAGGATTCTTGAAGAAGCTGCCGACACTTCCCGTCACAGCCGGATTGGGAAGCTTTGAATCACGCAGGCGAACCACTTCGTCCGCTATTTCCCTGAGGGAGGGGGCATGGCCGAGACCTGCTGCAAATCGTTGCAAGTCTTTATATTTCAAATTTTGTGCAATATCCGAACGGCGTAGCTTGAAGCTGACTTTAAGGACATAATACCTTCCTTTCCAATCATGTTTGAAGCGACTGTCGCGGTAAGCGAACCCAAGCCGGTTTTTACTTTTATCCTCACATTTGTCATAGTCGTTGAAAAATGTGACAGTCTCCCGGGTATTTATATCGAAGCAGACTACGGAATGTATCACATCCTTGGCTTCCGCTCCATAGGCTCCGACATTCTGAACGGGAGCAGCGCCCACCTCTCCCGGTATCCCGGCGAGATTCTCGAGTCCGGCGAATCCGTTGTTGACACACCAATCAACCAGATCAGACCATTTTTCACCCGCACCGGCCATGACGAACACTTCCGTCTCGGATTTAGAATAGGAAGTGATACCTTTTATACCCGAATGGAGCACAAGACCATTGAAATCTTTCAGGAAAACAAGGTTGCTGCCTCCACCGATGTGAAGCACAATATTTTCTGCAAATTCCCTGGAGAGGGTAATCTTTTTCAATTCCTCCACACTGGAATATTCGGCAAATATGCTTGCCTTGGCCGGAAGTCGGAAGGTGGTGAAAGGTAGAAGGTCTTTGTTGTATTCAAACATGGCGAGATAATTATTGAATAGTTGAAAAGGGAGGCGAAAGTTTATTTACGGAAGCGGGACAGGAGACCGTCTTCAAACCAGAGGACAGACCCGTCCGGATAATGCCAGAGATCAAGAGTCTGACTGTAATCATGTCCGGCGCTTACTTCCGAGGGGTTCCCCAAAGAGAGTTTACACTCCTCCTTGGTCATCCCTTTCTGAATTTTTTCGTTGCAGATAAGTTCCCACACTTCGTCGGAAACAGAAGGGAATTTTTTCCTTATGTCGTCAAGATAGAAAATATGGGAGAATGAACGAGAATCGGTGCCGGAATTGCCGAAATTCAGGAAAACCTCCGCGTAATTCCCATTCATATCAGTAAATCCAACTTTCAGCGGGAACACCATGGAGCCCGGACCGACTACCGAGACATTGACAGGAACAAATTTCTTACCTTTTATTCTGTTTCCGTTTCGGTCATACCACAATGATGTCCTTGTCCAGAGTTTTTTCCCATTCAGGAGATTGGCAGCTTCCTGAATCATACCGAGGTCTATCAGCATAGGGATATTGTCGCTTTTAATCCCCTCGCGGGCTTGTTCAGGAGTTTTCCCTGTGTTGTAGACATATTTTGAGCCATCGGCAGCTGTGAAGACAATGCAAACCGATGATTTTCCGGCAAGATTTATGCGGTTTTCTATTCCGTCGAAGAGGAGAGTCGAACCTCCGAGTCCCGTCGCGTCCGGATCCGGAGGGAGTCCCTGTTGGTCAAAAATCAAAATCGCGCGATTATCAGCCACGAGGAAAGGTCGCCCCTTCTCCCAATCCATAAGGGGAGTTGATTTGACTGAAGAGAGGAAATTATCCTCCTCCGAGCTGCGAATCGCCTTTCGGTCTTCTTTTGATAGAGTGATTTTTTTCGTTCCCTCCACGCCGGTGAAACAAGAGCTTAACATCGGCAGCAAAAGGCAGGGGAGGATGAAGAAAATATATTTGCTTGGAAAATGGAGTTTCAAAACGTATTAATTAGAAAATTTAGAAGAGCAAGGGGAGAGGGAGGCAGGAGAGACAATGCAAAATTAGCGAAAAAATGTCATATTACACAGGTGGAGTCTCTAAAAAGGGTATAATGAAAAAGGAAAAAATCATAAAAATGAATAAATGGTGTTTCAGAGACGGAGATAAGAACGAAAAAAGTAGTAATTTTGCAGAGGAAATCTTAAAGGTAAAATGCAAATTAAAGAAAAAGACAAAGGCATAAGCAGTCAACTGAAAAAAATGACATTTAAGGAAGCGTGCGCTCCGATATGTTTCCTGTTGGTAGTCCTGGCCGTCATATTAATTACTAAAGGCGCGGATGCCATAAATTTCTGGAGTCCGGTTGCCTTGCTTACCTCCTCCTTGGTTGCTATTTCAATTTTCGGCTCGCGATTAAGAGTAAAAGAGGGGAGAATCCGTCTTAAGGAGGGAATTAAAAAAAGTGCAGTCCAGATTCTTCCGGCAGTAGTCATTCTGTTTTTCATCTCCCTTCTCACCTCCACCTGGATGCTCGGAGGAATAGTTCCAACCTTTATCCATTATGGACTGAGCTTCATGTCACCCTCCACTTTTCTCATGGCAGTCTGTGGAGTCAGCGCTTGTATATCGGTGCTTATAGGAAGCTCGTGGACCACGATTGCAACAATCGGAGTGGCGTTCATGGGTATCGGAAAGGTTATGGGCTTTTCTGACCCCTGGATTGCGGGCGCAGTAATTTCCGGAGCCTATTTTGGAGACAAGGTCTCACCCTTGAGCGACACCACCGTTGTTGCCTCAAGCAGTTGCGGCGTCAATCTCTTCACACATATACGCTATTTGATGTACACGGCAGGCCCGGCGATGGCAATAGCTCTGGGTGTGTTTCTTACCGTGGGCCTTCTGAACGCAGGGAATTTGGGTATGGCCCAAGAGAGCGGCCTTCTCAACACCCTTCATGAGCAATTCCATATATCTCCCTGGGTTTTGATAGTTCCTGCAATCACATTTCTTCTGATAGTCCTGAGAGTGAACACGACGGTCACCCTTGCTGTCAGCAGTATAATGGGAGTGGTGAGCATGGTTCTTACTCAGCCTCAACTTCCGTTTAATTTGTCATTTATGCGTGAGATATGGAGTGGAGTAGTGTTCAACACGCCGGATGAGGCGTTCAATAATCTTGTCAGCACAGGAGGCGTTCTTGGAATGCTCCCTACCATTTTCCTTGTCTTGAGCGCGATGATTTTCGGAGGAGTAATGATCGGGACCGGGATGCTCAATAGAATTGCGGAGGAAATCACCCGCCACCTTCGCCGTCCGCATTCTATTGTAGGCGCTACATTGGGAAGCGGACTTCTACTCAACAGCAGTACGGCCGACCAGTATCTATCCATCATAATAGGCGCTAACATGTATAAGGGAGTCTACGAACAAAGCGGACTTGAGCCCCGTCTGTTGAGCCGAAGCCTTGAAGATTCGATTAGTGTCACCTCCGTTCTCATCCCGTGGAACTCTTGCGGTCTTACCCAATCGGCAGTGCTCGGGGTTGCGACATTGGAGTATCTTCCATACTGCATATTCAACTATCTCTCGCCGGTGATGTCGTTCTTGATGGTCACAGTAGGGTGGAAATTACGAGCCTCTATGAAAAAACGACTAAGAATCCGGCATAGTGGAGCTCAGGGATAACCATGTTATATAGAGGATAATAGTTGCGAAAGAGTTGATGACTCAGATGATTTGAGACAAAAAAAGAAAATTTTTTCGGAAAAATTTTGCAGAATGAAAATAAAGTTGTAACTTTGCAGTCGCAAAACGGAACGAAACCGTAACGCGGCGGGATAGCTCAGTTGGTTAGAGCGTCGGATTCATAACCCGGAGGTCTCGAGTTCAATTCTCGATCCCGCTACCATCAGAAGCGCAACTGGCAATAGTGTCGGTTGTGCTTTTTTTATTTCTACTCCACTATCAACCCATCACATCAAACCCAACAATATATGGCCACAATGTATGAGACAATCATGGATCTCCCCCTTTTCAAAGGAGTAGGGAAGGATCATGTGTCGCAGTTTCTTGAAAAAACTCCTGTATCATTCCATAATTATACGGACGGCGAGCTCATCTCAACGCCCGGAGAAGAGGTAAAGATGATAAAATTTATCATTAAGGGAGAGGTGGACATATGTAATACGCTTGAATCGCTTGATCTTACAGTGGTTGAACGTAGCGGCACAGGACGTGTGCTTGGAGCAGACCGACTTTTCGGAATCTCCACCGGTTATCCATTCAGAATCGTGGCCTCCGGAAACACAAGCATTATGCAGTTTAAGAAAGAGCAATATGTAAATCTCCTTTATAGTGATAAAATATATATGCTCAATTTCTTTAATTATCTCAGTCTAAGGGCACAACGACCTACGGAGGCTGTCAGTAACTTCGCTGAGGGGGATATAACGGGTATTTTGCGCAGGATGGTGGCTATTCTAACGGATCCGGTGGCTCTCAGAATCTCAATAGAGGGAAGTGTAGAGAATTTATCTAAATATTGTGGTGTTTCGACCGGGAAGATAGAAAATTGGATTGAGAATATGGAAAGGGAGGGGATAGTGAAAAAAAATGAGGATGGGGTTGTCATTCTATCGCGTAAAAAATTTTTGGAGTAGTCGGAGGGTGTTGTTTCAGGATTAATTATTAAATTTGCAGTCGGTGGCTGTAATGGCCTCAAGGAACAAACGCAAACCGCATAACATCATTGGAATGACACAGACATCAATACTGAAAACGAAGCTCTCGGCTATGAGTTTCCTGGAGTTCGCTGTATGGGGCTCCTATCTTATCTCCCTTGGCAACTATTTGTCGCGTGTAGGATTAAGCGAGCAAATCGGTTGGTTTTATTTCGTGCAAGGCCTTGTTTCCCTTTTTATGCCGGCCGTCATAGGGATTGTTGCAGACCGTTGGATAAACGCGCAACGTATGCTCTCTCTTTGCCAGCTAATTGCTGCTTGCTTCATGTTTGGAGCCGGATTTTACTGTTCCACGTCCGGACAGGAAGTGGCATTCGCTCCGCTTTTTGTGTTATACACCTGCTCAGTAGCGTTCTATATGCCGACAATTGGTTTGGCCAACTCCGTGGCGTATACCGCTTTGGCTCGTGCCGGACTTGACTCTGTCACTCATTTTCCACCGATACGGGTATTCGGAACCATCGGTTTCATTTGCGCGATGCTGTTTGTAAACTTCACCAATTTCCAGACAAGCTATGCCCAGCTGTTCACATCCGGCGTTTTCGGGGTGATTCTCGCTCTCTACAGCCTGACTCTTCCGAATTGTCCGACAGATAGAGGCAATTCAAAGAGTCTTGCCGAAGCACTTGGTCTGAAAGCATTTTCCCTGATGAAAGACAGGAAAATGGCCGTCTTTTTCCTTTTCAGTATGTTGCTGGGAGTCTCCTTGCAGATCACCAATAGCTATGGAAACGTCTTTATCTCCGGTTTCGAGGACATTCCTCAGTATTCGGGCAATTATTTTGCACGAAATGCCAACTTCCTTATCTCTCTGTCGCAGATGAGCGAGACTCTCTGTATCCTTCTTATACCTTTATGCCTGAAGCGATTTGGAATAAAAGGGGTGATGCTCATGTCGATGTTCGCATGGGTGCTCCGTTTTGGATTCTTCGGAATAGGAGATCCGGGGATGGGTGTGTGGCTTTTCATTCTCTCCATGATTGTCTACGGCATAGCCTTTGATTTCTTCAATGTCTCAGGTTCTCTTTATGTGGATAAGCAGACCCACCCCTCAATGCGAAGCAGTGCTCAAGGTCTGTTCATGATAATGACCAATGGAATCGGCGCATCTATAGGAACGTACGGTGCTCAAACAGTAGTAAACCATTTTGTCTTCTCTCAGACTGATCCTTTGGCCAGACTAGAGGGTTGGAGAATTTCCTGGTTATGTTTCGCAGGTTATGCGCTGGTTGTTGCCATTTTGTTTATTTTCT
Source organism: Bacteroides sp. (assembly GCA_014801875.1). Lineage (GTDB taxonomy): Bacteria > Bacteroidota > Bacteroidia > Bacteroidales > Muribaculaceae > Lepagella. The sequence goes on along the minus strand of JAAVDJ010000010.1, from coordinate 76,675 downwards.
GTTTCCGTGATAACTCCCGGGCAGCGATAGGAAAGAGAGAGGCAGAGACTTTGGGAGGAGAAGACCCCGGAGGAATGGTTGAAATTGAAAAATTATAAGTTCAATACAGTCAGTTGTTTTGAAATGATTCAGTTTTATGCTCCCGATATTCTGACCACCTCCACTTTGCCGGAATCAGATTCGGCACATTGTTGTCGTGTGCTTAGGATGAAAGAGGGTGATGAAGTATATGTCGTGGATGGAAAAGGGAAACGTTTCCGTTGCGTGATTGTTGAGGCCCATCCAAAACACACTATGCTGGAGATACAGGAAGAGGAAGAGCTACCTTCCCATTGGGGATTCAGGCTCACTCTTGCTGTAGCCCCGACGAAGAATGCCGACAGAATGGAATGGCTTCTCGAGAAGATTGTCGAAATAGGTGTAGATCGTGTAGTGCTTTTGAAATGCGCTCGTAGCGAACGAAAGGTCATGAAGCCGGAGCGTCTGGAGAAAGTTATGGTCTCAGCCATGAAACAAAGTCTCAAGGGAATCCTTCCGGAGCTTTCTCCAATGGTCAATATCAAGGATTTTATCAATGAGCAGAGGGATAGCGAAGCTTTCCGCTGTTTCGGTTACTGTTCCGAGGTCTATCCCCGCAAAGGTTTTGCAAAATCATGTCCGCCCGGTAAAGATGTTGTGATAATGATCGGCCCTGAGGGGGATTTTTCCCCGGAGGAAGTGGAGATGGCTGTTGAAGCAGGTTTTTTGCCGGTCACATTCGGTGAAAGTCGATTACGCACGGAGACAGCTGCCCTCTATGGAGTGACTGCCGCGCACGTGGTCAATAGCCTTAAAGATTAAGAATAAAAACTCAGATATATGACTACAGACATAAAGACATATCTGCGCAGTGGAGAGGATGACAACTTCTTCCTGCTTGCGGGTCCCTGCGTGATAGAAGGGGAAAAGATGGCTCTTGATATAGCGGAGAAAGTGATGGAGATAACGAGTCGGCTTGGTATTCCTTATGTTTTCAAAGGAAGCTACCGGAAGGCCAACCGTAGTCGAATCGATTCATTCACGGGTATTGGCGATGAGAAAGCTCTGAAGATATTGGAGAAAGTGAAACACACATTCGGCATACCGGTTGTTACAGATATCCATCTTCCGGAGGAGGCCGCCATTGCAGCGGAATATGTGGATATTCTTCAGATTCCGGCTTTCCTGTGTCGTCAAACAGACCTCCTTGTGGCGGCTGCAAAGACAGGAAAATTTGTCAACATAAAGAAAGGGCAATTCCTTGCACCGGATGCTATGCGTTATGCTGTGGAAAAGGTTAGGGAGACCGGTAATGACAACGTTTCTGTCACAGAGAGAGGCACGACATTCGGTTATCAGGATTTGATTGTGGATATGCGTGGTTTTCCTGAAATGAAGGAGGCGTGCAAGTGTCCGGTCATCATAGATGCGACCCACTCTCTGCAGCAACCTAACCAGTCGAGCGGTGTGACAGGTGGCAAACCCACCCTTATCTCAACCGTAGCCATGTCAGCCATTGCAGCCGGAGCAGACGGAGTGTTTATCGAGACACACCGGAATCCTTCAGTAGCGAAAAGCGACGGAGCCAATATGCTTCCGCTTGACGATATGGAGAAAGTGCTGACCAAACTTACGATAATGCGTCTTGCTTATAACGAGGCTTCCAAAATATAAGAAACTTAGCGGAGAGAAAAAGAAAGCGCATTGCCAAGATATCTTGGCAATGCGCTTCCTTTTTCAAGTTTAATTATATAAGCTTATGAAAATTATTTGAGTTTCAAAACCTGTCCGACTTTGATTACATCCGATGCAGTCATTCCGTTGATTTTGCGGAGAGAAGTAGCAGAAAGACCATAAGATTTCGCAATAGAAGAGAGGGTGTCACCCTTGCGGACTGTGTAAGAATCTTTTTGAGAGTCAGCAGCCTTGTACGGATTTTCGCCATCACCCTTTGCGAGGTTGTTTGCCGGGGCAAAGTTGCGGGCCTGTGTATAAGTTTTTTTATCGAAAGTATAAGTATCCGTATGGGTCGTCTGGTTCGCGAAATCGAAGATTGCGGAAGGATTTATGGCGTATCCCATGAAACGGGTTTCGAAATGGAGGTGAGGTCCTGTGCTTCGGCCGGTGCTACCACCCAGGCCGATAGGCTGTCCGGCTTTCACAACCTGGTCGGGTTTCACAAGCGCTTTATTCAAGTGGCCGTAAACAGTCTCCAGACCGTTAGGGTGGCGGATTATGACGTAGTTTCCATAACCTTTGGCCTCATAGTTGGTAAGACGCACTTTGCCATCGAAAGCAGCATAGATGGTATCGTTGCTTTTGATTCCTATGTCAATTCCTTTGTGCATACGTCCGAAGCGCGCACGATAACCATAGTTGGAAGTTACTCTTCCGGAATGCGGCATGTAGTAGCCGGTGACGTCAATGACCTTCTGGTTAGGGACATCCGATTCCTTGAAAGGATTTACCGACTTACTGTTCCATCCTTCAGTGTAGATATCCGGTTCAGGCTCGATATCATCGATGAGATCGATGAAAGTGTTTTTTTCCACCAGACGAATTTGGTCTTTGTTCTTGGCCTGATTCGCCAGTAGCTGACGGTGAGCGTCAGAGTGAGGAGATTTGCTTTTAACTGTCTGCGCCATGCCTGCTCCGAACGCAAAAGATGTAAGAAGGCAGAATGTCGCTATTTTCCTTAAGAAATTCATTATACTGTATTTTCTTTATTATCGAGAGTAAGGGAAAGAAACGGATGAAATCTTTAAATAATTTTAAGGTTTCCGTTTCCTGTCTGCTCAAAATTACAATTTTACTCTTTTCTCTCCTAATATTTTTCAATTAAATTTTGTAAAAATAATCTGTAAATACAAAAAAATACTTTTTAAGTTCCCATTTATCAATACGATATAGCGTTTTTATGTTTTACAACATATTTTTAAACACTGTGCACATCGGCTATTTGCGTGTGCAAAAATCGACTTTTGTAAATGTTAAAATTTATTAATGATAAATTAAGGCAGACATAATCAAAATATTAGTGATTCGAACAAGAAAATGGTCTGACAGCCGTTATTCAGTTAAATTGGAATAAAATGAATGAGGAGTGAACAAATAGTAATTAATTTTTGTAAAAAGAGAATAGACTTATTTAATGAAGTCGGTTTAACCTTTTCACGGGCTTGTCTATTTTTATAAGAATTTCTATAAAAAGGAGACCTCTTTGCCCGTCTTCAGCCATCTTTCGGGATGCTTATTTATATCTCATCGGAAGTTTAGCGAGCTAACTTTCCTCTTCGAGCTAAAAAATCACCACCGAAATCCGGCTTAATCCTGGCAAGGAAAAAGTTTGAACCACTTCCCAAAGAGCTATATTACCTGACACATATTTTCAAAACCATAATCATAAAACAACACTAAACTATGATTCCCGAAGAGATTCATGAGGCGGCAGCTGCAATTCCGAAAATGGAGCTATCTGAGCCGGCACAGGAGAGCACATACGCCATTGCTCATCTTTTAATGAAGGTGGTGCATTTTCTTCTTTCTCTTGTTGGTCTGGAAAATAACCAGACTATGACCACGGTTGTCTATGCAGCTTTGGTTTTCCTTATTGCCATTGGTGTGGGCTACCTCGTGAAGTGGATAGTCATGGCCTTCATGAAACATTTGGGGTCACACGTGCACATGAGTATTTACCGCTATCTCGTGGAGGAGGGTTTCTTTACAAAAACTTCACGTTTGATTCCGGCTATAGTATTCCTGATATTTATAGAAATTACCCTTAACGGACATATGAGTGTGGCCACATGGCTCACGCGCCTCACATGGATTTACATCTGCTATATTATAGCTAACAGCATAACTCTCCTTGTTAATGTGACCTGGAAACACATCAATGAGAGAGCCAATAAGCGACATCTGCCCCTCAATGGTCTCGCTCAGCTCGTGAAAGGTGTGATTTGGATAATTTTTGCAATTATTATCGTAGCTGTTCTCTTCAATAAATCCCCCGGTTCTCTCCTTGCAGGCCTTGGTGCTTTCGCAGCTGTATTGATGTTGGTGTTCAAAGACAGTATCCTCGGTGTTGTCGCTGGTGTGCAGCTCTCTGAAAACGACTCCCTTCACGTCGGCGACTGGATTAAAGTCGGAGATGCCAACGGAACTGTGACTGAAGTGTCTCTTACGGCGGTAAAAGTCCTGAACTGGGATAAGACCACCACTACGTTGCCCCCTTACAATCTCGTGAGCAACGGTTTCACCAATTACCGGACCATGCAACAGAGCAACACGCGCCGCATCCAGCGGTCGTATATGATTGATGCCGACAGCGTGGTGCCTTGTGACGAGGCTTTGCTTGAGGAATTCTCAAAGATTCCGATGATGAAAAACTGGATAGAGCAGAAAGTTGCACAGAGAAAGGCCGGGAAAGAACAAAACGCCGCCAATCCTGCGGGCCTTGCTGATGGATCGATAGATACCAATCTCGGTGTTTTCCGTGCGTATATGAAGATGTGGCTTGATGCTAATCCAAATATCGCCAGCACGGGAGACGGAAACGACTGCTTCATCACTACTCTTCCCCAGACTCCTTATGGCATTCCTCTACAGGTCTATTGCTTCACCTCCACCTCAAAATGGATTCCATATGAAGCAATTATGAGTGCCGTCTTCGAGCATATAGCCGTCATGCTGTATCGCTTCCATCTCTATACCTACGAGAGTCCTTCAGGCCGCGACACAATCATAGACGGATATATCTGTCCCGGCAAGAATCCCGACGTGGTGTTCGGAATGCCTTACCCCTTCTTCAACAATGGAGGCTCGCCGGAAAACCCTGCATACCCCATGCCTCAATCAGCATTTCCGCAACCTGCGGCCATGCAACCGGTCTCCAATCCGGAGCCGGCCGCCCCGGAAAGCACACCCGAACAGTCAGCGAACACGGGAGGAGGTGCCCATCCGGCTGCACCCGCCACACCCGCTGTGCCGGCTGAATGAAGCATGTTGAATCTGCATGATACTCAACTATGGACAATAAGACATTTACAGAAATTCTTTCAGCGGACCTCGGGCTGCCGAAAGAGGAGGTGGAAAACCTCACATCGGCGCTTGCCGGTTTGATAGGTGAGAAGGTGGCACAGCTTGACACTGTCTCCCTTCCTTGCTTCGGGGCTTTCGAACCTAAGAAAAGGCAAGAGAGGGTTGTTGTGCATCCTGCAACGGGGAATCGCCTGCTGGTACCCCCGAAAATCGTGATTTCATTTCGTCCGGCAACCGCTTTAAAACAGAAAATCAGACATGGAGAATAAGATAATGGCTTCCGAACTCGCAGCCCTCCTTGCTCTTTCAACGGGAAAGAGCAAGGAGGTTTGCGAGGCCTTTGTCAAGAGGTTCTTCGAATTGGTTAGCGAAGAACTCCAACGGGGGGAGAGCGTAAGAATCAAAGGTTTCGGCTCTTTTAAGTTGCTTGAGGTGGAGAGCCGGAAAAGTGTGAACGTAGCGACAGGGGAGGAGTATGAGATTCCCGCTCATCAGCGCGTTGTTTTCGTTGCTTCTAAAGAGCTTGCGACTCAGGTGAATCTTCCTTTTGAGGCTTTTGAAGCAATTGAGTTGGCCGACGAGGAGGATGAGACGGACATATTGACCCCTGATGAAGTTGCTCCGTTTGAGGCNATCCAAGAGGTGACCGAATNCGGAGAAGATTATGTAATTTCTTCTGAAAACAAGGAGGAGACAGCGAAAGATGTTGATTCAACTGAGGAAACAGAAAGTTGTGGTTTTTCTGATACCCCTGAAATAGCACCTGTCAGTCCTGATGAGGTGAAAGAGGAGGAGAAAGAAGAGGAGGAAGAAACCGACGAGAGAGAATACGAAGATAGGGAACGTCCGGGATTTCGCTTTGCAAAAGGGTTCTTGGTAGGATTTGTTGTCGCTCTTGCCGTCGTCAGCGGATTGGCTATAGCTGCCTACTATATGGGCTTTTTCCATCATCACGTGGAGAGCGGAGTTGTGACTGAAATTCCGACAGAGACAGTGAAAGACAGTGTTACTACGTCCGCTGTTGATTCGGTAGCGGNCGCCGATTCCATCCCTGAAGAGAAATCCGGGGAGGTTGAGGATGCAGTACCTACGAAAGCCTCCGATATTCCGGACTCCAAAAAAGAAAGTGCGCCGGCGGCACCCGTCTATGACACAGTGACCACCACGCGCTATCTCACTACAATAGCAAAGGAGCATTATGGGAATTTTAATCTCTGGCCCATCATCTATGAGGAAAATCAGGCTTTCCTCGGGCATCCTGACCGGATAAAGCCGGGCACGAGAGTTGTGGTTCCACCCTTGTCAAAGTATGGTATCGACCCTTCTAATGCAGAACAGGTGAAAGCTGTAAAGCGCAAGGGTGCAGCGATTTATGCACGTTTCAAAAAATAATTTCAAAAAAAAGACGAAAAAATTTGGCGGAATGGAAAAAAAGTCATAATTTTGCAGTCGCAAAGCCGAAATAAAAGGCTTGAATAAAAAGGTGCCATGTCCGAGTGGTTAGGTACCGGTCTGCAAAACCGTTCACTCCAGTTCGAATCTGGATGGCACCTCAGAATGAATTCCATTCCCAAAAGGAATGGAATTTTTTTGTATGTAAAGGCTTTTTCCTTAATTTTGCAGGCGAAAATGACTTCTTTGTTAAAATATCCTACAAATAAAGGGCTTTACGGTATTTTCAACGACAGTTTTCCCCCTATTATGGACGGGGTCACACTGACGGTGGAAAATTACGCTCATTGGCTCGCTAAACTGGGAAAGACTCCTTGTGTGGTCACTCCTTGGAATCCCGTAAATGCGGATTACCCATACTCCGTCATGCGTTACTTCTCTCTTCCCATTCAGTCGAGGAAACCTTACCGATANGGTTATCCTAAGCTTGACCCATTTATTTGGAGCCGCCTGCGNAAGACCGATTTCAAAATTCTTCATTCNCATTGTCCTTTNTCATCGGGTCGACTTGCTGTCTATGTNAAAAAGCANCANAATATTCCTCTTATCGGGACATTCCATTCTAAATATCGCTCTGATCTTGAGCATTCATTCAAGAATGTCCCTTGGGCCGTGCCAATAATAATGAAGAGAATACTCAATTTCTTNAATGCCTGCGATGAGGTATGGATTCCTCAGGCCTATGTNGAGGAGACTGTGCGTGAGTATGGATATAAAGGGAAACTGACAGTGGTCGAGAATGGCAATGATTTTGCTTCTCTGATTACAGGANATACTCTCCAATATAAGAAAGACGCCAAAAAGCGACTCAATCTNCCNCCCAATACCCTTAACCTTCTCTTNGTNGGGCAGCATATNTGGGAAAAAGGGATAAGAATGATTGTNGAGGCGTTGGCCTTGATTAAAGACAGTGTGGATTTCCGCATGAACTTCATCGGCACCGGCTATGCATNTTCNGAGATAAAGAAACTGGCTGAGGAAAAAGGGCTCGCNGAGAAAGTGACTTTCCACGGTGTTGTCACAGACCGCAACACATTGAGCGATTTTTATGCGGCGAGCGATCTTTTCATATTCCCCTCCTTCTATGACAACGCTCCGCTCGTCGTGAGAGAGGCGGCGGCTATGGCAACCCCTTCCATACTTCTTGAAGGTTCCACTGCCTCGGAAGTGGTGACAGACGGTAGAAACGGTTTCCTTGTCAACAACAATCCTGAGGAATTCAGCAGGATTATAACCTATCTCGACAGAGATCGTGATGTGGTCAGCAAAGTGGGGCAGGAGGCCAGAAACACTCTTGTCAGAAGCTGGGAGGATGTCGTAGGAGAGGTAAACGACCGTTATGATACCCTCCTCAAGCGATTCAATCATTAAAAATAGAAAAGAATTTATCTATGGCAGATGAAGTGAAGAGTTATTCAGACTCAAAGGTATTTTCCATCTGGAAAGTCTTACTTCCGGTCGCGATCGGACTCACAGTAGTGGGGCTGATGTTCTGGCACGACGCTAAGAAAGAGAATCTGGCCGAAGTGTGGCACCACATCCAATTCACCCCCCGGACCTGGATTTGCATAGTTTTGGCTTTCCTTTGTATGTTTGGAAGAGATTTCGGACTCAGCTGGCGCTTCAGGGCTCTCACCGATCATCAGCTCCGATGGAGCCAGGCTTTCAAGGTGGATTTCCTGTGTGAATTCACTTCGTGTGTCACCCCCTCGGCTGTCGGAGGAAGCTCTCTGGGAATGGTATTCCTCAATTCCCAAGGCATAGAGTTCGGTCGAGCAACAACTCTGATGATTACCACTCTGTTTCTGGACGAACTTTTCTTCGTGATTTTCTGCCCCCTCATAGTCTTGCTTACTCCTGCACATGAAATATTCATCAGTGGGGGAGGGGCTTTTGTTCACGGCATCCGTCTTACTTTCTGGCTGGTGTATGCCGCGATTTTCGTCTGGACTTTTATTCTGTTCACCGGAATAATCTGGAAACCGGAGTGGATACGAAAAGTCATCTACCGCCTTTTCCAATTTAAATGGTTGCAACGCTGGAAAGCTTCCGCCACCGGATTGGCAGACAATATGGTGGCAACTTCCAAGGAATTGCGCACAAAACCCTTTCGATTTTGGCTGGAAGTGTTTGGTGGGACATCTCTTTCGTGGATTTCCCGTTATCTCGTGGTCAACGCACTCTTCCTGGGATTCCTTCCGGCAGAAAATCCTCATCAGTGGGTGATTTTTGCACGAGAGTTTGTCATCTGGGTAGTGCTCATGGTCAGCCCCACCCCCGGAGGCTCCGGTGTGAGCGAATGGCTTTTTTCCGAGTATTATGCCGATTTTATTCCGACAGCCGGAATGGCTCTCATTCTTGCTATTTTCTGGAGAATAATCTCCTACTATGTCTACCTTATCATCGGTGCTATTCTCGTGCCGGAATGGGTAAAAAAGACAGTTACGAGAATCAAGGAAAGCAAATCGAGCTCTTCAGCCTCCTGAAATTTTCTTCCGTAGATTTAAAACCTTCATCCATCAATACAGGAATTAAAAGCATGAATAAATTTATCGTTATCATTCCTGCGCGTTACGGGTCAAGCCGTTTCCCGGGTAAGCCACTCGCCAAGATTGCAGGTGAGGAGATGATTGTAAGGGTATGCCGCCGAGCTGCCGAGACAGGAGTGGATATAGCCGTCGCTACAGACGACGAGCGCATCCGTGAGTGTGTGGAGAAAGCCGGCTTCACAGCTGTTATGACTTCCCCGGATCATAAAAGCGGAACAGACCGGGTCTATGAGGCCTTCTGTAAACTCGGACGTCCCGCCGAAGTGGTAATAAATGTGCAGGGTGACGAACCCTTTATCGCTCCCTCCCAGATAGAAGCCCTGATGAGATGTTTCGATGACCCTGAGACACGTCTTGCAACCTTGGTTCGGGAATTTGATCCGGCACTCGGTTTCGAAGCGCTTTTCGATCCTAACCTTGTGAAGGTGGTGACGGCCGACAATGGAGATGCGTTATATTTCAGTCGGAGCATAATTCCTTATATCAGAGGTGAGAAGTGGCAGGAATGGCTTGAAAGTCATAAATTTCACACTCATGTCGGGATTTATGCATACAGAAGTGATGCTTTGGGAGAAATCACGACCCTTCAACGCAGTCGGCTTGAAATAGCCGAGAGTCTTGAACAGCTCCGCTGGCTTGAAAACGGATATAAAATCCGTACAGCCCTTACCGGAGAACCAACCATAGGCATTGATTCGCCCGCCGACCTTGAGGCAGCCGAACGTTGGCTTGCCTCTCAGAGGGAGGAAAAGGGAAAATAAAGTTGCAGTTTTCAATTAGTTTGACTAATTTTGTAAACAAAATCATATCACCTTAAGGTAAAAGAATAATAATGAAAAAGAGTCCACTTCAAAGAGTTAGGGCAGAGTATCAGCCCAAACTTCCCAAAGCCCTTCAGGGTCCGGTGAAACTCCACATCGGCGAATCCACTCAATCTGTAGCCGATCAGGAGGAAATCAAGAAGCTTTTCCCCCACACTTACGGTCTTCCAATCGTTCAGTTTGAGGAAGCCGACAGCGAGGCTCGTGTAGAGGAGCCTTTCAACGTAGGCATCATCCTTTCAGGAGGTCAGGCTCCCGGCGGCCATAACGTTGTGAGCGGTATCTTCGACGGTATCAAGCGTCTCAACAAGGAGTGTCGCCTCTATGGTTTCCTTATGGGTCCTTCCGGTTTCATCAACCATCAGTATATGGAGATAACAGCAGGATTCCTTAAAGACTACCGCAACACCGGCGGCTTCGACATCATCGGCTCAGGACGTACAAAACTTGAGACTCCCGAGCAGTTTGAGGCTGGTCTGAAGTGTCTGAAGGAGCTAAATATCAAGGCTCTCGTTATCATCGGCGGTGACGACTCCAACACAAATGCCGCTGTTCTTGCCGAATATTATCAGAATATCGGTGCAGGTGTGCAGGTGATCGGTGTGCCCAAAACAATTGATGGCGACCTCAAGAACAAATGGATTGAGACCTCATTCGGTTTCGACACAGCTTGCAAGGTCTACAGCGAGGTTATCGGTAATATCCAGCGCGACTGCAACTCGGCGAAGAAATATTATCACTTCATCAAGCTCATGGGCCGTTCGGCATCACACATTGCTCTTGAGTGTGCTCTTGAGACTCAACCCAATATCTGTATCATCTCTGAGGAGGTACTTGCAAAGCGTATGACTCTTGACAATATCGTCAACTACATCTGCTATGTTATCTCCGAACGTGCCAAGATGGGTTGGAATTTCGGTACTGTTCTTGTTCCGGAAGGGCTTATTGAGTTTATCCCCTCTATGAAGGATCTTATCGCCGAGCTTAACGATGTACTTGCTAATCATGCGTCTGAGCTTGAAGGTCTTGAGAATGAAGCCAAGCTCGAGAAGATTCATTCATTCCTTACAGGAGCGAATGCCGACCTCTACAAGAGCCTTCCCACATCAATCGCGCTTCAGCTCAGCCTTGACCGCGACAGCCACGGCAACGTGCAGGTTTCTCTCATCCAGACAGAAAGTCTCTTGAGCCAGATGGTGGCACAGCGTCTTGACGAGATGGCTGAAAACGGTCAGTATGCAGGTAAATTCAACGCACAGCATCACTTCTTCGGATATGAAGGACGTTGCGCTGACCCGACAAACTTCGATGCAGACTACACTTATGCACTCGGTTTCAACGCTGCTATGCTTATCAATGCTGGTCTTACGGGCTATATGAGCTCTGTGCGCAACCTTACCGATAAATCTGAAAACTGGATTGCCGGCGGTATACCTATCACCATGATGATGAACATGGAGCGTCGTAATGGAAAGATGAAGCCTGTGATTCAGAAGGCACTTGTCAACCTCAACGGTCGTCCCTACCTGAAGTTCGCTTCAATGCGTGAGACTCTCGCTCTCAACACACTCTACCAGTACCCCGGTCCTATTCAGTATTTCGGTCCTTCTGAAATTTGTGACCGTCCGTCGATGACACTCCTTCTCGAACACGACAAGGAAATTTGATGATATATCTTACTATAATAAGATAATTTAGATAGAAAAGCGAATCCTGTTTTTTCAGGTTTCGCTTTTTTTTTGATACTTTTCGCGTAGTTCGGTGTTATAATAGAAATATTCCGTTGGGAATTGCGGTAGATTCCACAAAGATCGGAGTGAAACGTTATAAGTGAATAGAAAAATGATTAAGAAACTGGCTTTAATTGCCGCAGCAGCGGCATCAATTATCCTGTCGGGATGCTCAGGAAAATCGGGAGAGACTACGACTGAAGTGAGTGAGATGAAAGAGCAGGGGGCACAGGTGGCAGATGGTGGTTTGATTTCAGAAAACGGATTGCCGATGGTTGTTGATTTTTCCGCCACATGGTGTCCGCCGTGTCAGGAATTGAAACCGATATTCGAGCAGCTCAAAGATGAATATATCGGAAGTGTAGATTTCGTTACCGTAGATGTTGACAGCGTTCCGCAGCTTGCCCGGAAATATGACATTCATAACATTCCGGCTTTGGTTTATATTTCAAGAGACGGCAAAGAGCTTTATCGGACCATAGGTTTTATTCCCGGAGATTCCATCAAGAAGGTGGTTTCTCAATATCTTAACTAAAGAGGGGAGGGGATGATATGAATGGTAAATTAAAAGGCAACCTTGAGATGTTTTCTTCCAAGGTGTTCTCAGGACTTAACGAGAATGCTTTGCGTTATCTCTTGCCAACATGGATGACGGCCATGTCTGGAGTTGTGCTCCGCCTTTCTTTCGGAACCCTCTTTTTCTGGATATGGGGTCTTTTCACACGCCATAAAGCAGCTCCGGCCTCTCTCCGGGATAAACTCACGCTTTTAGGAGTAGGGATTATCTTTGTCTTCGGATATATGTGGACCCTGCTCTTAGGACTTACTTACACAACCCCGATATCCTCTTCAATATTTATCAGCCTTCAACCCGTCTGGGTCTATATCATTTGTCTTTTCCTGCGGACAGAACACCTTTCTAAAGGGAAAGTCATAGGTATTCTTGTAGGTTTTGGAGGAGCCTTGTTGTGCGTCATGACCCAACACAGCGGAAGTGTGGCGTCCGATCCTTTTAAAGGAAATATGTTCTGTCTCGCCTCATCAGTTCTTTTCGCATCATATCTTGTGATTGAGAAGAGATATTTGAAACGTCTCAGTAGTGCAACAGTATCGAAATGGACATTTCTCGGAGGAGCTCTCCCGGCGATTGTTATGGTTTGCTTCCAAGGATGGCATGCCAGTGTGCTGACACAGGGGCTGTTTTCGACCCCTATGTTGATACTGCTCTTTGTTTTGATATTCCCAACCTCGGTCAGCTATCTTCTTCAGGACTTCGCTTTGACTGAGCTTCCTGCAACAGTGGTAGCCCTCTATGGTGATTTGATTCTGGTAGTGGCGGCTATAGCCAGCTATATCCTGGGACAGGATATCTTCTCATGGTGGCAGATAGCGGCGATAATTTTGATGATAATATCAGTATATCTGGTGGAAGTTGCCGAGAAAAAAGGTGATGACGCAGTAGCTCAGAAGCATTTATAAAGACATTGCTGCTAAAAATCTAAATTATTATATGTGAAAAAACGGCTTGGCGTTTTCGCCAAGCCGTTTTTTCACATATATGTATTGACTTTATTTTGCGAGAGAACTTACTCCGCTTTCCCACCAGTCGCAGCTTACAAATTCGAATGAGCCGGGACCTGAAACTTTATAAAGCATTTGGTAGGAGTTTGTCTGGAAACCACCGGTGGCGTTCGGTTCATATGCCGAGAAGTTGACAGTGTAGGTGATGTCCATTCCGGCCATGGGTTTTGCATCGCTGTGGAGAGTTGCGAGCGCCGCAGGGAACACCTCATAGCAGAAGCGGTATTTCTCAAGTTCTACAATCTCCTCATCGCTCATCCCTTCATACCCGGCTGCATATTGACCGATTGCAGCTGAGGGACGGAGGTCAACGTTACATTGATAAGCGCTTGTGCCGGAGTAATACTCATTGTTTCCATATTTGGTCACATAACCCACACCGGAGGTGATACTTGTTGAGCCCAGGGGCACATCAATATTCTCATACACCCAGTTTACGCATGTCTGATAGTAGAGCACACTTGTAGCATCGTTCTTAACTACCGGAAGATTAATGAGGACAGAAGGATTGAATTTCCATTCACCTGCATTTCGTGTAAACTGATCGGTGTATGTGTTGGCTCTTGTCCAATCCTGACCATTGAACCCGAACTCATCAGCACGGTTTACGGTTGCGCTACCAGTATAGTAACGATAAACTACTGTCATCTGATCCTCATCCTGCGCATAAGGGAATGCATTGCGAAGGAATGTGGGGATATAAGTGTCAGGCTGAGCATCCTGCATATTTCCATATGATAGACCCATGGCTGTGTAATCAGAAGGCTGAAGCACTACCGTGTTGGAAGGAACGCTCCATTTTGAGCCGTCGAAAGAATAAAGGGCATACTTGGCTTCAGCGGGCACTTCAGCTACAGCAGCACGAGTGGCACGGCTTGCGGGAAGCACCTTGACGTCTGTGACGCGGAGAGTGCCGGCCTTGGCCGAGGTGCTGATATAATGGAACCCGATTTCTACGGTCTTGCCATCCCAAGCGGAAAGGTCGATATTGCCGGATTCAATCCAATCGTAGCTCAGTTTCGCCGGCTTGTTTGGAATCTCAACCAAAGTCCATGCAGAAGAGCCTTTCTCGCGGACACCAACGGTAAATTCCTTTTCTGCCTGCTCAACGCTTGAGAAGAAATTGACAATATATCTGAAAGAGAGGGCTGCGTTTCCGGCGATGGTCACGCTCGGAGAGATGAGCCAGCTGTCAGAGTCGAGATTCTGTTTGTTGACGTAGCCGGAGGCCTGCATATAGCCGACACCGTCGTAAGAGGCCCATTTCCATACATAAGTAGACCCTTCGGGCAGAGTGATGTCATCGGTAGTGAAAGCACCCTGGTCAGCACCGAAACTCTCCTCGATTGTGGTCGGGGCATCTCCCCCTTCCACTGAGCTGAAGATAGGATTTTGAGATGCCTCAGCGTAGGAAGCGAGTACATAATCGCCTGCCTCAGCATCCGGATAAGCAGAGAGAAGTATTTTGGGAAGTGCGGAAGAGGCCGGAGTCACCGGGGCGAAAGCGCTGATGAAATCTTCATCGCTCCCCCAGGCAGACTGATAGTCAGCTTCAGATACTCTATAGAGCGGACAAGCGTTGTTGATGGCATCCATTTCAGCCGAATACCCCTCAGAGAGAGCATAAGTCACTTTTACAGAGCTGCCGTCATTGAGGGCAAAATATTGGAAGCTGCTGTTTGACAGGAAAGCCGGAATGTATTTCTCGGCCTGTTCCGGAGTGGCGAAACAAGCGTTGGTGCCCACAGCTTTAAGGGCATCATCTTCACCATCGGCCGCTGCTATGGCTTTGTTGGTTGCCAGGCCGGCAATTGTGGAGTAATCCTTGACCGTCAATGTGTAGGAAACGGTTTCTGTCTTGGAGTAGACGGGAGGCTCCTTAAATCCGTCGAGATGGTCGTTCCAGGCATTCTCACCGCATCCACCGAGCAGGCCGGTGCAGGCGAGAAGCGCAAGAGATCTGATATATTTGCTTTTCATTTTGGTTGATTCTTGAGTTTAGAAATTCACTTTAAGACGCAGTGAGAATGTGCGGCCGAAAGAATAGAACACCTTGTAGGCGTTATCCCACGCACCCACAACATTATAGTTTGTTGTGGCATCCTTCACGTAGTAGTAGTTGAAAAGATTGTAGACGTTGCCGTAGAGAGTAGCGTCGAGTTTTCCCATTTTGAATTTATAGCTTGCAGAGAGGTCAAACTCATTACCCCATGGAATATTCCAGGGATCAGCCACATTCAGCACAGCACCGGCAGCGAGGTCGCTTCCGTTTACAGAATAGTCTGAATAATTGCGGGCAGACATTGTCCAATCAGCACCGATGCGGAAACCTTTGAAGGGGTGGAATGTCACTCCCAAAGCGCCGGTTGTCTGAGCGGAACCACCGATTTTCACACCTTTCTGGTTAACTATTGCCCAGGCATGGTCTTCAGCCTTGATGCCGGAAGCGATGGCACCCTGAGTGTTTTTCAAGGGTTCGCCCTGGCTGTTATAGAAATAACCTTTGGCATTGTTGGCCCAAGTCCAGTCGCCCCAAGATAACATACCCTGAAGCTCAAACCAATTTACAGGCTTGTAGACGAAGTCTAATTCAGCTCCATAGTGTTGAGCCTGTACGTTTTCGAGGTTGATGGTGTAGCGTTCTCCCGCATATTCACCTGAAGAGATTTCACCGGAACGCTGAGTGTCGCGGTCTGTACGGTCCATCCAGCGGGTATAGTAGACGTTGAGTGCGAGTGTGAATTTGGGAGAGTGGAAGCCATATCCGAGTTCTACAGAACCGATTTTCTCGTTCTTGGGATTGGGGTTGATTGCGTTGCTGAGCGCAGAAGAGAGGAATACACCGTTGGAGAAGAAGGGAGCCTTTGAAATAAAGCCGCCGTTGATAAAGACATTGTTGTGGCGATCGATGTTCCAGTTTGCACCACCCTTGATAGTTCCTCCAAGGAAAGAACGTGTCGGAGATTTTGCGTGTTCCTCGTCATAGTAGAAATGGTCGATACGCTGGTAGGTAGTGACGTTCAGAGAGCCAGCGAGGATAGTAGTCACCGCGCCGTCAAGAATTTTATATTCACCCTGGCCGTAGATACCTTCCTGGTGGGTCTTACCTTGATAGTTACGGTAGACGATGTCACCTACACCAAGTTTCTCATATTTCCAGTTGGGGTCAGCAGCTGCCTTATTGTTCTCCACTTTAACGTTGCCACGGCTGCTGTCGTCCATATAGTATTCACCGCTGTAGAGGTCGATGATTTTGTTATTATGGTCGCCGATATAGTAGCGGAGGTCGATACCTCCGGTCAGGAACAGTTTGTTCTGGATAACCTCGTTCTTATAAGTAGAAACAAGACCGTACCACTGATGATTGTTATTGCTTGCAGACATAACCATGTTTGAACCGGTTGTTGAAGCAGCATTCATATCCTGGATTGCACCATAGTCGAATGTGCCGTCAGGACGACGGAAGAGAGTGGAGAGGACGCCGTTGGTTGCGCCATACCAAGATGAATAGCTGATGGAGTTGCCGTTCCAAGTGGTTGAACGTCCCTGGCCTGAATATCCGCCGCCGGTAGCGAGCGATGTATAGAGGGCTGTTGAGAGAGAGGAGCGTTCGTTGATTTGCCAGATGTGATTAAGTGAAATCACAGGTTTGTGGTAGAAGTTGCGGTTTGATGTGCGAAGCTGCCCTTCGTTGTCATAACCGAAAACGGGGTTGTATTTATACTGGCTTTCACCATTCATGTAGTTTTTAGCCAATTGCCATCCCTCGATAGTCAGACCGTTAGCGGAGTTACGCTGGTTGTGCCATTGGGGAGCGCCGAAAGCGGTAAGAGAAAGCTGATGGTTATCGTTGATTCTCTTGGAGATGTTTACGAAATAGTTCCAGGCTTCGAATTCAGTGCCTTGCACATATCCATTACCCCACTTGCGGCTACCGAGCACTGTGATTGCCCAACCGTTTTTCATCATGCCGGTTGAGAGGTTGATGCCGACATCATTCAGGCCGTCATTGCCGGTGCCATACCATACGGAGCCACCTTTTTTTGAGTCAAGGCCTTTTGTGACGATATTGATTGTGCCGCCGATTGAGGGTGCGGAGATGATGGCAGCGCCAAGACCGCGCTGGGTCTGCATGCTTGAAGTGACTCCGGAGAGACCGGCGAAGTTAGACCAGTAGATGCCACCCCATTCCATGTCGTTCATCGGGACACCGTTGATAAGGACAGCCACGTTGGGCGCCTTGAAGCCACGCATGTTGATCTTCGCGTCGCCGTAGCCACCACCTTCAGGAGTAGCCCATACACCGGGAGTTGATTTAAGCACCTCGGGAAACTCTTTGTTGCCGAGTTTGGCTTCGATTGTGCCGGCAGTGAGCTCGGAGATTGCAACCGGAGTCTCGCGTGTGCGAGCGATGGAAGAGGTCACGACAACGTCCTTCAGCATGGTAGCATCAGGTGTCATCTTGATTGTGCCCATGTCAGGTTGTGCCTTGAGGGTGAGAGGTTGATATCCGATGTAGGAAATCTCAATCTCTTTAACATTGCTGGGGAGATTCAAGGAGAATTTCCCATCTACATCCGTCGGGATGGCGATGGTTGTGCCCTTGCCTTGAACTGTAGCACCGATCATCGGTTCGCCGAGTTCATCAATGATTGTGCCTTGGCACGTCATCGGCTTGCCCTGGGCAAAACCCTGGACAACCATGCTCAACAGCGCCACGGCCAAGAGAAATAGTCTCTTCATACGTAGGTAAGTTTTTTAGGTGATGATGTATTCCAATTAGTTAGTCTCTTCGAAAAATAAATGAGGAAACGTTCGGGAGGGGAGAGATAGGTTAGCTTTGCCGTTTCCCTACTGCAAAATTAGGATTTATTCTTGTTTCAAACAATAAATATGCCAAAATTTAACAAATAATTCATAACAAAACTTAAAAAGACTGTTTTCGATGGCAATTATATAACGCAAACATCTTTTCAATATTCTTAACCAACCGAACATCTGTCAGATTGTTATAATATATGAAAGCACGACAGATGTCATGCTGAATTAAACACATTATACTATGGAAAAAGAAAAGAAATCTTATTACGTCAACATGATCGAGGCCAAGGATGGAAAAATGGCCGAGGTGCTCAATTTCAATTTCGGCGGTCATCATGACATAGCCGCAATGGTAGAGAAGGCTCAGAAGGCCGGATTGTTTGCTAAAGACAAACATGCTAAGGAATTTGTCCTCGCAATGCGTTTCATGCATCATGTTATCAAGAAAAATGCCGACAGTCCTCTCTTTGCAGAATTCGCTCCTCAGTTTGAGGCCTTCAAAAAGAGCGTGAAGGCTCAGCTCGGTTGCGATTGCGGATGCAACAAATAAGAGTCGGCAAGGCTGATTATGAAAACTTCTTTAGGAGGAGGCGGAAAAAACCGTCTCCTCCTTTCTCTTTATACACTATGCTTATCTTTCCACGTTTTTGCCAAATTGCGATAAATTAGCTAACTTTGCAGATGTTTAAGCGTCTTCCGGACGCCAAAATTTTTCCAATCAACAACTTTATCAGAACAAACCAAACAACAATGTCAACTCCAAAGACCTCATCCGATGGCGCCACTTCGCTATTGCGCGACAAGGCGTGGGCAAGATGGACTGCTCTGGTGCTCCTTGCGTCAGGCATGTTTTTCTGCTACATCTTCATGGACATCCTTTCTCCTCTTCAGGAATATCTCCAGAACACAAAAGGGTGGGACCCCTCGGCATATGGACGTTTCGCCGGCTCCGAGACTTTCCTTAATGTCTTCGTCTTCTTCCTGATCTTCGCGGGTATCATCCTTGACAAGATGGGAGTCCGTTTCACAGCTATACTCTCCGGCTCCGTCATGCTTTTGGGTGGCTTTATCAACTACTATTCCCTTACCTCAGCATTCGAGGGGAGTGGTCTTGAGAATTTCATGAATCATTTTGTGAATCTTCCCGACACATGGTGGAACATAACTCCGTTTTATGACGGAATGCCAGCTTCCGCAAAACTTTCCGCAGTAGGCTTCATGATTTTTGGCTGCGGATGCGAGATGGCCGGAATCACTGTTTCCAGAGGTATTGTAAAATGGTTCGAAGGTAAGGAGATGGCTCTTGCGATGGGTGCTGAGATGGCGCTTGCGCGTCTCGGAGTAGCTGTGGTGGTGCTTGGTTCCCCCTTCATTGCTACTCTCCACGGACAAATCAGTGTGTCACGCCCGATGGCTGTCGGCGTGTTTCTTCTGCTCGTCGGTCTGATTTCGTTTATTGTCTACGCCTTCATGGATAAGAAGCTTGAAAATGAGATGGGCACAAACGGCGAAGTGAAGGATGATCCTTTCAAGATTTCAGACCTCAAGTATATTCTCTCGTCCAAGGTGTTCTGGCTTGTTGCTCTTCTCTGCGTGCTTTATTATTCCGCCATTTTCCCCTTCCAGAAGTATGCTATCAACATGCTTCAGTGTAACCTCGGCATCTCCGCACAGCAAGCCGGCTTCGTTTTCTTCGTCTTCCCTTTAGGCGCGGCAGCTGTCACACCTATCTTAGGTAATTTCCTTGACCGTAAGGGAAAAGGGGCTACAATGCTTATTTTCGGTGCGCTTCTTATGATTGTTTGCCATCTCACTTTTGCACTTGTGCTTCCGGCCACACGTTCCGCACTCATAGCATACACAGCCATCGTGCTCCTCGGCATCTCGTTTTCTCTTGTCCCGGCCTCTCTCTGGCCTTCAGTGCCAAAGTTGGTCGACAATAAACTTCTTGGCTCAGCTTATGCAGTTATTTTCTGGATTCAGAACATCGGTCTTTATGCCTTCCCTATGATTATCGGAGCAGTTCTTGCTGCCACCAACCCGGGTGTTGAAGATCCGATGCAGTATAACTATACTGTCCCAATGCTTGTCTTTGCATCTCTTGGGGTTCTTGCTCTCATCATAGGTTTGATTCTCAAGGCTCTTGATGCCAAGAATCATTATGGTCTTGAATTGCCTAATATCGTTGGCAAGGATGTGAAAGAAGAGGAACTTGCTGCAGAGGTTAGCGCCGCGGAAGAGTGATACGTTTCCTCCCTGCAATACATATATTAATAAAGAATATTATATGAAGAAATTGATTCAGTCTCGGGTCACCGCTTGGATTGCCTTTCTCCTCGTCATAGCGGTTGTCATTATGTCTGTTTGCACGCTTAAAGATATTCATAGTCAATGGTACACCCTTGGAGATGAATTCTTTGCTTTCATGATGGTGTTTCTGCATCTCGTATCCGTATATATATCGGGAATGAATCGTGAGGCAAGTGGCAAGCTTGAAGTGGCCGCGGCCGTATGCGGCTTGCTAATGATAATTTATCTCTTGGTGGAATATTTTATTATGAGCTGAAATCAACTTCTTCGCGAAAAAACAAGTATCCGAGACCGGTGTTAAAAAACCGGTCTCGGATATTTTTTACTTCTTGAAAATTTGGCAAGCTAATATATTATCCTTAATATATAGATATTTGTAATGTACATGGGAATGACGCGTCTCATCATCATCTTGCGGAAGTAGGAGAACGCAAGTCCGAGATATTCAGCTGCCTCCTGAGTGTTGTGAAGTTTACGTTTTGTCTGCATCGGGCTTTTGGAATAGTATTACTTGGAATGGGCGTTGGCAATCTGCTTGAAATCTATCCCGTCAAATCTTCCTATGTAATTAAGGAACACGGAGGTTTCAGCTTTGAGGGAAACAGCAAAATCCCTAAGTCTCCCGGTATCTTCTGTTGCCAACCTCTCTGCCTCGGCAATGATGGCGTTCGTGTCTTGATAGACATAATAGAACTTGGCAATGACATGTGCCTGTTCAAAAGGCATCAGATCAACTGTGCAAGTGCGGATAATGTCATTGATTTTTTTAGCTGAGACACCATATCTATCATAATTTTTACAATAGGTTATATTATTTCAGGACCTTCCATAGGCCTTTCCGATCGCTACCAAGACGGATAATGATTTCAGACTCTTTCAAGAACTCTATATGCCGTTGAATAGCGGAAGGAGATATACCGAGGAGTTTTGATAATTCCTTACGGGATATTTCCGGATTATTTCTCATGGCCTTAACAATTTTAGATCTGGATTCGTCACCAGATTTATACCCTTTCGGCAAATCTGTAATCTGACCACTTTTGGAACTGATTATCTGACCACTTTTGGATACATCTGTTAATGTGTCACTTTTCAATGTTTCAGCGACTTGTCTAAAAATTTCATCATCCATCTGACCACTTTTAGGACTATTTATCTGACCACTTATCTGACCACTTTTCTGTAATGGCAATGGGTAGGTTACAGTCGATGATGTTATGTCGCTTTCAAAATCTACTTCAAGACCAGTCAGCTTAGTCCACCGCATTATCTTGTCAATACCATATCCGGCGTTCTCACCTTGTCGTGCGAAACGGAAAAAGGCTATGATATTGGGGTTACGTGGTACTGATTTAACCTTGCCGGGCTTATCGGATATACGCACGGCGAAGCGTCCGGGATTCTGGAACTCGATTCTGTCATTGAATACCCTTATTGTTGAGTGCATGGGACTGAAATAGTCAGCATGGGCGAGAAGGTTTACTAACCCTTCTCTGAGACAGTACAACTGAGAATTGTCTTCCGGCGAAAATCCATCGGGACCCGCCATGAAGGGATTATCAACATACAGACGCAACCGTTGCAGGAGTACCTTGAAATATTCCCAGATATTTTCCTGCTCAGGCATACGATATGTATAACGACAATCTGCATCAGAATATGTTGTGCCGGGAATTTCAATGTAATCAATCCAAAAATGAGGCACATAGCCCTGCACGACCTCGCCTTTACCAAGCATCAGCAAGCCGCCGTAAGTCAGCCTCCCACGACTAATTATCCCGGTCTTTATACAGAACTGTTCATCATCGAGATCGTTATATCGGAAATCAGGGTTGAAGTCCCTGACGCGACGGCGATATGTCTGGAGCGACTGTGTATTCAGGTCTGCGAATCCGGTTCCGTCAACCTCCATTTCCGACTTCATTCCGAAAGTCTTTTCCCGCATAAGTATGTCAATCTCTATGTCGGTAGCTCGTTGGTCGCCGCTGCCGATACGGACAAATGTGTTGTTCAGATTGTTGCCGAAATATACCGGTTTGTTGGCAGACACGGGTATATGAAAAGCAAGAACAGATCTGCCGTCAAAATCAAGTAGCCGTGCCGTGGCAAGAATTGGGACGTTGAACTTCGAGACGGAACGCAGGATACTGATTATGTCCTGTTCCATCTTTTCAGCTTTTTCGATGCCTGTAATCTCATATGTAGACACGCTTTTGACCTTTGTTTCCTTTACACCGAGAATTATCCAACCTCCGGCAGTATTGGAAAATGCGCTGACAGTCTCCCACATGGATTTTGGGAGACCACCGGACGCTTCTTTGACCTCGAAATCGTCCCATTCTATGTCATTGAGCCTGTCGAGCAGTTCTTCTTTCGTCATAAGGATCTGGCGATGAGAGTGTAATTCAGCACAAAATTAATAAATACTTCTCAAAAATCAAAGCTGGATATTGTCTGCCTGCCTGTTTATTTTTTGTAATTTTGTATTTTGATTATCAGATCATCCCATATTTAAAACTTAATACCGGATTGGGGAGGGGCTGAGGCTTTGGGATGCTCCATACCCAATCCGCCACTAAGTCTTGTCCCTCAAAAAATATGGGGCTATTCGGTACGAAGATTTTTCACTTCGTTTTTAAATCTACACTTTTATCAGAAATCAAAGAAACAAACCATAAGAATACAAATATCTTATAAAAAGGATATTAAATTACTTTGATAAACTAATTGGTTCTCAGGGATACTCACTTTATTTTTTCTCTCTTTAGGTAGGGTAGATGCCTGTTTCAGGTCTGTGCCATTTTAGTGGATGGAGCCTTAGGAAAGATAAGAAGGAACAGGAAAGAAATTGATAAAATAAATGTTAAAATGTATTTAACAATTCAGCCTGTAATAATGATGGAATCAGCTTTTTGCGGTGTATAAAATATTTTTTGATAAAAAAAGTAAAAAACATTTAGAAAGAGATAAAACCATTTTAATAAAATTATGTTATAAAAGTGAAACCAGCCGAAAGGGACGGTGAAAATCAAAACTAAGGTCTGGTTAAGATGCTAATAATGATGTCGATATAAACATAGAACGATACTTCTTCTTTAGAAATGTCAGAAATCTATGATCTTTACTTTTCAATCTTGAAAGGCTTTCAGAGGAAAGTTAAGCATGCAAATTTCCACTGATGTCCNCGACAGATGCTTCTACTTAATAATCTTCTAATCATTAACCCATTAAAAGATTGTCGTTATGAAAAAAATTATGTCTCTTCTTCTCACAAATACCTTTTCCTTTATTATCTCAGGTTTTGAAATGCTTGAATCCCTTTTGGGTGAACAGCCNCATTTCGATGAAGTCAAAACGCTCCACGGTAATGTCAAATTGCTNCCGATNCGCGTCAGATCATGACAGACCATCGAATTAATCCAAAACCTCTCTCGCCCCATCATTGATGGATGAAGTGAAGCAAATTGCCAGATGGCGCNGACAAATCGCTTTNCTACCCGTCAAAATAATTGGCTAACATATACATTGAAATGATTTACACAATTCCCTTTACTTCGGGAAACGATTTACAAAATGTTTTTAANAAGTGATAGAACAAAAATCGGTCTGTAACCTTTCTTAGTAGCTTTTCCTTTAATAATATTTGTGACAGAGGTCCGTCTTCTTTTCAAGGTGTTTTCCAAAGATATTTTAAAAGTTTAAACAGGTGTTTTCATAGTCAGCGAATCAACTGTGTTTTCCATAATAGACTTATTAGAGTTTTCATAATCATTGATTTTTTCAGCAATCTTCATTTAGCATAAGGAAAAGTATCGATTATAATTCTGATTAGATCAGACCCCGAGTCACTGCGTAGAGAATACGCGGTGACTCTTGTTTNNCTTNCTATATNCAAACCNTNANCATTATTGAGGATATGAAAAAATGCCACCCCATCATTTTCTAATGGAGTGGCATCAGCTTTAGATTTTCAATATTTCTTAGCAGGGGAGAGCTGCATTAGTCTTCTTCACAGCCTCAGCGCTCTTCTTGAAGAGTTCTTTCTCCTCTTCGTTGAGTTCGATTTCAAGAATCTTCTTGATACCACCCTTGCCGAGAACACAGGGAACACCGATGCAGAGATCGCTCTCACCATACTCCCCGTCGAGAAGTGCAGAACAGGGAATGATAGCATCCTGATCGTGAATTACAGCTTCAACAACCTCAGCNGTAGCAGCACCGGGAGCATACCATGCAGATGTGCCGAGAAGTTTGGTCAGNGTTGCGCCGCCTACCATAGTGTCAGCTGCCACTTTGTCGAGCACCTCAGCAGAGAGGAAGTTAGTGACNGGCACACCNCGAAGAGTTGCGAAACGCTTCATAGGAATCATAGTTGTATCGCCATGACCACCGATTACAAAACCTTCAACTTCGTTGGGGTTAGCATTGAGAGCCTTGCTCAGATAGTATTTGAAACGGCTGCTGTCAAGCGCACCACCCATACCGATGATACGGTTCTTNGGAAGACCAGACACCTTGTGGATGAGATANGTCATTGTGTCCATCGGGTTTGAAACGCATACAATCACTGCGTTGGGGCTATATTTGAGCACACTTTCTGTCACCTGCTTTACGATGCCTGCATTTACGCCGATAAGTTCCTCACGAGTCATGCCCGGTTTGCGGGGAATTCCTGATGTGATGACCACTACGTCGCTGTCCTTTGTAGCCTCGTAGTCGTTTGTCACGCCGGATATACGGGTGTTCATGTCAAGGAGGTTTGCTGTCTGCATCATATCCATGGCCTTGCCTTCGGATACACCTTCCTTGATGTCAATCATCACTACTTCATCAGCCACTTCGCGGAGAGCGATTACATTTGCTGCGGTTGCGCCTACGTTGCCGGCGCCTACAACTGTTACTTTTGACATAACTATAAAATTTAAGGTTATATAGGTAATATTTTTCTGTCTGTTGCCCGTCGTCTGCCGGGTGCNCGNTTGGCGCTACCCTCGGGCGGTGGGTTATTGTTGCAAAATTAAGGAAATAATTCCATAATTCCAACAAATTCCATAAGTTTTATCTCAGCTCTCCTTTCCCTTCCCTAACGATTATTGGTTCATCCCCCAGNCAGTCTACGATTGTTGACGCAACGAGATTTCCNTCCTCGCCGATTACCATCATTGAAGCCTTACCCTCATATGCTTCTGCAATAAGGTCGGGGTTTGTGCCGTAGTCCTCATCTTCATATTCTATGGAAGTCGTGAGNAGGGGATGNCCCAGCCTCCCGGCAAGCAATCTTGCCAGGTTGCAATCAGGAATGCGGACTCCGACGGTCTTTCTCCCTTTGAATGCCTTGGGTAGGGTAGAAGCTGTCTTGAAAAGAAATGTGAACGCTCCGGGGACATTCTCTTTNAGCAGACGGTAGTCAGAATTATTAAATCTGGCATATTCCGAAGCCATGGCAATGTCGGCGCAGATGATTGAGAGATTGGTCTTATCGGGATTTATACCTTTAAGCCTGCATAATTTATCGATGGCTTTCGGGTTGAGGGCGTCACATGTTATCCCGTAAAGNGTATCCGTAGGAATCACGACTAATTCTCCCTCCTCCAGACGGGAAGCAATCTCATCCAGTTGCTTTGCCGAAGGNTCGTCATTCCATATCTTTATCTTATCCATAAAATTCTTTATTTANCCCTTTGTTCTAACCCTCCAATTTTCTTTTGGCACACTTATCCCCAAGACTACATCCGCANCATTTGGAAACCTTGCTTTTCCGGAGAGAAACAATCTTCCANACCACCCAAACAGTTGTNCCAAACAGGATGAGACCCACCAAAATATATTGTATCAAAAGATTATTATCCATGCTATTTTATCTTTATATCTATCCCNATATNTCCCGCTTTCCTTTNTTATANCATCCCCTGATNAGTAAACGCTTTACTCACTCTTTTTGTTTCTCCCNGAGGCTTTNCGTTTCTTTTTCGCCGGTTCCTCTTTTTTAACCCCCGCGACTTCATGAATCTGTTCGGCCACAATGCGACGGTTGCTGCTGTCCTGCATCACGGAGAGGGTGATTTCGGATATCATTTGCTTTATCTGGTCGATAAATTCTGCCGGACTGTATTGTTGCTGTTCGATTTGACGCAGNTTACCTTCCCAGATGCCNGTCANCTTCGCGCTTTTAAGCAATTCCTCCTTNATGACTCCCACGAGGTCAATTGCGGCAGGTGTCGCACGAAGCGATTTTCNTTCTTTCACGATATACCCCCTCTTATANAGAATCTCTATGATTGCCGCGCGCGTTGAGGGACGNCCGATTCCGTTTGCTTTCAAAGCTTCGCGCAGGTCTTCATCNTCGACAGATGCCCCCGCTGTCTCCATAGCTTTAAGCAACGTTCCCTCGGTGTAATATTTTGGTGGTTGGGTGGTCTTTTTCACCAAGCGCGGAGAATGCGGTCCGCTCTCCCCCTTATCGAAATGGGGGAGGACAGCCGCCCCCTCGTCTTCCTTATCATCTTTATCCGGCTCTTCCCCCTTCTTCTCGCCGGCATACACCACTTTCCATCCCGGGTCAAGGATGACCTTACCGGTGGCTTTGAAATTTACTTTCTCCACCTTTGCGTTCACTACAGTCTGCTCAAAGGTGCAATCCGGGAAAAACACGGATATGAACCGCAAAGCTATGATATTGAACACTTCCTTCTCATTGTAAGTCAATGAATCCGGAAGGGGTTGGCCGGTAGGGATGATGGCATGGTGATCCGTGACCTTTGAATTGTCAAATACCTTTTTGCTTTTCTTCAGTTTCTTCCCCCGCAAAGGCACCATCAACATCTGATAGTCTTTAAGAGAATTTAGGATTCCACCGCATTTACCATACATATCGTCGGTAAGATATGTGGTGTCCACACGAGGATATGTAGTCAATTTCTTTTCATAGAGGCTCTGGATTGTCCGCAGGGTGTCTTCGGCTCCAAGATTGAGCTTCTTGTTGCATTCCACCTGAAGACTCGTTAGGTCGAACAGACGCGGGGGAGCTTCTTTCCCGGCCTTTTTCGTGACGTCGGTCACTTCCAGCGGAAACCCCTTCAGATGCTCCACAAGTTCCTGACCCTTTTCCTCGGAATCAAAATTTTTTCCGGTTGCCGAGAAAAGGGTTTCACGATAGAGGGTTTTTAGTTCCCAATAGTCTTTCGGTTTGAAGTTTTCTATCTCCAGTTGCCGGTTGACGACGAGGGCAAGAGTGGGAGTCTGTACTCTCCCTATGGAAAGCACTTGCCCACGCTCTCCATATTTTAATGAATAGAGGCGAGTGGCATTGATTCCCAAGACCCAATCTCCTATAGCCCTGCAAAGTCCGGCGAGATATAAGGGCTCAAGGTCTTTTTCAGGACGCAGGTTTTTGAACCCCTCTTTTATTGCCTCGTCGGTCAAAGAGGAAATCCAAAGCCGTTTCACCGGTTTTGAGCAGCCTGCCTTTTGCATCACCCATCTCTGTATCAACTCACCCTCCTGCCCGGCATCTCCGCAGTTGATTATCTCGTCGCATTGCAAGATAAGGGTGCGGATTGTTTCAAACTGTCGTTTAATAGAGGGGGAGTCGATAAGTTTTATTCCAAATCGGGGAGGAATCATCGGAAGATACACCATCGACCATCGCTTCCAGTCGGGGGTGTAGTCAGCCGGCTCTTTAAGGGTACAGAGATGGCCGAAAGTCCAGGTGACGCAATAGCCGTTCCCCTCGAAATAACCGTCACGCCGCGTAGAGGCCCCGACGATTTGTGCTATGTCTTTCCCGACACTCGGTTTCTCGGTGATGCAGAGTATCATTTTTCAAGCTGTTTTGCCTCATTCCACAATTCATCCATTTCAGCGAGCGACATATCCTTCAGATTTTTCCCCTCCTCTTTGCTCCGCTTTTCTATATGGTTGAACCGATTGATAAATTTGCGGTTGGTTTTCTCCAGGGCATTCTCCGGATTGACCCCGTAGAGCCTGGCTGCGTTGACCACTGCAAACAGGATATCGCCGAATTCCTCTTCAAGTTTTTCGCTGTTTCCAGATTTGATTTCAGCTTCCACCTCAGCGGTCTCTTCCTTGACTTTATCCCACACCTGTTCCGGAGTTTCCCAGTCGAACCCGACGTGAGCAACTTTCTCCTGAATGCGGAAAGCCTTGATGAGGGCCGGAAGAGCCGAGGGGACGCCGGAAAGCACGGTCTTGTTTCCATCTTTCTCCTTGAGCTTTATCTGTTCCCAATTCTGAAGGACATCTTCCGCTGAATCGGCTTTGACATTGCCATATATATGAGGATGACGGAAGATAAGCTTGTCGGTCAGGGCGGTGCAGACATCAGCGATATCAAACTGTCCTTTCTCATCCGCTATCTTTGAATAGAAAGCCACATGGAGAAGCACATCTCCAAGCTCTTTCTTTATGTCCTTGACATCGTCAGAGGCAAGAGCGTCTACAAGCTCATAAACCTCTTCGACAGTGTTCGGCCGCAACGATTCGTTAGTCTGTTTTGCGTCCCACGGACATTTTTCCCTGAGTGTGTCAAGCACTTCGAGCACTTTGCCGAAAGCGGCAAGCTTTTCTTCTTTAGAATGCATCTTAATTCTCCTTTTATTGCGTGTTCTCAGCCTCCCTTTCCGAGGCTTAGAACGGGTTGGTGAGTTAAATATCTAAATTTGGACACAAAGTTAGATAGAATTTGCGAGATAATTTGTATCTTTGTGGCTTGAAAATGGAACAAATGCTGCAAATGGGCTCTGAATGATGCCCCACAGCAGGTCTTTGTCCTCATGCTTAACATGGATAGACTAATCGACAATTCACAGGCGAAAGAGCTTCGCCGCCTAATCGAACGTTCGGAGAGAATCGTTCTCACCTGCCATGTGCGCCCTGACGGCGACGCCATCGGGAGCACACTCGGATTGTGGCATCTCCTGAAGGCTTTGGGGAAACAGCCGGTAGTGGTTGTCCCTGACAAGGCACCCTCAAACCTCTCTTTTCTTCCGGGGTTTAAGGATATAGCGGTTTATACGTGCCATCCGCAATTTTGCGAGAAATCTTTTGAAGAAGCCGATCTCGTGATCTGTTGTGACTTCAACACACCCTCCCGCCAAGATAATCTTGCCCCCGTGATGTTGGCTTCCAAGGGAACGCACGTGCTTATCGACCATCATCAGGAGCCGGATAATTTCACGGAGCTCACGATTTCATATCCGGATATGTCTTCCACGTGTGAGCTTGTTTTCAGAGTAATTGCCGCTATGGGTTGGTATGGCGAGGTGAATCTTGATTGCGCCACTTGTCTTCTTACCGGCATCATAACCGATACACGCAATTTCAGTGTCAACTGCAAGAATCCTGATCTTTATGATATCCTCATGCGTCTTCTGGAGAAAGGGGTAGACAAGGAAAGGATTGTAAAGGAGGCACTGACTACCCGCTCCCTATCAAGTCTGAAGCTTGAGGCGTTCGCTATTTCGGAAAGACTTGAGGTCTTTCCGCGCCATAAGGCTGCGGTCATTACCCTCTCTAAGGAGGATCTTCATCGATTTGACTATGAGAAGGGAGATACGGAAGGGCTCGTAAACCGTCCTTTGGAAGTGAAAGGGATGGTTTATAGTATTTTCATGCGTGAGGATCCTGACTGTATAAAGGTTTCGGCCAGAAGCTGCCAGGGTTTCCCCGTTTCGGAGATATGCAAGAACCTCTATGGGGGAGGAGGCCATCTGCAGGCTGCCGGAGGAGAGTTTCACGGCTCCCTTGAGGAATGTCGCAAGCTTTTGCTCGACAACATGGATCATTACGACAAGTATCTCCGGCAGACAAGATAAAAATCTTTTTCAATCACACACCCATTAATACTTTCTCGAATAAATGTCAGCTTTCAATAAGTTAAATAATAAATTTTCGCGCCTTTGGATTCTTGCTTTCATCTGTGTGGCCTCACTGTCTTCATCATGCAGCAAGACTCAAAGTTATTCGGAATTGCTCAGAGACGAGGAACATGCAGTAAACTGGTATCTCGCGCAGAAGAGAGTGGAACTTGATATTCCCAGAGACTCCATATCGTTTGAAACTGGTGAGAATGCTCCATTTTATAAGCTTGATGAAGACGGTAATGTGTATATGCAGGTCATCAACAGAGGCTCCATAGGTGCTGATGGCAAGGCAGAAAACAGAGTCTCTGCCGGTGAGCAGGTCTATTTCCGTTTCACACGTTCGAATATCCTCAATATGTATGAGTATGGCAGCGAGGCGGAAGAGGGTAACTCAAACGATGTGGTCCAGACAGCCGCATACTTCTTATACAAGAACACATCGCTGAATGCCTCCACTCAGTGGGGCACGGGGATACAGATGCCTTTGCGTTTCTTCGGATATGATTGTGAGGTCAATCTTGTGCTAAAAAGTTATTGCGGGTTCGTCACAGACCAGACCTATTGCTATCCCTATGTGATCAACGTAAGATATTTTAAACCGGAATATTAATAGAATCTACATCAATATGTCTTTAATAAAGTCAATCTCAGGCATTCGCGGCACAATCGGCGGCAACTCAGGCGAGGGGCTCGGGGGTGTCGACATCGTTAAGTTCACTTCTGCTTACGCTGAGTTCATCCGTCGAAATAATCCCTCCGCTTCCCGAATCGTGGTCGGCCGGGATGCCCGTATCTCGGGCAGCATGGTGTCACACCTCGTGACAGGTGCGCTTATGGCTATGGGGCTCGATGTCATCAATATCGGCCTTGCTACCACACCGACAACCGAACTTGCAGTCACCGGGCTGGGTGCTGACGGAGGCATCATCATAACTGCGAGCCATAATCCAATGCAATGGAATGCCCTCAAGCTGCTCAATGCGAAAGGGGAGTTCCTTAACGACGCGGAGGGTAAGCAGGTAATCTCGATTGCCGAAAAGGAAGACTTTACTTTTGCCGATGTTTTATCTCTCGGCAAGGAATATAAGGATGAAACTTGGGCGATGCGCCATATCGAGATGGTGAAGAGCCTTCCTCTCGTAGATTGCGAAGCAATCGCTTCAGCTGACTTCACTGTCGCTGTCGATGCCGTCAATTCTGTCGGAGGAGAAGTGATTCCGGCTCTGCTGCGTGCTCTTGGCGTAAAGAACGTGATTGAACTTAATTGTGAGGTGACAGGAAGATTCGCCCACACTCCGGAGCCCATTCCGGAAAACCTGACTCAGATTTCCGACCTCATGAAGGAGGGAAGGGCTGATGTCGGATTTGTTGTTGACCCGGATGTAGACCGTCTGGCTATCGTGATGGAAAATGGAGAGATGTTCGTTGAGGAATATACTCTTGTTGCTGTGGCAGACTATGTCTTACGCCATACTCCCGGCTCAACTGTCTCAAATCTCAGTAGCAGCCGCGCTCTGAGGGATGTCACCCTTTCACACGGATGCTCATATTCCGCAGCAGCTGTGGGTGAGGTTAATGTCGTGACAAAAATGAAGGAGACAGGAGCAGTCATTGGTGGGGAAGGAAACGGTGGAGTGATTTATCCCGAGCTTCACTATGGACGCGATGCCCTCGTCGGGGTAGCTCTTTTCCTATCTCATCTCGCGAAGGAGGGTAAGAAGGTAAGCGAGCTGAAGGCTGATTATCCTCGATATGCAATTGCAAAGAACAAGATAGAGCTCACTCCGGACATAGATGTAGATGCTATTCTGGAGGCTGTGAAAGTGAAGTTCGCTGATGAGAATATTACGGATATCGACGGTGTGAAGATAGATTTCCCGCAGAGTTGGGTACATCTCCGCAAGTCAAATACCGAACCGATTATACGTATTTATAGCGAAGCTTCCACGATGGAGGAGGCTGATCGCCTTGCAGAAGATATAAAAGGAGTAATAAGAAGCCTCAATGCTTGAGGAGTCTTTACCCGTTTTTCAAAAATCAGAAACATTAATCTTTTTAACTCCATAAAAGGATGCTGAAGAAGTTTTTCATGAATATGCTCTCCTCATTTGTGGGAGCATGGATTGCGCTGGTGCTCTTCGGAGTGGTGGCTGTGATGGTATGCATCGGAATTGCAGCCAAATTCGGTGCCTCTTCCGGTGAGACTGTCAATGTCTCTAAAGGGAGTGTGCTCACTATCGAGCTTTCCGGCGTAATCGAGGAGCGGGAGACCCCTCTTGATATTGACTATATCTCTCTTATGAGGCGGGATGTCTCACGCCCGCAGACTCTCGAAAATCTTGTGATGGCGATCCGGGAGGCTAAGGAAAATAAGAATATCTCTGCAATCTATCTGAAATGCGGAGGAGTTTCCGCTCGTCTTGCCACTCTTAACGCACTGCGCGACGAGCTTTCCGATTTCAGGAAAGGGGGGAAGAAGATTATCGCTTATGCCGATAGCTACGGAAGTGGTGATTATTTCGTGGCTTCATGCGCCGATAAAGTGTTTCTTAATCCCGGCGGACAGGTAATGTTGCAGGGTATAGGGGGAACCTCCCTCTATCTCAAGGGCCTCTTCGACAAACTTGGAGTTGAATTTCAGGTAGTCAAGGTAGGGACGTATAAATCTGCTGTAGAGCCTTATATCCTTTCTGAGATGAGTCAGCCGGCGCGCGCTCAGCTTGACACCCTCTACGGAAATATGTGGAGCTATGTGCGCGAGCAGATTGCTTCATCGCGCAAGAAGGTGACGGCAGCCGCTATCGACTCCCTGGTAAGTCGCGATTTCATCTTTCTTCAGCCGGCCTCTGCTGCTGTAAAGGCGGGATTGATTGATAAACTCTATTATGAGCGTAAAGTTGATGATGTCATAGCAGATATGATTGGACGGGATAAGGATAAGGTGAACTTTGTGAATCCTTCAGCGCTTGTTAAACCCTCCGAGGCTGCGGTCTCCGCTTTCGGAGGAAAGAAACGTATCGCTGTCGTCTATGCTTCCGGTGAGATTGTAGACGGGGGAGGCTCCGGCACAATCAATTTTGAAAAATATGTGCCGTTGATTACCAAACTTGCCAATGATGATGACGTCAAAGGTTTAGTGCTAAGGGTGAATTCTCCGGGCGGAGCTGTCTTTGGCAGCGAACAGATAGGGGAGGCCTTGGATTATTTCCAATCAAGAGGAAAGCCTCTGGCTGTCTCTATGGGCGACTATGCGGCTTCAGGAGGGTATTGGATTTCATGTTGTGCCGACAGGATTTATGCCGATCCGTTGACCATCACAGGTTCCATCGGTATATTCGGTCTTATCCCCAACGCAGCAGGATTGGCGGAGAAGATAGGCGTTTCTCCCCAACTTGTGGCAACAAATCCCGAAGCAGAGTTCCCTAACGGATTCCTGCCTATGGATAGCCGCCAGCTTGCGGCAATGCAGAAATATGTTGAGAGGGGATATGACAAATTTGTTAAACGTGTGGCAAAAGGGCGTAAGATGAAGGAAGACTATGTCCGTCAGATTGGTGAAGGGCGCGTGTGGGATGCTGAGTCAGCTCTCCGCATTGGTCTCATCGATGAGATGGGTGGTCTGCAGAATGCCGTTGACTGGATTGCAGATAAGGCAAAGTTGGGGGAAAACTACTCTCTTTCAAGCTATCCTGAAATAGAGACCTCTTTCTGGAACATGATTCCTGAGATGGCTCAGATGACGGCGGAGACCCAGATGGCCAAAGCTGCCGATGGAAACTATGAACTCCTCCTTGTGAAGTTTGCCCGTCGGATTCTGGAAAGAAAGCCGGTGCAGGCTCTTATGCCTGAGATAGATGTCCGCTTTCAGGAGTCAACTCCCTTATGATGGCGACCCCTTATTGATTTAAGTTGAATAAGAAATAACTTTAAAAATGGCAGGAAAAGCAGTTAAGTCTACAAAAGACAAGATAATGGTTTATCTTCTCACTCCCTTGTCGTGGCTCTATGGTTTCGGCACGTGGGTGAGAAACTGGCTTTTCGACAACAGGATATTTTTCCACGAGGAGGAATATGACATCCCGATCGTAGGGGTTGGAAACATTACAGTCGGAGGGACCGGCAAGACACCTCACGTGGAATACATCGTGAGTAATCTTTCGCGCAATTTCAAGGTAGCCGTTCTTAGCAGAGGGTATAAACGGAAAACGAAGGGTTTTGTGCTTGCAAACTCTATGAGTACTCCGGAGCTCATAGGAGACGAACCTTATCAGATTTATCGGAAATTCGGGACGTTTGCCCATGTGGCGGTCTGTGAGAACAGACGGAAAGGGATAGAGGAACTTTTGCGCCTTTTCCCGGACCTCGACGTCATTGTGCTTGACGACTCATTCCAGCATCGATGGGTGAAACCGAAAGTGTCGGTGCTTCTTACCGACTATAACCGCCCTTTCTATAAGGATAACCTTCTCCCTCTGGGTCGTTTGCGCGAGGGTAAATTGGGTGTGAACAGAGCGGACATGGTTGTGGTCACAAAATGTCCCGATAGTCTTATGCCTATAAATTTCCGTATCGTTCAGAAGGAGCTTGATTTGATGAATTTCCAGAAGCTGTTCTTCTCGCGATATGAATACGGTCAGCTCGCGCCGGTGTTTGCCGACGAGGCGCCTTATCATTGTTCCCTTGCTTCTCTCGGTCCTAACGACGGAGTATTGCTGCTGACCGGGATTGCACATCCAAGATATTTTGTGCGGCATTTCAAGACATATCCCTTCAAAGTTAAGGTAGATCATTATCCGGATCATCATGATTTCTCTCGTTCGGACATTGAAGACATTTCCAAGCGTTTCCGGGAGCTCGCCGGCGAAAGGAAAATCATCGTCACTACGGAGAAAGATGCTGTGCGCCTCATGCATAATCCTTATTTCCCGAAAGCATTGAAACCCTTCACTTTCTATCTTCCTGTAACTGTCAAGATGGTGAATGGCCTTGATGAGAGTGATTTCATCGAAGAGCTCAAGGAATCTCTCGGATTGTCAAACAACTCGGAGGTTCCTGAAAGTTGAAGAGAAACAAAACAGATTTTTTCTGCGTTTTACCTTAAAAGACCCAAAATTCACAGACTATGGAAAAAGATTATCTTGCGATGATCAGCGAGACAGCTGACTTCATCCTTGAAAAAGTGGGAGAGGCTCCCGACACTGCCGTTATCCTTGGAACAGGACTCGGCGACCTCGTCAACCATATTGAAATCAGTAAAGAACTTGAATATAAGGATATTCCTAATTTTCCTGTCTCTACAGTAGAGGGACACAGCGGAAAACTAATCTTCGGCAAGCTGGGAGGAAAATATATTATGGCCATGCAGGGCCGCTTCCACTATTACGAAGGTTATAACATGAAGGAAGTGACTTTCCCTGTGCGTGTAATGCAGAAGCTTGGTGTGCAGACACTCTTTGTCAGCAATGCCGCCGGAGGAATGAACAAGGAATTTCAGGTAGGCGATGTGATGATCATAACAGATCATATCAATCTTTTCCCGGAGAATCCGTTGCGTGGAAAAAATTATGAGGAATTAGGACCTCGTTTCCCGGCAATGACTGAAGCTTACAGCAAAGGGCTTATCATGATGGCCGACGATATCGCCAAGACAGATGGAATACGCCTGATGCACGGTGTATATGTGGGGACCCCCGGTCCTACTTTCGAGACCCCGGCCGAGTATGAATATTTCCGTGTCATAGGTGGTGATGCGGTAGGGATGTCTACTGTCCCCGAGGTGATTGTGGCTAATCATGCCGGTATGACCGTGTTTGGAGTGTCAGTCATTACTGACCTTGGCGGAAAAGACATAACGGAGGTGCCGACACATGAAGAGGTGCAGAAGGCAGCCATCAAGGCGCAACCTGTCATGACCCATATAATCAAAGAGATGTTATCTCGTCTCGCCCGTTGACACTCTAAAGACTTCTTTATGTTTTGGGATACAGATTATTTTCTCGACATTATATGAATGGTCGGGGAAGGACAGTGTGTCTCAAGACAATAGAATTTATAATTTCAATTATGTTATGGAAAACAAGGAAACAGAAATAAATGAATTGGGCGAGTTTGGTCTTATCAACCATCTCACCAAAGATTTCCCCTTGAAGAATCCGGAAACGAAAAAAGGTGTAGGCGACGATGCCGCTATCCTTTCTTTTGGCGACAAGGATGTATTGGTGACAACCGATCTTCTTCTTGAAGGGGTGCATTTCGACGTGAGATATGTGCCTTTGAAGCATTTGGGCTACAAAGCTGCCATAGTTAACTTCAGCGATATATATGCCATGAACGGCACTCCTAAGCAGATTACGGTCAGTATAGGTGTTTCAAGCCGTTTCACAGTAGAGCATCTTGAAGCTATCTATTCCGGAATAAAGTTGGCTTGTGAGCTCTATGGAGTAGATATGGTAGGGGGAGACACGAGTGCGAGTGTCTCCGGGTTGGTCATAAGCATCACCTGCATCGGAGTGGCTGCTCCGGAGGATGTGGTGCGTCGTGACGGCGCGAAGCCTACCGATATCATTTGCGTCAGCGGCGATTTAGGGGCTGCCTATATGGGTTTGCAGCTCCTTGAACGGGAAAACAGGGTTGGACAAGGACAGAAAGATTTCCAACCCGATTTCTCAGGAAAGGAATATATTCTTGAGCGTCAGCTGAAACCGGAGGCAAGAAAAGACATAATAGAGGAGTTGAGAAAAGAGGGTATAAAACCGACGGCCATGATGGATGTTAGCGACGGCCTTTCTTCCGAGCTTCTTCATATATGCAAAGCCTCCGACACCGGTTGCCGGGTATATGAGGATAAGATTCCCATTGACTATCAGACAGCCATGATGGCTGAGGAATTCAATATGAATCTTGTGACTGCCGCGATGAATGGAGGAGAAGACTATGAATTGCTGTTTACAGTCCCCCTGACCGACCACGAGAAGATTGAGAAGATGAAAGGGGTCCGCATGATAGGTTATGTCACCAAACCGGAACTGGGATGTGCACTCGTCACCCGCGACGGAGCGGAACTCCCCCTGAAGGCCCAAGGCTGGAATGCCTTCACTAAAGAGTAATAATCCAAAGGAGAAAATTATAGAAGAAAGGAAAGATGGGGGTTCTCATCTTTCCTTTTCAGTTAAGGTAGCTACCGAGCCGGAGGAAATAAATGTTGAATATAGGAAGAGATGGCGAGGAAACCTTTCTGCCTGAAAAAGCCGTTTTTAATCCTTTTAAAAACGTTCAAGATTATTTAACAAAGGAAATTAGGCATTTTAAGTTAATAAATACTATTTTTGCATTTGAAATTGATAACCCATATCTTTGAATAAACAAATTATAAAAACACTATATGAACGAAACAGTGAATATCAGGGAGTTGAATGATCTTATCGCCTCCAAAAGCAGCTTTCTCAGCATGATACGCACAGGGATGGACCGTCGCATTGTCGGACAGAAACATCTCGTCGATTCCCTTCTCATAGCTCTTCTCTGCAACGGCCATGTACTCCTTGAAGGTGTCCCCGGTCTTGCGAAAACACTTGCAATCAAGACCCTCGCAAGCCTTGTCGACGCTAAATACAGCCGTATTCAGTTCACTCCCGACCTTCTCCCGGCCGACGTGATCGGCACGCTTATATATAGTGTCAAAAACGAAAGTTTTGAAGTCAAGAAAGGTCCCATCTTCGCTAACTTCGTGCTCGCCGATGAGATCAACCGTGCTCCGGCGAAAGTGCAGAGTGCCCTCCTCGAGGCAATGCAGGAACGTCAGGTCACAATAGGCGACGAAACCTTCCCTCTTGACAAACCATTCCTTGTGATGGCTACCCAGAACCCCATCGAGCAGGAGGGTACGTATCCGTTGCCGGAGGCACAGACAGACCGTTTCCTTCTCAAGGTTGTCATCGGCTACCCCTCCAAAAATGAGGAGAAAGAGATTATTCGCCAGAACATCCACGGAGTTAAATCTCCCATCATGCCCGTAGTGACTCCGGGCGAGATTCTCGAAGTGCAGAAAATCGTAGAGAGAATCTATATCGACGAGAAGATTGAGAACTATATCGTGGATATCGTCTTCGCTACCCGTGAACCGGGAAAATATGGTCTTCAGGATTTGGAAAGCATCATATCTTACGGAGCGTCACCACGTGCCTCAATAAGCCTTGCGCTTGCATCACGCGCCTACGCCTTCCTTCAGGGTCGTGGGTATGTAATTCCTGAGGATGTCCGCGCCGTGTGCCACGACGTGATGCGCCATCGTATCGGCCTTTCTTATGAGGCGGAGGCTAACAACATCGGTGCTGACGAGGTTATCACCGCTATCCTTGACAAGGTGGTTGTGCCCTGATGCCTCTCCGACACCTTTAAGAAGTCAACCTGAAGAATATGGATGCTAAAGAACTGCTTCAGAAAGTAAGAAAAATCGAAATAAAGACCCGGGGACTGAGTCAGAACATCTTCGCCGGAGAGTATCACACTGCCTTCAAGGGAAGGGGTGTGATATTCTCCGAAGTGAGGGAATATCAGCCGGGCGATGACATTCGAGACATCGACTGGAATGTCACCGCCCGTCAGAATAAGCCTTTCGTGAAGGTGTATGAGGAGGAACGCGAGCTCACCATGATGTTGCTCATCGACGTGAGCGGCAGCAGCGACTTCGGGGCTATGGGTGAGGAGAAAAAGGAGGTGATTGCTGAAATTGCCGCTACTCTTGCTTTCTCCTCTATCCAGAACAACGACAAGGTGGGCGTTATCTTCTTCAGCGACAAAATCGAGAAATTCATCCCTCCCAAAAAGGGAAGAAAGCACATCCTTCTCATCATTCGCGAGATTATCGACATGCAGCCGGAAAGCCGGGGCACAAATATCGACGTGGCTCTCAAATTTATGACCAACGCCCTCAAAAAACGTTGCACCGCCTTTCTGCTGAGTGACTTTATCGACAACCACGACTATTTCTCCAGTATGTCGATAGCCAATAAGAAGCATGACCTCGCGGCCATACAGGTCTACGATAAACGTGATGCAAAGCTTCCGGATGTAGGTCTTATCCGCGTGCGCGATATGGAGACCGGAGCTGATCGCTGGCTTGACACCTCCTCTTCACGTGTGAGGAAAGCTTTTGACAAGGCATGGTATGAACGTCAGCAGAAACTCTCGCAGACCGTAGGAAGATGTGGAGTTGATCTCGCATCCATCACGACCGATGAAGATTATGTGAAAGCACTTCTCGCTTTGTTCCGCAATCGTTCGGCTGCCAGAAGATAAACCTCCAGAATCCCTTTTTCCAAAAACAAGGATAATGAATATCAGGAAATACATAATGACTATGGTGGCACTGGCCATTCTTGCCGTGATTCCCGCGAAAGGGGCTGTGCAAGTAAAGGCCCGGCTCGACTCCGTCAATCTTTTGATGGGGAATGTCACCATGCTATATCTTGAAGCCGTGCAGGACAAAGGGAAACCGGGCGGCTTTACCATCTTCCGCAACGCTGATGCCGCTCAAGGATACGTAGGTGTATGCGGCGACAGCATCGAATTGCGCACATCTTTCTCCATCGACACAGTGGAGTTGGGTTCAAACAGAATACAGCTGAACTATAAGGTGCCGGTGCAGGCATTTGATTCCGGCACATACCGCTTGCCGGAGTTCGTATATGTTTCGGAAAGTGATTCCGCACGTTCAAATGCCCTGACGTTAAATGTCATCCCGGTCAAAGTGACCGCTGATGATCCTATCGCCGGATTCGCACGTGTGGCTGAGCCTGAGAACCCTTCCATATTCGACAAAGTTCCCAACTGGCTGGCAGATTGGTGGTGGCTCATCCTTATCGTGGCTCTTGCGGCTGCCGGCGGATGGTGGGCCTACAAGCGATACAAAAAGGAGGGAACCGTTCTCCGCAAGAAGCCGGAACCCACTCCTTACGAAACGGCACTGCGTCAGCTCAAGGAGCTCAAGAACAAGAATCTTTGGGAAATGGGGCGCGAGAAGGAGTATTTCACCGACCTTACGGATATTCTGCGTGTGTATCTTGACCGACGTTTTGGCATAAACGCAATGGAGATGACCTCCCGCGAAATTATGGACCATCTCTACAACAGCGATGTGAAAGACAAACGTGATTATGTTCGCCAGATTCTCAGTGTGGCTGATTTTGTCAAGTTTGCCAAAGTGCGTCCTCTTCCTGCCGACAACATTGCCGCCTACGAGAATGCGCTCAAGTTTGTAGAAGAAACCAAACCGGAGGAGAAACCGGAACCCACCACACAAGAAATGGCTCCGGAANAAATATCCAAACCAAAAAAGAAAGGGGGTGAAAAATGATGTTCAAACATCCCGGCCTCCTATGGCTCCTTCTTATCCTGCTCCCTCTNATTGCATGGTATATCTGGAAAAACCGNAATGCNAANCCCTCATTGGGAATCTCCACTGTTTCTCCTGTGGTNAAACTCCCGCTTACCTGGAAAGTGATAGCCATGCATGTGGCCTTTGCCCTCCAGCTTCTGGCAATAGCCGGCTTGATTGTCGCGCTTGCGCGTCCNCAGACCCACGACCATTTACGCACTTCCCGAATCGAAGGCACNGATATTATTATCGCCCTTGATATATCGGGCAGTATGTCGGCGCGTGATTTTAAACCGACACGTTTTGCCGCAGCCAAAGACGTTGCTTCGAAATTTGTCAATCAACGCACGAACGATAATATGGGTCTTGTGGTATTTGCNGGAGAGAGCCTTTCTCTGATGCCCCTTACCAATGATCGNGCCGCCCTCATGAATGCTATTCAGCAGGTTGAGATGGGGGATCTTAACGACGGAACAGCTATCGGTGATGGTCTTACCAGTGCNATCAACCGTATCGCCTCAGGAAAGGCAAAGTCAAAGAGTATCATACTCCTTACCGACGGAACCAACAATGCCGGCGACGTCCCTCCNTCTACNGCCGCACAGATTGCAAAGCAGAAAGGAATCAAAGTCTANACAATAGGTGTAGGCACAAACGGCTCAATCCAGATTACGGATCCTTATGGTTTCTCCACGACAACGATGGAGACAAAAATCGANGAACAATCACTCAAGCAGATAGCAAACGCAACNGGAGGAAAATTTTTCCGCGCCACAGATGAGAAGATGCTTCGCGAGGTGTTTGATGAAATAGACTCCTTGGAGAAGACNGTGCTTGACGTTGACCGTTTNACCACCACNGATGANAACTTCATGCCNTGGGTGATATTCTCCCTTTGTGCCTTCGGGCTCTATCTGCTCATGCGTTACACCGTGCTGAGAAGAATACCTTGATTATAAAGATATCAAAACATTGAAAATATGTTTAGTTTCGCATATCCACACCTCCTTCTGCTCCTTCTGCTCGTGCCGGGCTTTATNGCTCTGTACGCATGGGCNCGCTATGCTCGCGCGAAAAAGCTGAAGAAATTCGGGCGCCCTAAAGTGCTTGCGCCGTTGATGCCGGAGGTGTCACCATATAAACCGCCATTGAAGCTTACCCTTGAGATGATAGCCCTTGCACTAATAATTGTCGCCGTAGCTCGTCCGTGGGGCGGAGTGAAGGATGAAAAGACGGTCAAAGAGGGCATCGAGGTNGTGATAGCTGTCGATGCCAGTAACTCTATGCTTGCCTCATCTACCTCAGATGAAAAAGGAATTGACAGAATGAGGCAGGCAAAACTCATACTTGAAAAACTTATCAATCGCCTTGATAACGACAGGGTTGGTCTTATTGTATATGCGGGAGACGCTTATACCTTGATACCCGTCACAAGCGACTATGTGTCGGCCAAGATGTTTCTTAATTCCATTGACCCTTCCATGGTCGACAATCAAGGAACAAACATCACGGCTGCTATAGATATGGCGACTAAGTCGTTTAGCGAAGATAAGAAAATAGGGAAGGCAATAGTGCTTATCACAGANGCCGAGGATCTTGAGGATGTCAAAAGTGTGATGGACGCTGCGAAGACAGCNGCTAAAAACGGCATNCAGCTCGACGTCGTGGGGCTCGGCTCCACAACAGCCGTGCCCATACCCCTGAAGAGGGGAGGCTATTTG
This sequence comes from Bacteroides sp., assembly GCA_014801875.1. Taxonomy (GTDB): domain Bacteria; phylum Bacteroidota; class Bacteroidia; order Bacteroidales; family Muribaculaceae; genus Lepagella. Next base: position 34,376 of record JAAVDJ010000010.1, on the reverse strand, counting down.
ATAGACCCGGAGACAGGAGAGCCTGTGCGNACGGCATTAAACGAAGACCTCGCGACAGACATAGCGGCTGCCGGNAAGGGTATCTACGTTAACGCCTCAAANAATGATGCGCTCANCGAACTTGATAAACAGCTCGACACCGTGAANAAGTCTGCTCTTGAAGCCAGCTTCTCCGCCATACATGATGAGCTTTTTCCTATCTTCGTGTGGTTTGCGATCGCATTCCTTGTGCTTGACATCTTTGTGCTTGACAGGAAAATCAGCTGGCTCGATAAGATCACTTTTTTCAAAAAGGAGGAAAAGAAATGAAAAGGATATTCTTCATAACTCTTCTGGTCGGGTTAGCTGTGTGGCTTTTCCCGGCTTCTCTCTCAGCTCAACAACCTGAGTCTACACGAAAAGAACGCAACTATATAACGGAAGGTAACAAACTTTATAATGACGGACGCTATCGCGCGGCAATACAGAAATATCAGGAGGCTCTCAAGATAAATCCGTCGTCAGCGGTGGCTCGTTATAACCTTGGCCTTTCTCAGATAAGGTTGGGGTCAAATCCTTCCGACACTACAACCACGGCCAAGGAGATGCTTGAATCCGGGAAAAAGGCCATGCAGGATGTAGCGGCGCTCGGAGGTCTGAAACAGGACCTTGCGGCGCGTGCCAATTATAATCTTGGCAATGTGGCTTTCAACGCGGAGGATTATTCTTCGGCACTCGGTTTCTACAAGCAGGCTCTGCGTCTTAACCCCAAAGATGACTCAGCGCGNAGAAATCTTCGAATCACCCAGTTGAAACTCCANAACCAGAATCAGGATCAAAACCAGGACCAGAATAAGGATCAGAATAAAGACCAGAATCAGGACCAAAACAAAGATCAGAATAAAGACCAAAACAAAGATCAGAATAAAGACCAAAACCAAGACCAGAACCAAGATCAGAATCAGGACAAGCAGGATCAGAATAAAGACCGGCAGAAACAGCAGNCCGATATCAATCAGCAAACGGCTGACCAGATTTTGAAGGCAATGGAAAACAAGGAGAACCAGACACGTGCGCGCGTCACCGGCNAACAGGGTGATAAGAGCACAGGAAAGAANNGT
>JAAVDJ010000010.1:0-33270 GCA_014801875.1 Bacteroides sp. | reverse complement strand
AAAAATTGGTAGGAGCAAGNATTACGGGCGTATGAAACTTTCATATTTTAAGACATTTTTTCTGTTGAGTCTTCTCTCTCTTGCCTCAAGCTTATTCGCTGCCGGGAAAGAGGGACACACTGCAGCCTCCCCGCGCCTTTATTTGCAGACATCTCTGNAAAAAGAGAAGGTTGTGGAGGGGGAAAGAGTGATTTATGAAGTGACGCTCGTTTCAGANACACCTGATATCGCTGGTTTCGAGCTACTCAAATATCCGGACTTTTCCGGTCTGCCCTCAGGNCAGGCAGCCGGAGATTCTCATCTGAAGACAATTGAGAAAAAGGGNAATACCCTTTACAGTGTGGTNGTCGACCGATATTTCATTGGTGCGGAGGATGTCGGNAAATTTCAATTGAAAGGNGGAGATTACAGCATAGGGATTAATTACCCAATGACAGTAAACGACCCTTTCTGGGGTCCATCTGTCGTAAACCGNGTCGCGACCTTCAATCTTTCAGCTCCCGATGTTGAACTCTCTATCTCTTCTCTTCCGTCTAAAGGTAAGCCGGAGGATTTCTCGGGAGCTATCGGTAGCTTTGAGATTTCTGCCTNTCTCCGAGATAAGACTCTCNGAGTCGGAGATAAAGGGAAGCTAAANGTTTCCGTAGCAGGTAAAGGGGATTTGACAAACACTCCGGCCCCGGATGTGCGNGCAGCTTTCAGGGAGGGTTTAANCTTCCGGTCAATGACGGATGATAAGGAACATTTCATAACTCAGGGCAGCCTNGGTTCGGAAATGANTCTTGATTGTTTGTTTACAGCNGAGACTCCGGGGAAATTTATCATCCGACCTATCTCTTTCTCATTTTATAANCCTGAGAAAAAGAGATATGAAACGATCAGGACCGAACCACTGGAGATTGAGGTTTTGCCGGCTATCGAAAAGGAGGGTCCTCCTCCGGTCTACCACAATATTTGAGGAGACAACTATAAAGAAAACTAAAATTTAACCCGGAAAATTATGACAATCAGAATACGACACATCTTGTTTTCGGTTTTGACACTGCTTTGCGGTTTCTCTGCCGTAGCCTCTTCGGTGCATCTTTCGGTGCAGTCTGTAAGAGGAAAGAGNGATATCGGTGTGGGTGATCTTTTCTATATCTCTTATGAAGTGAATGATATAGAGGAGGCNCCGGACCGTCCGACAAATGTGCCCGGAGCAAAGATAATGTATTTTGAAAGGACCGGACAAAGCTCTCGGTTCTCAAGTGTAAACGGCAAGACAACCCAAAGNTACAGTTTCACCTACACTCTTACGCTGAAAGCTGTCAAGGAGGGTCAGTTCTCCTATGGNCCGGTGACTGTCGGCGGCGTGAAGAGNAATGCAGTCAACTATACCATCGGNGCATCAGCAGCGAACACACCGGCCAATCNGGCTCCGGGTTCAGCGCAGGGGAATGCACAGGACCCGAATGCAAAAAGCGAAGGACCACGATTCATCGGGAAAGGAGACGGAAATCTTTTCCTGAAAGCGGACGTGTCGCGTACAACNGCTTATGAACAGGAGGCGTTGGTATATACCGTGAAACTCTACACCACTTATGATGCCATAAAATTCATAGGCGCGACGGCAGCTCCGAAATTTGAGGGTTTCGTTGTGGAAGAGTCCAAAGATGTCTCCACCTCACTGGAATATGAAACNTACAACGGCAAGACTTACGCCACTGCCATTATTGCCCGCTATATAATTTTCCCTCAGATGGAGGGTCAGNTAAAAGTCTTGGGCAATACGTATACGGTCAGTGTTGACGAACGTGAGTATTATCATGATCCATTCTGGGGAAATATGTCTGTGCCGAAACCGCTCCAGCTCAATGTCACGCCAAATGACCTGGTGATAAATGTAAAATCACTTCCTTCACCCNTACCGGCCAATTTCTCGGGAGGTGTNGGGCAATTCAANCTTACTTCAGAGCTCCCTGCACAGAATTTCCTGACCAATCAGGCCGCTTCAGTGGTTTACACCGTGACAGGCACAGGAAACCTGAAATATGTGAAGCTGCCCGATTTGAACGCTCTTTATCCCGCCCAGCTTGAAGTCTACAGTCCGACTCCGGATGTCAAGGCGAATGTCGGGAGAACGAATGTCAGCGGCACTGCCAGATTCGATTATTCGTTCATGCCTCTTGAAGCGGGTACTTTCACCATCNCCTCTGTAGAACTTGTCTACTTTAATCCTCAGACCGGAAAATATGAGACTTCCACTGCACGTGGTTACAATATCTCCGTAGGTAAGGGTAAAGGTAGTGAGAAATCTCAGACAAGNGGAATGCTTGCCTTCAAGCCNGATCTTATGAAAGTAGGGGGGAATCTGTCATTCNATCATGAGCCTTATGTAAAGAAATTCGGATATTGGCTTTTCTATATCATCCCGCTGCTTCTTCTATTCGGATCTACCGTTTACTACAGGGCATATCTCAAGGCAAATTCCGATCTTCTCGCTGTCAAGAGCCGAAAGGCAAGCAAAGTGGCGCGTATGCGCCTCCGTAAGGCAGCTGTTTGTATGAAGAAGAGAGAGACAGATAAGTTCTACGACGAGATGTTGTCAGCTCTGTGGGGATACCTCGGCGACAAACTGAAAATGCCGATGTCGGAGTTGACCCGCCAGAACGTCAGCCAGAACCTTTCAGAAACCGGCATTCCGCAGGATAAGATTGAATCTCTCATCACTCTTATCGACGACTGTGAGTTTGCAAAATATGCCCCCGCAGTCTCCAAGGAGAATATGCAGCCGGTCTATGATAGAGGTGCTGAAGTGATAAACGGCTTGGAAGAGGCTTTTAAACAGACAAAACAGGACAGAAAATGAAGACAAAGATATTGTTGACGATAATGCTTTCCCTTTGTTTCGGCATCATGGCAAAGGGGGCTCCCACCGCACTTGCGGAGGCAGATTCGGCTTATCAGGCAAAGGAATATGCCAAGGCGATTGAACTTTACAACAACGTAAGGCAGGAGCACGGAAGCAATGCCGGCCTGCTGTTTAATCTCGGGAACGCCTATTATCAGGAAAGTGATTATGGAAATGCGATGGTGTGCTATCTTCGTGCCCACCGTCTTGATCCTGACAACAGTGAGATTAACGCAAACCTGCAATATCTCCGCAGTAAAGTTGACGATGCCAATAAGGCTGAGCAGAAAGGGAAGCGTATGCGGGTCACACCGGATGAAGAGGGGTTTTTCCAATCCGTAAGACGCTCTGTAGCCGTCAATACATCGACAGACACTTGGGCTACCTTTGCAGCGATATGCTTCATTCTGTTTGTTGGGGGTGTGGCGTTATATATCTTTTCAAGGAATGTAGCAGCAAGGAAGACCGGCTTTTTCGGAAGTATAGTCTGCCTATGTGCGACAGTGATGTTTTTATGCTTCGCCTTTATGGGAGCGAGGGCATTCGGTTCAAGGGATGAAGGTGTCTTGACAGCGTTCAAGACCACCTTGCTGACAGAGCCGGGTCGTCCGGCTCCGGATGAGAAGGGGACAGTTTTGACAAAAGGTACAGAGGTGCAGATTCTTTCAGAGGAAACGGACGCCGAGGGAAATGTCACATGGTATAAAATTCGGCTCAATTCAGATTATATCGGTTGGGTGGAGGCTGAAAATGTGGCCATTATCTGACCTGAAATTATTCATTTGCTTAATAGATAACATAATATGGCGGTAAAGATAAAATATATGTTTTAAAACATATTCAAAATTTCAAAAAATCTTGCCTGTTTGAGAAAAATTGTCTAAATTAGCAATCGAAAACCAAAATAATGTTTCATAAACAAACGACGGTTACCTTCAATCGTTAAGTATAACCTCAAAAAAATACCATCAGCTATGAGCAAAACAATCACCTTCAACGAGCTTCGCAGACTCAAGGACAGTTTGCCTGACGGCTCCACCCATCGTATTGCCGACGAGCTTAACCTCACTGTTCAGACCGTGCGCAATTATTTCGGCGGTGTCAACTATCAGTTCGGTAAGAACGTCGGAATGCATATCGAACCGGGTCCTGACGGTGGCCTCGTAGTGCTTGACGACACTACAATCTACGACATGGCGGTCAAGATTCTTGAGGAACAGAACAAGGCGGATGCCTGAATCGCTGATTCCTTCAGCTTCTTTGCAAAAGCATTGACGGCGCCATGGGTCTTACCCTGGCGCCGTTCACTGTTTATGGTTTTCATAGCAGATGTCATTATTATATATGATTTTTCCAAAAGATTTTGAATCTAAAGTGGGTTTTGACTCTCTCCGTGCTCTCCTTGTAGAAAAATGTGAGACAAGGTTAGGTAAGGAGGAGGCTTTCTCAATGAGTTTTTCAAGCGACTTTGAAGAGATTCGACGTCGCTTGCTTAGTGTTTCTGAAATGCTCTCTTTATTCTCTTCCGGTGAAGAGATGCCGGAAGAGAGTGTCTTTGATGTTCTGCCGTGGCTTTCAGAGACAAAGGCTGCCGGCTCCTTTATGTCGGCCGACAGGTTGCATAAGCTGGCTGCCACACTGCGCACCATGAATTCTGTCGGCAAATTTTTCTCCCGGAAGGATGAGGGGGGGACGTCTCGTTATCCGGTCTTGGCGGAAGAATTTTCAACCCTGCCCGTTTTCCCCGCGATTGTCGCGGAGATTGATCGTTGCATCGGTCGATTTGGAGAGGTAAAAGACAATGCCTCTCCCGGCCTTTCAGAGGTCAGAAGGAGTATGGCGGCTGCCTCCGGCTCAATGCAGAGAGCGATGAGAAGAGTGCTTGACAGAGCTGTGCAGGAGGGGATAGTTGATAAGGATGCCACTCCGTCGCTTCGAGACGGAAGGATGGTTATTCCTGTGGCCGCAGGTTCCAAAAGGGGGATAAATGGTATTGTCCACGACCAGAGTGCTACGGGAAAAACAGTCTTCATAGAGCCGGCTGAAGTAGTCGAGGCCGGAAACCGCCTGAGGGAGCTCGAGATGGATGAGCGTCGGGAAATAGCCATAATCCTGACAGCAATAACAGATATGATCCGTCCCGTCTCTGAAGAAATAATCGAGGGATGCCGCATTCTCGCTCGCCTTGACTTCATCAAAGCCAAAGCCAGATTTGCCACTGAGACGGGTGGAGAAATGCCTGAATTGGAGAAGACTCCGGAAATAGATTGGTATCATGCCGTTCATCCCGGTCTGCTCCTGAATCTACGCCAGCACGGACGCACCCCTGTCCCCCTTGATATCCGTCTTGATTCAAAAGAAAGGATTCTTATCATATCAGGACCTAATGCCGGAGGAAAATCCGTTTGTCTGAAGACTGTGGCTGTCGTTCAGTATATGACCCAATGCGGTATGCTCCCTACGTTGTATGCCAATTCCCATGTGGGTGTTTTTTCCAGCATTTTTATTGATATAGGCGATGAGCAGTCAATAGAAAATGAGCTGAGCACATATTCCTCCCACCTTCGGAATATGAAATATTTTCTTGCCAATGCCAATTCATCAACCCTTATTTTGGCTGATGAGATGGGCTCAGGCACCGAGCCTCAGATTGGAGGAGCGCTCGCTCAAGCTATTCTTGCCAATCTCGGTAGGAGCGGTTGTATGGGTATCGTGACCACCCACTATCAGAATCTCAAGACCTTCGCGGAATCTGAGGAGGGATTTGTTAACGGAGCGATGCTATATGACCGACAGCACCTACGACCGACTTTCCAACTTTCGATAGGGAATCCGGGCAGTTCCTTTGCTTTGGAGATAGCAAGAAACACAGGGCTACCTCAAGATGTTATCCAGCAAGCAAGGGATATCGTGGGGTCTGACTATGTCAATATGGATAAGTATGTGCTCGACATACAGCGCGACCGACGTTATTGGGCCAACAAGCGCTTGAGTATAAAGGAAAAAGAACATAAACTCGATAAACTTCTTGAGACATACGAATCCAGTTCGTCAGATTTGAAAAGCCAGCGATCGGCAATCATACGGGCTGCCAAAGAGGAGGCGAAGGAGATTCTTGCAGGAGCAAATGCGGCTATCGAGCGTTCAATCCATGAGATTCGCAAGGCTGAGGCTGAGAAGGAACGCACACGCCAGATTCGTAAGGAACTGGAGGAATATAAGAGGAATCTTGAGGAGGAGGAAACGAAGGAATCTGACCCGGAAGTCTTGAAACCGCTTCGCCATAAGAGCAAAAGGAACAAAGCAGAAAGGAAGGCAGAAAAACCTGCACCACAGTCAGCCCAATCTCTTGCCGTCGGCGACTATGTCAGAATGTCAAGTGGGGGAGTGGTTGGCAAAATCCTGTCAATTTCCGGAAAGAAAGCGGAGGTGGCTTTCGGGGCTTTGCGCACAATTGTAGAGCTTTCAAAACTTCAAGGAGCACAGAAGCCGAAACCCTCCGTGGCAGAGACAGTAGTGACAGTCTCATCTTCAACGAGTAATGAAAGTCGTGAACGTCAGTTAAATTTCAAGACAGATATAGACGTTAGGGGCATGAGAGCTGACGAGGCGTTGCAGGCTGTGACGTATTTCCTGGATGATGCCGTGCAATTCAACGCATCGAGGTTGCGCATTCTACATGGCACGGGACACGGCATCTTGAAGACCCTTATCCGCCAGCAGCTGAAAGCTAATCCAAATGTGGCCGATTATCGCGATGAGGATGTGCGGTTCGGAGGAGCCGGTATCACAGTGGTAGACATGGAAAGATAAAACAGATGCGGCATTCGGAAGAGACAGAAGAATCTTCCGGATGTCGTTTTTTTATGGACATTGAACATTTCAGAAGTTAGAAATGTTAGGAGTATAGAACTCTACTATAAACTATAAATAATTCTAAAATGAAAGAACTCAAGGGAAGCAAGACTGAAGAATGTCTGAAACTGGCTTTTGCCGGGGAATCTCAGGCATGTGTGAAATATTCATTCTATGCAAAGCAGGCCAAGAAAGACGGTTATCAGCAGATTGGCGACATATTTGAGGAGACTTCCAAGAACGAGCATACCCATGCTAAACTCTGGTTCAAGTATCTTCATGGAGGTGATGTGCCCGGCACACCGGAGAACCTGAAAGATGCAGCCGCCGGTGAGGAATACGAATGGGAAGATATGTATGTTGAGTTTGCGAGAATTGCAAGAGAGGAAGGCTTCACCGAGATTGCGAAGAAATTTGAGATGGTCGGTGAGATTGAGCGCACACACATGGAGCGCTACCGTAAACTTCTTAAGAATATCGAGGAGGGAATAGTGTTCTCCCGCGAGGGCGATCGTATGTGGATGTGTCTTGAATGCGGTCATATCCATGTCGGGAAATCAGCTCCGAAGGTTTGCCCTGTTTGCAAACACCCCGAGGCATTCTTTGAAATTCGCCCTGAAAACTATTAATTAGTCATCCCAAACATAGAAGCCTCCGGAAACTTACGGTTTCCGGAGGCTTCATGTTTTTATGCCTACAGATGTCTGTAACAACTTACTCTATCTGCTGAAGATAGAGCCGGGAAGTGGACGGCAATTGTAGCCGGAGGCCATTATCTCTCCGTAGGCCCCGGCTGAACGCAAGGCAATGAGGTCGCCACGTTTTGTGACAGGTAATATCTCATCTGTGCCAAACACGTCAGACGACTCGCATATCGGACCGACAACATCATATTTCTCTGTCACATCAGAAGAGGTTGTGATGTTCTCAATCTTGTGGTGCGCCTGATAAAGCGCCGGACGGATAAGTGCAGTCATACCGCCGTCTACTATGACAAACTTTTTGCCGATACCTTCTTTTACATAAACCACTCTTGTGATGAGCGAACCGCATTGAGCTACAACAGCACGTCCGAGTTCAAAATGTACCTGCTGCCCGGGACGCAGTTTCAGATTATCATGGAAGATATTGAAATAGGTTTTGAAATCGGGAATCGGATTCTCATCCGGGTTATCATAGTCTATGCCAAGACCTCCTCCTACATTAATCCATGGAATCTCTACGTCAGCAAATTTTTCCTGAAGATCATTTATACGCTCACAGAGAATCTTGAAAGGGGTGAGGTCAGTTACCTGAGAACCGATATGGAAATGGAAGCCTTTGAAGTCAAGGCTTTCCGATTTCACACACCTCTCTACAAGGGTTTCAACCATTGTCAGCGCGATGCCGAATTTGTTCTCAGCAAGGCCTGTGGTGATGTAATGATGTGTATGCGCATCTATCTCAGGATTTACTCTCAAAGCAACCGGAGCCTTGATTCCCATTCCAGCGGCGAGTTGCTCAATTACGTCAAGTTCGGCCGCTGATTCCACATTGAAACAACCTATGCCATACTGAAGAGCTGTTGTTATTTCTATATCGGTCTTGCCGACGCCTGCAAAGACAATCTTGGGAGCAGGGAAGCCGGCCGTCACTGCGGCACGTATCTCTCCGAGACTGACAGTATCGGCGCCGAGACCTGCGGCCGCTATCCTTTGAAGAATCTCCGGGTTGCTGTTGGCCTTCACGGCATAATGCACGTGGAAATTGGGATAATGAGCAGCTTCTTTTATTGCATCGAGAGTTTCATCGAGCAAATGCAGGTCGTAATAATAAAGGGGAGTCTCTTCCTCTTTAAGTTTGTCGACGGGGAAATATGGAGTATTGATCATAGACGAAATAATTATAAAAACCGCTCCCGGCCTTGAGCCGGGGGCGGATAGTTTTTTGAATAGGGAATATCAGAAGAGATGTTTGCTCAGCAGTTTGAGAGCCTTGATTTTATCATCCTTCTTGATTAGGAGCGAAATGTTGTAGTTACTTCCTCCGTAAGAAATCATTCTGACGGGCACTTCTTTCAGCGCGTTGACCACGTCTGCTTCAAAACCGCGGTTCTGCCATTCAAGATCGCCGACCACACAGACAATCACCATGTCGCGGTCAACAGTCACATTGCCGAGCTCAGAGAGTTCCTCCACAATCTGCTTGAGGTTTCGCTCATTATCGATTGTCACAGACACACCCACCTCGGAAGTGGTGATCATATCAATTGAAGTCTGATATTTCTCAAAGATTTCAAACACTTTTCTGAGGAAACCATAAGCAAGGAGCATATGGCTGCTCTTTATCTTTATCGCCGTAATATTGTCTTTGGCAGCCACAGCCTTAATCTTACGGGTAGGCGCGGTGTTGAAGATACGTGTTCCCTCAGCTTCGGGCTCCATTGTGTTGAGAAGACGAACGGGGATATTCGCATATTTTGCAGGAAGCACACATGTGGGATGCAGAATCTTTGCGCCGAAATAAGCGAGCTCGGCTGCCTCCTCGAAATGAAGTTCATTCACGGGTTTGGTGCCCTCGACAAAGCGGGGATCATTGTTGTGCATTCCGTCGATATCGGTCCATATCTGGATTTCTTCGGCCGGAATTGCCGCCCCAAGGAGAGAGGCGGTGTAGTCGCTTCCGCCACGCTGGAGATTGTCGATTTCCCCTTTGGAATTACGGCAGATGAACCCCTGTGTCAGGTAAATCTTATGTCCCGGATTTTCATTGAGGGTTTTGCGAATATTCTCCTTGATAAATTTCTGGTCAGGCTCTCCGTTTTCATCAATACGCATGAATTCAGTAGCATCGAGAAGCACAGCGTCATATTTGCATTGCTGCATGTAGAGAATGACGAGCATTGTCGAGAGCTTTTCTCCGAAAGCCACCACCTCTTTCTCCTCTTTAAGAGAGAACGGTTTGTCGATATATTCCCTTAGACTTGTGAAGATATTCTTTATTCCCTCTTCAGCTTTCTTGTGCAAGTCAGGATCAGAGAGAAGTTCGCGGGCTGTATCGAAGTATTTGTTTTCGAGATCGTCAATCTGCTTTCGCGCGTTTGCCGGCTCATTGTCTTTGATAGACTGTGAGATACTGATAAGGCTGTTAGTTGTGCCGCTCATAGCGCTGAGCACTACCATCACATCGCCTTCGGCGGCGACGAGCGATACCATATTTTTCATTCTCTGGGCGCTTCCAACTGAAGTGCCACCAAATTTCATTACCTTCATATTAAATCTTGGAGTAGATGAAGTGATTCCGGCAGCGCGCCGGTTTTTGATTACCTGTGGAAAATTTTTGCAAAGATAGCTAAAATCATTTACAAATCAGCAATTTTTATTCGAAAAAGGATGAAAAATGAAAAAATATGATTTCTTTTGGCTGTAATAGGATATAAAAAAACGGTCATCCCGCTCAGGAATGACCGTTTTTAAGCTATAAATTATTTTGATGTGTCAGGGGTAATCCCGAGGTTATTGAAGATAAAGGAATAGATATCGGTATATTCATCGATTATCTTCCCAATCGGCTTGCCGCTGCCGTGGCCGGCTTTGCTGTCAATGCGAATCAGTTTGGGGGCATCGCCTGTGTTGGCAGCCTGAAGGGTTGCTGCATATTTGAAAGAGTGAGCCGGCACAACACGGTCGTCATGATCAGCTGTAGTGACGAGAATAGCAGGGTAGGGGGTGCCGTCATTCTTGATGTTATGAATCGGAGAATAGGAGAGGAGATAGTCTGCCATTTCCTTGGAGTCTGCGCTTGTGCCGTAATCATGAGCCCAGTTCCATCCGATAGTGAAGAGGTGATAACGCATCATGTCCATCACGCCGACACGGGGAATTGCAACCTTGAAGAGGTCAGGACGGAGATTGACAGTAGCCCCGACGAGCAGACCGCCGTTGCTTCCTCCCTCGATTGTGAGGAGTTCCGGATTTGTCCAACCCTCTTTAATCATATATTCAGCGGCCGCAATGAAATCGTTGAAGACATTCATTTTCTGCTGTTTTGTTCCCGCAAGATGCCATTCCTCACCATATTCGGAACCGCCGCGGAGGTTAGCCTGGGCGTAGATGCCGCCATTCTCAAGCCAAAGCATGCGGTTTGCGGAGAAGCTCGGCGGCAGAGAGACGTTGAAACCGCCGTAACCATAAAGATAGACAGGGTTCTTACCATCTTTCTTAAGACCTTTCTTATAGGTGATGAACATCGGAATCTTCGTTCCGTCTGCCGACGGATAGAACACTTGCTCGGTGACGTAGTCTTCAAGATTTACACCCTTTATGTCGGAAGAGCCGATCATAGTGCTCTTGCCGGATTCCATGTCGTAAGAGAATCGGGTGGAAGGATATGTGAAGGATGAGAGAGAATAGAATACTTCATCGCTGTCCTTATTCGATGAAAAGGCAACGGAGCCGAAAGTAGGGAATTCTATCTCCTTGACCATCTTTCCGTCGAGAGTATATATATAGGCGTGGTCGGATGCATCCTTTTCATAAGTGACAATCATCTTGTCTCCGGCACGCTGCATACCTGTCATGACGGCCTCACCCTCAGGAATGAGTTCTTTCCAGTTCTCTCTTTGCGGAGCCTTCGCGTCAGCCACCATCAGACGATTTTTTTTCGCCCCCCAGTTTGTCTTGATATATATTTTCCCATCGGAGACATCCATTATCTCATGGTCGAAATCCTGAGAAGGCTCCATGACGATCCAGTCGCCACCGGTCTTAAGATTCTTCACCATAATGGAGTTGCCATTACCTTCGCCACCACCTACAACAAAGAGGAGGTCTTCCGACTCAGGGACGTAAGCCGAATGGAAATGCAAGGGATGAGCTTTGTCTTCATAAGCGAGGCGGTCGCTGCTCTGGGGTGTGCCGAGTTTATGATAATATATCTGATGGTTCTCGTTGGCGTTGGAGAATTCCTTCCCTTTTTCGGGGCGCGGATAAGCGCTATAATAGAACCCATCGCCCTGCCAGTCGGCACCGGTGAATTTGGCCCATTCGATATGGTCGTCGAGGAGTTTGCCGGTAGCGGTGTCCATGACGTATATCTCATTCCAGTCTGATCCGCTACGTGAGATGATATATGCGGTATATTTTCCGTCGTTTGACATCGATACGCTCTTCAGAGCCACAGTGCCGTCATCGGAAAGTTTGTTGGGGTCAAGGAAAATCTCACCCTTTCCATCCACGGAATCAGAGCGATAGAGCACACTCTGACTCTGGAGCCCGTCGTTGTCGTAGAAGTAATATTTGCCGTCTTTCTTTTTGGACGGTATTCCGGTCTTGCGGAAATTGTTGAGTTCTGTAAGACGTTCCTTGATTTTTCCACGGAAAGGAATCTTGGAGAGATATTCCTCAGTGACGGCATTTTCCGCCTTGACCCATTCGAGAGTGGCGGGTGCTGTGTCGTTTTCGAGAGGGCGGTAGGGATCAGCCACGACAGTGCCGAAATAGTTGTCGGTTACAGTAGAATCTGTTGGGGCAGCCGGATATTCGGTTTTGTGCGATGCACAGCTTGTGGCGACTGCAGCCGTTACTGATGACATTAGAGCAAATTTAAAAAAATTCATAACGGTTATGATATTAGATGAAGAAGTTGTTTTAAACTTTTTACGGGCTTGTTCCGGACAAAGAAAAAGTTTAAACAACTTCGAAAGGAATATTATCCTTACAGACTACAAATTTAATCTAATAATAATGCCAAANAAAATTATTGGAGGTTAAAATTAGTTAATTTGATGAGTTCGAGATTCTGTANAGAGGCGGCATNACGAAGCTCCAGCAACTGCATNGAGGCTTCGAGATAATAATTTCTCTCGTTGAGATATTCTATAAGGGTTATGACTCCCCCTTTNTANGCCTTGAGAAGGAGNGTTTGATTGTCNGTGTTTTCGAGCAAAGGGGCAATTTCTGAAATTTCCTTGTCGAGAATCATNTTTCTCTTCAGGGCAGCNAACGCTTCGTTTTTGGAATTTAGGGCTGTCTCCTCTGCAGCGATTTCCGCAGCCTTCCGTGAAACTTCAGCAGCTTTTGTCTTTCCTTTTGATGAAAACAAGGGGAGGGAGAGNCCCAGAGAACCTCCGTTGAAATGATTGCCGTCTTCAAACGCATGGCGNTAGCCAAAAGATATTCCCGGCAGCTTCTCGCGAGAGGNGACCCTTTTCTCCTCTTCGGCTAATCTTATGGCTGCTTTAGCTTCCTCCATAGGATAAGAAGAGATAATCATCCGCTCGATATCATCTTCATTCAGAGGATTTACTTCCGGAAATTCAATTTTCATTTCTGAGAGAAGGGGAGTGCAGTCATAACCGGCGATTTGAGAGAGTTCGGCCACTGATTGCATCCGTGAATCAAGAAGAGAGGTCAATCTCGCGTTGAGCGAAGCTGTCTCAAGCTGTATCTTGTTGAGGTCAAGCTGAGTCATTTCACCTCCGTTTCGAGATTTAGTCGCGAGCAGACATATGGAATCNGTGGTAAGCAAGATGTTGCGCAAAGTCTCTATCTGGCTTGTCTGCAAGATGTAATCAAGNAGAATNCGTCTTGTNGNTACAGCNAGTCCATACTCCTCATTTTTAATCTTCCNTAGATTTAGTTCAGACTGCGCCTTGGCCACCCCTTTCCTCGCAGAATAGACNCCGGGCCAATCAAGACCCCATGAAATACCTGCACCCCACCTATCCTGTTCNCCGGCGGGCGCTACCAAATACTCCCCTTCGATTTCCGGGTCCGGAAGATTTGCCTCTGTCATGTTTTTTGCATTTTCGGCATCAGACNCAGCNTTTAATGTTTTCAATTTNGGAGATGAAGAAACNATCTTTTGAGCAACGCTTTCAGCAGAACGGCTTCCGGCGTAGGTTGAGANGGAGAGTATGGCGAGAAGGGATATTATGATTAATCTCATTTCANATGATTTTTGATNTGTACGTATATCCTGCCCTTTATCTTTAAGGCATCGNTTACAAATTTTATGACTCACTTTTATCTCTCTTGCGGAGTTCGAGCATATTATATATTGTCGGCACAAGGAAGATATTGAGCAGGGTAGAGGAGAGGAGGCCGCCGAGAATCACAGTTGCCATCGGAGCTTGAATCTCGTTTCCCGGNCTTGAGCCGCGCAGNGCCAAAGGGACGAGAGCGAGCGCGGAGGTGAGGGCTGTCATAAGAATAGGGTTCAGACGATCGCGAGAACCTCGCAGAATCCTCTCTTTNAGNTCGACTCCTCCCTTTTTCATGGAGTTGTAGTGGGAAATAAGCAACATTCCGTTTCTTGTTGATATGCCAAGGAGGGAAATAAAACCGATTATGGCAGGAATGTTGACCTCACTTCCGGTAATCCATAGAATGAGGACACCTCCAATCATTGCCAAGGGCATATTAAGCAGAATGACNAAAGACTGGCTCACACTCTTGAATTCCATATACAGAAGCATGAAAATGACGGCTATGGCTCCCAACGATNCCAAAAGCAGAGTGCGGGAGGCGGACTCGGCGCTTTCAAACTGACCACCGAAGGCAATCGAATAACCTTCAGGCAGGGATATTTTCTCTTCGATTTCTTTCTTTAATTTTTCAACACCACCGCNNAGGTCACNTCCCTCCAGATTTGATGAGATGACGATGCGACGGGAGACGTTTTCCCTGTTTACGGTGCTCGGACCGGAGGAGGAGACNATNTCNGCCACATAGCTCAAGGGGATAGCTCCTCCGGGAGCGTCTATCATAAGGTCGGCGAGATCTTCGAGNCTTCCTCTCGATTCTTCAGCCACTCTCATAGTTATGTCGTAGGGGAGTGCGCTTCCNGTCACCTGCGAAACGGTTGCACCTCCCAGAGCTACACTCACGAATCTATTGAANTCCGGCAGAGTGATGCCATATTTAGCCAGCATATCCCTTCGCGGACGTATGTCAATCTGAGGNCGGGGAATCTGTTGCTCTATGTTTATATCNACCATGCCGGGCACTTCCTGCATACATTCCTGCACCTCTTTTCCCAGATTGTAGAGCCTGTCGAGGTCGGGTCCGAAAATCTTGACAGCTATCTGTGCCTCGCTTCCTGAGAGCATCGCGTCAATTCTGTGACTTATAGGTTGCCCTATCTCCACATTGACCCCGGGAAGCGTAGAGAGTCTTTTGCGAATATCGGCCATGACTTCCTTTTTCGAACGTCCCTTGTCAAGCCGGTATGGTACTTCTATTTCCGAGACATTGGAACCAAGGGAATGTTCGTCGAGTTCGGCGCGACCGGTCTTGCGAGCAGTCAGGACCACTTCCGGCACTTCATTCAGGAGACTTTCTGCTCTTCTTCCAATGCTGTCGCTCATTTCAAGGGAAATTCCGGGCAAAGCACTGACATTGACCGTNAAGGATCCTTCGTTAAATGAGGGAAGAAAACTTCTGCCAAGGAAAGGNAACACAATCAGGGCAAGCAGAAGCAGAAGGGTGGCTGTGATGAANATCGGTTNGGGANGNGAAACACACCGNNTGAGGAGTTTCTCATAGAATCTGCCGAGAGTGCGTGTGATTCGGGGTTCCTCTTCCATCTTGACCTCCTCTTTCCCTCGNCCAAGAAGATAGAGACATAACACCGGAGTAAGAGTGAGNGCCACTATCGTTGACGCTACCAACGCTATTATGAAAGCGAGGCCAAGGGGCACGAGCATCCTCCCTTCAATTCCGTCAAGAAAGAAGAGGGGAAGGAAACTCACGATAATAATAAGNGAGGAATTGAGAATCGGCATTCTCACTTCACGACTGCCATTAAACACAACCTCCTTAGTAGTCATNCTTTCCTCCGGAGGGAGAGAGCGGTTGAGACGAAGTCTGCGATAGACGTTTTCGACATCTACGATAGCATCATCGACAAGAGACCCGATTGCAATTGCAATACCCCCTAAGGTCATCGTGTTGATGGTGAGTCCTAACGAGGAAAGAATGATGATGGTTATGATGACCGACATCGGGATTGCNACAGCAGAAATGACAGTCGTCCGGACATTCATCAAGAAAAGATAGAGCACGATGATAACAAAGAACGCACCTTCAAGCAGCGACGACTGGAGGTTGCTGACAGAGTTTTCAATGAAATCCCCCTGGCGGAAAATCTCNGTGTTGATAGCAATTCCTTCCGGGAGACTTCCTTTGAGTCCGCTGAGAGTANCAAGGATTTTTTCTGTAAGCTCNATTGAACCGGTAGCCGGTTGTTTTGTGACAGTGAGCAGCACAGCCGGTTTGGTGGAGATGGANGCTTTNCCGATTTCCGGGCGTTTGGGTGCGATTGACACATCTGCNACATCGGCGATGGATACTGCTGTCCCGGAGGCAGTGATGCCAATGGGTGTACGCTCCATCTCCTCCACGAGATCGGTTGTCACNGTTGTCTTCACCAGATATTCGTTGTCATGATCGTAGAATATTCCACCGGATCCGTTNGAGTTGAAATTCTCAAGAGCGTCTGCCACTNCCTTTAGGGTTATGCCGAAATGACGNAGTTTCTCGGGTCGGATNCTAATCAGATATTCCTGAATCTCNCCCCCAATNACGGAAACCTGCGACACACCNCTGATTGAAAGGAGAGCCGGGCGTATGGCGCGTTCCGCCACCGAGCGAAGCTCCATCTGAGGCACTGTGTCGGAAGTGAGACCGATTATGAGAATTTCCCCCAATATCGANGAGGGAGGTCCCAACACGGGTGATTCCACTCCTGAGGGGAGTGAACTTTGCACGGATGAGAGTCTNTCNGTCACTGTCTGACGAGCNCGGTTTGGGTCGGCATTCCAGTCAAATTCCACCCATACCACNGAGAATCCGGTTGCTGAAGAGCTTCTGACNCGNCGCACACCTGACGCGCCATTCATGGCTGTCTCCACGGGGAAGGTGACCAGTTGCTCCACTTCTTCAGGCGCCATTCCGGGTGCNTCAGTCATAACCACTACAGTGGGGGCGTTCAAATCCGGNAAAATATCCACCTCNGTCCTNGAAAGAGTGACAAGGCCGGCTATAAGAATAGCGGCACAGAGCACTACGACTATCAGGNGATTGTCAAGAGAGTNTTTTATTATCTTATTTAACACAATGCTAAGATTAGAAAATTATGGGAAGGAGAAATCAANCGGNGGGAGAGGTGNATATTTAATGATTGTGGGAATGTCCCGGAGGGGCTATTGCAGAAGTCTCGGCCATACGGACAACNGTAGCTCCTTTGACGACCACCTGATCTCCCTCTGACAAACCCTCCTTGATTTCCATCCTCANGCCGTCGGAGCCTGCCGTCTTGACAAGACGTTTCTCATAGGCATCCTCATGATCTTTAAGCCGGACATAGGCATAATAGTTTCCCTGCATCTCTACGAGAGCCGTACGGGGTATGCTCAACANATTCCCTTTNTCNTTTCCTATGAGATAGATTTCAGCGAAAGAGCCGGGGTGAGTGTCAGGNGTGGAGTTAAAGGTGAAATATACAGGAATGTATCCGTTTTCAGCAGGATTAACTGCCCCGGGTGATACACGTATTCCTCCGGTTTCGCTAAGNGNGATTGCCTCTTTTGAGCTGTCCGGTCTGAAATTTGCTGAAACTATGCCCGGAATAATTGAAGCGAAACGTTCCGGCACGTCTGCACGAAGTGTAAGCCTGGTGTCACGTGCGATTGTAGCTATCGGAGCACCAGTCTCGACAAAATCACCTGAGGAAACGAAAAGGGCNCAGATGACTCCGGCCGTTGATGAGCATTCAGTNGTTGCTCCTGCGGAAGCGCCGACNGCCGCGGTCGCCTCTTTGTATGCACGTTCGGCATCATTAAGAGTGGAAGTTGTCACAAGACCGTCCTGATGGAGCGGACGCAAGCGTTCGAGCTCTTTTGCCGCTGCATCTCGAGCAGCTATGGCCGCTGCATTGAGGTCTCCTCCCTGGATTCCTTTCGAGGAGATTGTTGCAATCGGGCTTCCTCCCTTCACTGACGCACCCAAGGCGACGGAAGGAGAGAGGGTCACTATTCCACTTTTTCTTGCAGTAACGGTCACACGACCTGAAACACTCGGTTCAATCCGCCCGCTGACCTTTATCACCTCATTGAAGGAAGAGGGTTGGAGAGTCTCCACTACCACTCCGAATTCCTCAGCCTGATGAGGGGAGAGTGTGATGGCGCCTTCATGGTGATGGTCTCCTTCTTCCTTGTCATGTTTATCTGTCAGGGAAGCATGGATGTCTTCCTGAACGTCATGCTCATTATGGTCATGATCTTTTTCTCCAGCACATCCTCCGCCAAGGAGTAGTGTTATTGCCAGAGAGAAACATTGGGTGAGAATGTATCTTTTTTTCATCGGACAAAAATTCGAGTTTTATGATTCGCAAAGTTAAGAAAAGGAATATGCAACCTGATTGCAAAAAAAGATTGTCCCGACACCAATTTGCTCGGTATCGGGACAATTAAAAGTAATAAGATAGAAATTGATAAGGATTCTAAGAGTATTATTTAAGGTTAACAGTGGGGAGCCTAACCTAATACTCCCCACTTATATAAAGGCTTAATTAATTCTGATTTTGGAAACTTTCTTACCACGGACAATGATATACATGCCCGGACCGGGATTGGTCACACGCACACCCTGGAGATTGAAAATCTTGACCTCCTCGTTGCCTGAAACCTCGACAGCTTCAATGCCGGTGGTACACTCATGAGCACCTTCGTCAGAGAAACCTTTGTTTCCGGTTCCCTTGTAAAGATGTCCGGCTTTGGGGGAAAGAATATCATTTGTCTGATCTCCGTTGCCGTTGTTGAAGATAACACCGGTAGTGCCTTCAGGAATCTCAATATAGCTATATCCATGAGGACATGTCTGGGTTGCAACACCCGGCCAAGCGGTCTCATTAACAGGCCAATAGTGAGCTTTTACTTCACTCCAATTAGTCACTGAGTTGTCGTAGTAGACAATATTCTTGACTGGATTAACTATTGGGTCTTCCGGTTCGATCGGATCAACATTTTCATCAAGTTTATTTCCTGTAAATCCTGCAGCATTGTAAATACCGTAATTTACAAATTCAAGATCAGCGGTCTTTCCGCTATCACTACCGTTATTGAAGATGATATTGGCTGGCATTTCATCATTGAAGCCTACCATATAGTATGTCTTGCCGTTCACTTCAACAGTTGTGGAAAGTGGTGTGCCGGGCCATTTGCCAAGGAAACTGGAGTTATTATCCCATGCATACCCAAAGACAGAGCTCCAGCGGGCGGTATTTTCGAAATATACCACATACTTGTACCCGGTCGGATTAATAGGCTCTTCTGGTGAACCGTTCACTTTCTTGGTATAAGTAACTGTGCCGGTTTTTACTTTACCCTCGCTGTTGGTAGCAGACCAGGAGACAACCACTTTGTCGCCATCGTTCATGCTTTCACCGATAGTGAAGTCAGCAGTTGAAGTGAAGTTGTTTTGCTCGCCATTACCAATCTTATACCATGCGGAAACTGCATTGTGAGCTGTAGCTGTCACTTTCAATGTTTCCTCTGTAAATTTGCCACCGTTAGGATTGAAAGTTACAGAAGCGGAAGGAACAATGTCAATACCGGAAACTTCAGTAGCTGAGGAACCACCATCATACTCATAATAAACATCGGAGGTAATGTTGGTGATATCACCGGTCTGACCGTTACCATTAAAGATGACGTTTACAGAATCAAGACCATCTATTGTGAAAGCATAGAAATCGCCGACTTTTTCACCTGAGGTGATAGCAGCACCTGGCCATGCTCCGTTAGGTTCTATTTTTGTCTCGCCATCAAAGCCCCAGGTATAGCAGTTTCCGGAAGGAGCGTGGACATAGATAGTGATTGCTGCGTTGGGATCAACCTTCTTGTATGTCACGGAGCCGGTCTTTTCTGTACCTTCATCATTGGTAGCGCCCCAGGTAACGGTCACTGTCTCGGTGAAGTTCATCCCTTGACCGATTGTGAATGTAGCGGGTGTATTAGGAGTAAGATTTACTCTCTCCTGATTACCAATCTTATACCATCCTGCAACAGAAGCTTCAGAAAGAGTCGCTGTGACTGTCTGTGTATCTGTCTTGAAAGTTCCGCCATTCGGGCTGAATTTAACCGTAGCGATTGCCGGACCTTCGGCGTCTTCATTAGTATAATACTGAAGGGTGCCGTTATCTGCAAAAGTAGGATTACCACCATGTGAAACCGGAGTGGTGTCATAGATAAACTTACCGTGTTCGCCAACCTGACCACCGGTCCAGTCCTTTACGAGGACGCGGAGCTGACCCTGTGTCTGAGGTGCGTCGACTGTGATTGTGCCCCCACCTTGATATTGTTTGCCGGTGACAAGGTCAGTATATGTTCCTGCCGGAACGTTGGAGAATGTAGCGCCGCCATTCACTGCCACTAAGGCGTATGAATTCTTATAAGCACGCTTAAATGCCCAACCACCTTTTGCAGAGCAGCCATCCCATGTGTACTGACCCTTGCGGAGAGCGGGACAAGCCTGACGGATAAGGTTGAGACGACGCAGATGCTGAGCGAGGTCACCGTTGAGAGTCTCTTTGACGTTGCCGGAAGCAGATTTGATCTTACCGAAACCATCTGCCTGAACATCACCCTCAAGATACGCTCCATAGTAAGCACGCCCTGATTCCTTGAGAGCCAGAAGAGGACCTTTGTCGATTGTTGCTGCTTTCTGGAACTCAACCTCAGATCCATAGTAAAGACAGGGGATACCACGGAAAGAGAACATCAGAGATAGGTTTTCCGCCCATTGGGAAGTGCCGCCGTCAAAGCGGATACCGTCGTTCGGACCCGGAGAATAGTCGTGAGAGTCTACATACACTACGTTCCAGGAAGCGTCATTATAGAATTGGTCGCCTTCTTTGGCTATCGCGACTGCCTGAGATGCGTTGTTGAAGTTGTAGTGCATCGGGAAGTCGATGACATTGAACCCAGAAGCCTGAGAATAATCCGGCTCATGCCAAGCTCCATTCTTCATGAACACGTTGTCTGAATCATGAACGGTGCCGGGGTCTTTCTCACAAGTCAACATATTACCGAGAATCGGTGCGCCCTCAGGAACGACCTGATTGGCCCACCACTCAGCTGAGTAGCTTTTCCATTCCTCTATGAGAGCCGGATCTGACTTCCAAGTGTAATAATGGCTTGACAGTAGGTGCTGATCGCGATAAATAACACCACCAAAGCGCGCGCAACATTCACCGAACATATAGAAAGGCATCCCGTCGAGGCGTTTATCCTTATATTGCTCGCCAAGCTCTATGAAACGGGGAATGAAAGCTGAGTTGAAAGTGAGGGGAGATATATGGCCCGTGGTATCGATACGGAAAGCATCCACACCGAGTTTGATAAATTCACCGTAACACTCGATAAGGTAATCGACCACGGCAGGGTTCTCTGTATTGAGGTCGACGCAGTCGCCTGCAATCTGTCCCCACCAACGGCTGCAATAGTCCCAGTTCCAAGCATCAGCTACATGGTGATAGTAGTTGTTTGTGTCGAGGTTGTTGCCTTTTGTATTTTTCATATACTTGAAGCGTTCGGAATATTGGGTTTTTTCACCATCATTAGGGAGATCCCAATAAGCCTGACCTCCGAGTTTTTCCTCGTCAGGGATAAGACACTTTGTAATGTCAGACTGGTTCTTGATGTTCTGGTCGCGGTCGAAGAGATGGCACAGTCTGTCTTCACCGAAGTTTCCGGTGTGCTGAAGCACAATGTCAAGCACAATCTTCAGACCTTTTGCGTGAGCGGCTTTAATAAGATCTTCAAATTTGACATCATCGGAACAGCCCCATTCCTTGCGGCTTTCATAGCGGAGGTCTACTTTAGAGAAGTCCATCGCATGATAACCGTGGTAGTCGAAGCCGGATGCATTCTGCACGATAGGTGTGATCCAGATAGCGGTAAAGCCGAGCGACTTGATGTAATCAAGCTTATCGATAAGACCCTTGAAGTCGCCACGCCATACAGGGTCATTATTCTTGATTTGGTCTGCCTGACCGTCCCAAGAAAGGACGTTGTTCATTGGATCACCGTCATAGAAACGGGTTGTGATCGCGAAATAGATTGTTTCATCACGGAAGTCAGTACGATCAGCAAAAGTGGAGAAATCCTCACCTTTGACGTATTGTCCGTATGAACTCAATGGGGCGGCTGCGCTGAAAGCAAGGAGGCCGGCGGCAGCCCATTTGTAGAGTTGATGCATATGGTTAATTTGATAGTTAAGCATTGGGTTAAGTCGTCACAGACAACTCTCTCCCAAAATGTAAGAATTCGGTGCAAAATTAGTCAAAATAAACCTTAAACTAAAAAAATAAAATATGTTATACAACATATTTTCATGTTATATAACTAATTTTTATGTTGTGTGAGCAAATATGAGTCAGTGTGAGCAAAACTATGGCTTTACTCACACTGACTCATTGGGAGGAATCTTATCTTTTTCCTTTCTTTTATATTATATTTCTCTTATTGCCCTTACTCTATCTCTATAGTGTAATTTTCGAGGAAGTCTTGAGTCTTTTTGATGTATTCAGTCATTACGACGTCATCATCCACGAAGGGAATCACTTTCCGGTAAGCTTCCATCACTTTCTCTATCTGTGGAGAAGACTTTAGGGGGCGGCGGAAATCAATTCCCTGCGCTGCATTCAAAAGCTCGATGGAGGCAATTATCTTCAGATTGTCGATAATCTTGTGGAGCTTGGTGGCGGCATTGGCACCCATGGATACCAAATCTTCCTGTCCATTGGAGCTGACAATCGAATCGCATGAAGCCGGCCATGCATACATCTTATTTTGACTGACAAGGGAGGCATCCGCATATTGAGGAATCATGAAGCCGGAGTTCAATCCCGGTTTTGCCACAAGAAATTCCGGCAACCCCCTTTGGCCAAGGATGAGCTGAGCCACACGTCGCTCCGATATGTTCCCTAATTCGGCCAGGGCCACTCCCATATAATCAAAGACGAGAGCTATAGGTTCGCCATGGAAATTACCTCCGCTGACAACCATATCCTCATCCGGAAAGACAGTCGGATTGTCGGTCACGGAATTGATTTCAGTGTGGAGCACTTCTGTCACGTGGTGCATCGCATCCTTGACGGCTCCATGCACCTGAGGTATGCAGCGGAAGGAGTAGGGGTCTTGCACATGTTTCTTGTCTCTTTCCACAATCTCACTCCCTTTTAGAATCTTGCGGTAGATTTCGGCTGTTTCAATCTGTCCTTTATGCGGACGCACACGGTGCAAACCCTCCCAGAAGGGCTCTATGCGACCGTCGTAAGCCTCAAGGCTCATTGCTCCAAACAAATCGAAACAATTGACGAGATGCCAGGCGTCAATAAGTGCTTTTATGCCGTTGGCGCTCATAAACTGTGTGCCGTTCAGGAGAGCGAGTCCCTCTTTTGACTGTAGCTTGATTGGTTCCCAGCCAAATTTCTCCAAAATCTCTTTGCCGGTGTATTTCTCCCCATTATACATAACTTCCCCTTCGCCGATAAGAGGGAGGAAGAGATTCGCCAGCGGAGCGAGGTCGCCGCTGGCCCCGAGAGAACCACGGTCGCAGACTATGGGAAGAATATCGTTGTTATAGAAATCGATAATTCTCTCTACAGTTTTCACTTGCACGCCGCTGAATCCCATGGAGAGTGCGTGGGCTTTCAACAGGAGCATCAGTTTGACAACAACTGCATCGACAGGAGTTCCGACGCTGCAGCTGTGGCTTTTCACGAGATTTTCCTGAAGTGTTGAAAGCTGTTCCTTTGATATTTGTTTGTTGCAGAGGGAGCCGAACCCGGTTGTTACTCCATAGATAGGTTCTTTATGCTCCTCTGCCTTACGGTCAAGGTAGTCGCGGCAATGCTGTATTTTTTGTTTAGCCTCCTCAGAGAGGGAGAGCTTCATGTTTTCGAGAAGAATTTTCTCAATTATGTCATAGGTCAGGAGTCCTGACCCGATGGAATATGTGGTAGACATTGGTTTTAGATTTTTATGGGTTCAGGGGGCAACCGTTGTGGATTGTCGTGCGGACACAGTTCATGCCGACGTAGTAGGGGAGGGAAGCGATGTCCGGAAATTGAAGGATGAGGATGTCGGCCTGTTTGCCGGTTTCTATGCTTCCGGTTTCCCGCGCCAAATCCAGGGCAGCTGCTCCGTTCAACGTAAGGGCAGTAAGCGTTTCCTCCACTGTCATTCCCATATAGATGCAGGCGAGGGCGATTGTCAGGGGAATGGAGCCGGAGAAGCAGCTTCCGGGGTTCAGGTCTGTGGCGAGAGCTACTGCAGCTCCGGCATCAATGAATTTTCTTGCCGGTGCGTAGGGTTCGCGAAGTGCGAAAGCTGTGAGGGGAAGAAGGGTGGCGACAACACCNTTTTCNGCCATTTCTGCGATACCTTGGTCGCTTACGTGCAGAAGATGGTCTGCGGAAACCGCGTTCAACTCAGCCGCTAATTCCGCTCCACCGAGTTGCACGATTTCATCGGCGTGTAGTTTCAGTTTCATCCCGGCCTCTTGAGCGGCTGTCAGCAGGCGGCGTGAATCTTCNATCTCAAATACATTCTTCTCGGTGAAGATATCGAAAAAACGGNCACGATTTTTTACAAGTGGAAGCATCTCCTTTATNATAAGGTCGACATACTCATGNGTGCGTCCCTTATATTCNGACGGCACGGCATGTGCTCCCAGGAATGTAGCCACTATGTTGATTTTTTCTTTCTCACGCTCTGCAAGAATCTCGATTGCCTCCAGCATTTTTAGTTCTGATNGGGTGTCGAGTCCATACCCTGTCTTCGCCTCTACGGTGGTCACCCCCATGCNGCTCATGGTGTCGACAAACCACTGTGCCTTATCGGCCAATTCCTCCGACGTTGCCAGACGGGTGGCATTGACAGTAGATTGTATACCCCCTCCGCGNTCCATGATGCTCATATATGTTTCCCCTTTCAGACGCCAGGAGAACTCTTCCGGGCGGTATCCACCGAAAATNAGATGAGTGTGGGAATCAACAAAGCCCGGCACAACNGCATTCCCTCCGGCGTNGATGACACTGAATCCNTCCTTTTCAATAAAGGGGGCGTCAGTGCGACTTCCGGCGAAAACGATCACACCGTTTTCAGAGATTATGACCGCATTCTCGGTCATATATATCTTTCCCATCTCTTCCCCCCTTACGGCAGAATGACCGCGAGGGGTGAAGAGNCGGGCGTTTGTTATTATAAGATTACCGTTCATGGCAATATACTCAGTTTTTTGCAATCACGGCTGACACAATCGTNTCAATTTCTTCGAAACGCTTTGTGGAGGCANCTGCAATTGNCTGAGCTTCTTCAAGGAGTTTGGCTTTTTTCTCTTCATCCTTGATTCCGGCGGCGTTGATTNTCACATTAAGGAATGCNCCTCCGATAGCNGCAAAAGCAGCGTAAGCACCNACACCGGCATCACTGACAGAAGCCGGATTNCCTTTTTCNGCCACATCACGCAGCAGGGCATAGGTTTCAAAAGTGGTGGCCATNGTGCGCAGNGGCACTTCTGTGGCATAGACGGTCGCATCTTGAAGAGCGGCGCTCCGGGCCGCTTTCTCCTCCGGAGTGGATTTTGGCATGGCGAAGACAGCCATGATTTTGTTGAANGCCTCNGTNTCTTCATCNACGAGGAGCAAGAGCNTATCTTGCAGNGNGTGTCCTTTNTCAGCGAGNTTGGAAAATTCCTCCCAGCGGTCATCCCATCCGGCCTTGTGAGCCGAAAGGTTAGCCACCATNGTGCCCAAAGCAGCTGCNAGCGCACCCATNTAAGCGGAGATACTACCACCCCCGGGAGCAGGAGATTCGGAAGCAGTCTCCTCAGCAAAGTCGCGGCATGTCATATCGACAAGACGTTTCCGGCTCTTGTCGGCGAGCATNTCTTCGATGATCTTCTCTTCTCGAACGAATGGTTTCAGTTCGTCAAGCCCCATTGACTTGACGGCTATCTTNATAATTTCATCATCGCTGATTCCTACCGAACGTTGCTGTTTGCGGAGATAATGCTTGCCGGCATCAATAAGAGTGCGCTTCGGGACGAGACCNACAATCTCTGTGCCTGTGACACGTATTCCACGAGNAGCTGCCGCACGGCAAACTTCATCAAACGCCTCATGAAGGGGAGTGGCGGCTATGTCAGTGATGTTCATGGAGACTTGTGCGATGCCNTANTCATCGATAAACCANCCAATTGCCTTAGTNCCTTTCAGAGTGCCGGNAAGCATGATGACCTCGCCGTTCTCATCTTTAATCGGTTTTCCGTTTGGCTTGCCACCCTCGCGCTTNGGGCGNCCTTTCTCCCTGACGTCAAACGCAATGGCGTTNGCGCGACGAGTNGAGGTNGTGTTGAGGTTGAAATTGACGGCAATAAGGAAATCGCGTGCTCCGACGGCTGTGCAACCTGTGCGGGCAACCTCCTCNTCAAACGGACGATTACCGAAATCCGGACCTTTATCCTCNGTGCCCATTCTTACGGGGAGACCTTCGTATTCCCCCTCNCGGCACACTGCGAGATTCTTCCTTTCGGGAGTGAAGGCAGCGGCCTCATAGCAATAGCAGGGGATGTTCAGTTCCTTNGAGGCTCTTTCAGCGAGTTTGCGNGCGAGTTCGGCACATTCTTCGAGAGTCACGCCACTGACAGGAATAAGAGGGCAGACATCGGTGGCTCCCATTCTGGGATGAGCGCCATGGTGCTTGCGCATATCAATGAGTTCGGCNGCTTTTTTCATTCCACGCAGGGCTGCTTCCACGACAGCATCGGGTTCGCCTACAAAGGTCACGACCGTGCGGTTTGTAGCTTCTCCGGGGTCAACATCGAGCACGCGGACTTCATCCCCTTCCGCAATAGCGGCTACGATTGCTTCTATTATTTTTTTGTCGCGTCCTTCCGAAAAATTGGGGACACATTCAATAATTTTCATTGTGTTTCAGGTTTTAGGTTTAGGTTTTTCAATTGAAGTTGTCGGGCTTACAGATTAATCAAGGAGGGAGCGCAGGAGAGAGTCATCAGCGATGAAGGGTTCGGTTATCATGAATCCGTTTTCAGCTTGCGAATCGTTCCATTCACGCACCGTAGCCACCGCATTCTCGTTTCGAGCCCAGCTTCGGCGTGCCACACCCCCCATAACATCCCAGAGCATGGCGTTGCGAAGAATTTCATCAACTCGCTCAGAGCCATCACAAAGCATTCCAAATCCTCCGTTTATCGACTTACCTATTCCGACTCCTCCACCGTTGTGGAGAGCCACAAGACTCATGCCACGCGCACAGTTGCCGGCAAAACATTGCACGGCCATATCAGCCATTACGTTCGACCCATCTTTTATGTTGGAAGTCTCGCGGAAGGGTGAGTCTGTCCCGCTGACATCATGGTGGTCTCGACCAAGCATGATTGGACCGACTTCTCCGTTGCGCACCATTTCATTGAATCGAAGAGCGATTTTCAGACGTCCCATAGCATCCTGATATAGTATGCGTGCCTGAGTGCCGACCACAAGTGCGTTCTTCTCTGCGTCGCGAATCCAATTGTAGTTGTCGCGATCCTGGCCACGGCGATCAGGGTCGATACATTCCATGGCTGCGCGGTCGGTCTTCACGAGGTCTTCGTGCTTTCCGCTGAGACACACCCATCGGAAAGGACCGTAGCCATAGTCGAAGAGCATCGGACCCATTATGTCTTCCACATAAGAAGGCCAGACGAAACCATCCTTTTCATCTATTCCGTTGCGGGAAATCTCTTTCACCCCCGCATCGTAAATGGCTTTCATAAATGAATTGCCATAATCAAAGAAGTAGGTGCCATTGGCAGTCAGAGCCTTGATTGCATTGAAATGGCGATGCAAAGATTCGTCTACTTTTTTGCGGAATTCATCCGGATTTTCATGAAGGAGATGTGTGCGTTCCTCAAAAGTGAGACCGACGGGACAATATCCCCCTTCATAGACGGCATGGCAGGAAGTCTGGTCGCTCAGAAGTTGGATTTTTATATCATTGGCTACTGCATATTCAAGGAGGTCAACAATATTTCCGTGGTAGGCTATGGAGAGAGGGCGTTTCTCCGCCATGGCTTCTTCGGCTATCTTGAAAGCTTCCGGGATGGAAGCGGTCACAACCTGCACCCATCCTTGATTCTTTCGGGTAGCGATTCGGGATTCATCCACTTCTGCCACAATTGACACTGCGCCGGCGATGTCGGCTGCTTTGGGTTGTGCACCGCTCATTCCACCGAGACCCGACGACACGAAAAGGTGGCCGCCGAGATCGCCGTCTTGAGGAATACCAAGTTTCATGCGTCCGGCGTTGAGGAGGGTGTTGAATGTGCCATGTACGATTCCCTGCGGACCGATATACATCCATCCGCCGGCTGTCATCTGGCCGTAGTTGGCAACCCCCATCTGCATAGCTTCGTGCCAGTCATGAAGATTGTCAAACATTCCGACCATCATGGCGTTGGTGATTATAACCCGCGGGGCATCTTTCTTTGAGGGGAAAAGACCAAGGGGATGTCCTGACTCCACGACGAGAGTCTGCTCATCGGTCATCTCTTCGAGATACTTCTTTATGAGGTGGTATTGGAGCCAGTTCTGACATACTTGTCCTGTTTCTCCGTAAGTGACAAGTTCATAAGGATAAAGAGCGATGTCAAAACAAAGGTTGTTGTCGATCATCACCTGAAAAGCTTTTCCGGCGAGACACTTCCCTTTATATTCTTCGATAGGACGTGCCTTCAGGTCGCCTTGCGGACGCCAGCGATAGGCATATATACGCCCCCGCGTGCGTAATTCCTCAAGAAACTCAGGAGCAACTTTCTCGTGGAGTTCCTCGGGTATGTAGCGAAGTGCATTTTTTAAAGCTGTGATTGTTTTTTCCGGTGTCAAGGTGTATCCACGGTCTGGAGCACGACGGATACCTTCAACGAACTCAGGGTATTCCGGCAGATAAGCCGGTAGAAGTATGCGGGGTTGTCTCATGGTTGTTTGGTAGATGATAAGGTTTGTTGTTGCGAAGTTAATTAAAAAAAATGCAACGACCAAATAGGCTTGCATGAAATGGCAGTATAATCGTTATTTTTGTTTCAGTGGCGATAGTGTTGCATATGGAGACCGGATTGAGAACATTAGAGACAATCATGGCGTTATAAATCTATATTTCACATCTAATAAACACATCCACTTTATGAAAAATTCCAAAGGCTTCTCCTTTATCCCTTTAATGGCGATAATAATGATGAGTATATGCTCGGTCTTTTCAGCTAAGGCTCAGTATGCTCAAATAGCCAGCAAATTGCCGGAACTTATCTCCCCCGCTTTATCAGGGTCTATGAACTACAAAGGTTTTGTCGAAGCCACCGGAACAGTCGGTGTTGGATCAAATCGCGTGAATTTTTTCGGAGTTTCAACTTCGCAGGGATTTCAATATGCTTCCTGGTTCTTCATGGGTGCGGGTATAGGTGTGGATGTGGCAAATGCGAGCGGGGTTGATAATGAACCTCTTTTTGGTGTTGGCAGACCAAACGCCTCCTCCACAAGAGCCATGATTCCATTGTTCTCAGATTTTCGGTTCAATATCGGGCAGGGGGGAGGCCCTTCGTTTTTTATCGATATAAAGGCCGGAGCAGCGTGGATAATTGGAGGAAATCTTTTGGTTAGGGATGGAGTGGTCTCAAACAGCACTAAATTCCTGTTGCGCCCCTCCATCGGAGTGCGGATACCCACGAATGCCAATAATCCAAAGCAAGCTGTCAATATAGGAGTGACATATCAGCTCCTTACTGCAAATAACTCCTGGGACTATTGGAATAATTATTATGACACGACGTTGAGCTCTTTCGGCGCGACTGTGTCATATGAATGGTAGGCATCCCCCCTCCGTCTTTTGGTATGCCTTTCAATTACTTGAATCTTAATATTATACTTATGAAAAAGACATTATCTTTATTTTTTGTAATGGTTGCGCTGTTGTTGGGATTGACGGGTTGCAGCTCCTACTCTCTGGTCAACAGTGAGTCTTATGTGGGAGAGAATATCCGTTCGTTCCATACCTTCAGGATTGTCACGCCGAAGGAGGGAAATCTTCCTCCGGGGATGACGATGGTTTCCTATTATAATATAGCCGCTGCCATTCGCGAACAGATGGTAGAACGCGGTTTTACAGAAGATCCCGAATCTCCTTTGCTTGTCAATATTGGTCTGACTGTCAATAAGGATTTGGTAAACGTGCCTTATTCCCAAACTATTCAGACCGGTCCGGCTCTCCCACCACCGCCCCCACCGGCTCCTCCCAGACCTCTCCCCGGACGACCCGGCGTTCCCCCGGGCCACGGACCGGCGATGAACGGAGTGGTGCCTGTCTTTATGTATCCGCGTGCCTATTATTGGCCGAACTATACAACTGTCACGCAATGGGTACCGACTATATATAAAGAGGGTGTCTTGACTATGGATCTTGTAGACACGGCTTCAGAAAAACCGGTCTACACCTCATCGGTAGCGACAATTCTTGACAACGGTGATAGTCAGTTGCAGACTCTATCAGGAATCACGAAAGCTGTGCAGGTGCTCTTTTCGGAATTTCCTATTCCGCTCCCAAAAAAATAAATATAGGAAATAAGAAAATAATGTGGGACAACGCACCTTCAAGCTGCGTTGCCCCACATTTTTACAAATAACGCTCGGACAGAACATTCAGGCGGTCGTCAAGTTCAAACAACCAGGGAGAGCCGGTCGGAATCTCGAGATTGACGATATCGTCATTGGATATTTTCAGTAATATTTTGGCTAATGCCCTAAGACTGTTGCCGTGTGCAGCGATAAGAACGGTGTCATATAGCATTAACTTCGGCATGATAACTTCCTGCCAGCAAGCTTCGACCCTTGCGACCGCGTCTTTTAACGACTCGGTGAGCGGTAAGGCTGACGACGGCAACAAGGCATAGCGGTTGTCATTGACCGGTGCTCGTTCATCGTCAGATTCAAGAGCCGGGGGCTGCACGTCAAAACTGCGACGCCAGATTTTAACCTGCTCATCGCCAAACTTTGCAGCCGTATCAGCTTTGTTTAGCCCCTGTAACGCCCCATAGTGTCTTTCATTGAGGTGCCAGTCTTTTATTACCGGAACCCAGTCGAGGTCCATTGTGTCGGCGGCTATCTGGAGTGTGTGAATGGCTCGTTTTAAATAAGAGGTGAAAAAGAATCGTGGAACAATTCCCGCATTCTTGATTTTCGTGCCGGCTTCTGCAGCTTCGGCTCGACCTTTGTCAGATAACTCTACATCGGTCCACCCTGTGAAACGGTTTTCCAGATTCCACTGGCTTTGACCATGTCTTAATAAAATCAGTTGTTTCATAAAAAACGGAGTTTTGGTATTTTAGAAATAGAGGTAATCAAAATTATCTGATATATCTCCCTCTTTCATGGCATCGGGAGGAATTGCGAAAATATCTGCAAAACGTTATCCCTCACAAAGCAAAGTTAATAGATTTCTTATATATTCACAAGCCCGGGAGTTATTTTAGTCTGCTTCCTACAAAAATTATTTAGTGGGAAGCGGTCTATATCCGGACCGGGAGTTTGGGAGTTTCTTATAAAAATAATTTGTAAATAATTGGCTTTAAATTTGGTAGAGTCAATTTTTCTTTATACCTTTGTTCTACCGTGTTCTAACCATATAAAGTTATGTATTTGGATATTCGCAAGGGCAAAGATCGTAGATTCTATATCATGCAAGGCTTCCGCATAAAGGGTGGTGGCACCTCTACAAAGGTATATATGAAATTAGGAACAGAATCCGAAATCAAGGAAAAGTATGACTGTGAGGATGCAGAAGCATGGGCGCGTCAGAAACTCAAGGAAATCAACGCCTCTCTCAAGGAGGAAAAGGCCTCGGTTATGGTATCATATAATCCGGTCAAGAAGATTGAACCGGGGCAATGGCGAAGTGTTCACTGCGGACACTTAGTGCTTCTGCCACTGTACAATAAGTTGGGACTATCGGAATTTTCCGCTGAGGTCGCTTCACGTCATAGATTTAAATATGACTTTGCGGATATACTGTGTAAACTGGTGATGTGCAGGATTCTTTTCCCTGATTCAAAGCGTGCCTCAAGGGAGTGTATGAAGGATTTTGTGGATGCTCCTGATTTTTCGCTTGATGACATATATAACTTCCTTGAGGTATTGTCAAAGGAAATCACTCCCTTACAGAAGAGCCTTTACGAGGCTACAAAAAATGAGTTATCCCGCAGAACTGGTGTGATTTACTATGACTGCACCAACTATTACTTCGAGATTGAGAAGGAAGATAATCTCCGCCGTTACGGCAAGTCGAAGGAGCATCGTCCCAATCCTATCGTACAGATGGGAATGTTCATGGACGCCGACGGGCTGCCACTTGCCTTCTGCATAAACCCCGGCAATACGAGTGAGCAGCAGACACTGCAGCCGCTTGAAGAGATACTTGCCAATGAATTTAACCTCAGCGAGTTCGTGGTGTGTACGGATGCGGGACTGGCGAGCATCAACAACCGTCTCTACAATACCTCGGAGGGGCGTAATTATATAGTTACCCAGTCCATACCGGGGCTTCCCGGACTTATGAGAGAATGGGCGCTTGAAAAGACCGGCTGGAGAAAATTGGGAGACAAGGAGGATCGCGTCTATGACATATCTAAACTCGATCTTGCAGCGGAAAAGAATAACCTGTATTACCGTGAACGCTGGTTCAAGGAAAACCGCTCAAATATAAAGGATTATGAAGAACGACTGATTGCAACGTTCTCACCCAAATACGCCTTGTACCAGCGTCAGCTACGTGCCGAGCATATCTCGAAAGCCTTGCGCATGATCGAGAATAAATCCGAGAAATCACGCCAGACACAGCAGGATCCACGCCGGTTTATCGCAACCACGCATTGCACGCCGGAGGGGGAGATCGCTGAAAAAAGTGTGATGGGTCTGGATATGGCTGCCATCGAGAAAGAGCAGGCTCTGGATGGACTTAACTGTCTGGCAACCAAACTTGACGATACTGTCGGTGAGATACTTCATGTCAATGGCTTCCGTTACGAGATAGAGCATCTGTTCAGAGTCACAAAGACAGAATTTGATGCCCGGCCCGTATATCTGCGACGCGAAGACCGCATACGAGCCCATTTTGCCATCTGCTTTGTGGCGTTACTGTTACTGAAGGCTTTTCAAATGCAAATCAACGATGGACTCGGAGAAGATCGGAGATACTCCACCGAGCAGATAATCAACGCACTTGCAGGAATGGACTACAATATCGTAAGAGGAACAGGATACGTCCCCGCATACTCCTCAACAATACTTAGATCAAGATGTTGCGAAGTCTCAGATATCAATATTGACACTCAGATAGTAGTTAACCGAAAAATGAGACTGTACATCAAAATGTTAAAGAAAAGTTAAATATATAGCGCGCTATATTTGTTAGAACAATCGGACACTCGTAATAT